>JBFWTF010000061.1:0-12053 GCA_050247995.1 Methyloceanibacter sp. | reverse complement strand
ACAACTCTGCCGGTGGTGGGGGGGGGGGGAGCGGACCCCTGAAGGACAGCGAAACCGATCCCGCGACCGATGTCCGCTAGCAAAACGCAGCGCGTTTGCAGTGACGGAGGTAGCGATTACGCCAAGGCCCAAAAAGATGGCGGAGAGGGTGGGATTCGAACCCACGGTACGGTTACCCGTACAACGGTTTTCGAGACCGTCCCGTTCGACCACTCCGGCACCTCTCCGTCAGCGCTCATGTAGCTTGCGGGCGGCCGCGCGGCAACCTCCGGGCCGCGGGCGCTTCGACCCCGCCCGGGGGCGGCCGTTTTGGCGGGAAACCGCCGTTGACTTATCATGATTGGCTTCTATATTGCCCGGCTCGTGGGGCCCTTAGGGCCGCCCGCGCGCCGCAAGGGCGCCGGTCCTTCAAGCCAAGAACCCGGACGGAAACGGTCATGTTCGCGGTCATTCGCACAGGCGGCAAGCAATATCGCGTGGCGCCGAACGACATTATCGAAGTTGAGAAGATCGCGGGCAAGCCCGGCGATATCGTCGAGCTCGCCGAGGTGATCCTGCTCGGCGGCGAGGGCGGCCCCAAGACCGGGAGCCCGACCATCGCCGGCGCCATGGTCGCCGCCGAGGTGCTCGCCCAGACGAGGAGCGACAAGATCGTCGTCTTCAAGAAGAAGCGCCGCGCCAATTACCGCCGCAAGAAGGGTCATCGCCAGCTGCTGACGGCGCTGCGGATCACCGAGATCCTCACCGACGGCAAGAAGCCGTCGAAGGCCGCGCCGAAGCCGGAGACTAAGAAGGTCGAGAAGAAGGCCGAAGCCAAGGCCGAGACCAAGGCCAAGCCGGCCAAGGAAGCCAAGCCCGCGCCGAAGAAGGCCGAAGCCAAACCGGCGGCGAAGAAACCTGCCGCGAAGGCGGCCAAGGCCCCGGCCAAGAAGCCGGCCGGCAAGCCGAAGAAGTAAAGGAAGCCCGATATGGCACACAAGAAAGCAGGCGGCTCATCGCGCAACGGCCGCGACTCGGCCGGGCAGCGCCTCGGCGTCAAGAAGTCGGGCGGCCAGCACGTTCTCGCCGGCAATATCATCGTCCGCCAGCGCGGCACCAAATGGCACCCGGGCGACGGCGTCGGCATCGGCAAGGACCACACGCTGTTCGCGCTCCGCGAAGGCGAGGTCACATACGCGACCAAGCAGAAGGGCCGCGTCTACGTCTCGGTGAAGCAGCCGAACTAGGCCGCCATGCCCGGACTCGATCCGGGGATTGGCGCCGGTACGCTTGAGCAAGCTGGAACCCAAGCGGAATGGGTTGCCGGGTGAAGCCCGGCAATGACGTCACCCGGATTCAGCGTGTAGATTTCCGCCCGTGGCCATCAGGACACCAAGGCTGTTCTTGCGCGCGCCGCTTCTTTCGGATGCGGCCCGGCTCGCTCTGCTCGCGGGCGACTACGATGTCGCGAGCATGACCGGCACCATCCCTCATCCCTATAGCGAAGAGATGGCGGCGGAGTGGATCGCGAGCGTGCTTGCCGGCGAGGAGGGCGTGGTGTTCGCGATCGAGCGGTCGGGCGCTCTCATCGGCTGCACCGGCTATCGCGCCTTCGGCCCCGACCATGCCGAGCTCGGCTATTGGATCGGCAAGCCCTATTGGGGCATGGGCTACGCCACCGAGGCCGTGCGCGCGCTCATCCTCCATGCCTTCGAGGCGGACGGGTTCGCCTACCTCACCGCGGGTCATTTCCGCGACAACCCGGCCTCCGAGCGGATCATCGCCAAGTTCGGCTTCACCCCGCAGGAATGCATCGAGCGCGAGAGCGCGGCGCGCGGGCTCAAGGCGAAGTGCCAGACCTACCGGCTCGACCGCACCGTGGCGCTCGCCGGCTACTATCGGACCTGACCTGCCTCAGGCCGAAAAGTACACGGCGTCTTAGGGATGAGTACCAAACTTGGCCATGCCGCCCGCGCGGGCGAGGCTATCATCCTCTCGGCGTTTCAAGCGCCCCGACCACGAACGGAGCTGATCGAGATGACCCACTTCCGCCGAAGCCTATTGACCCCAATGCTCGTTGTCGCCGGTCTCGGCCTTGCCTCGGCCGCCTCCGCCGCCGAGTGCCCGCCCGAGCACAAGAAGGCCGGTGTCCGTCCCCCGCCGAGCGATAAGATCTGGAACGGGGTCCAACTCGCCACCGATGGCATCGTGGACGAGACCATCGCGTCGGTGGAAATCGATAAGGAGCCGTTCAACATCGAGGGCCGGGTGCTCCGCACGCGTACGCTCAAGATCGAGCCCGGCACCGTGGTGCCCTGGCACAGCCACGATGACCGGCCCGCGGTCATGTATGTCATTAGCGGCGAGCTCACCGAATATGCGTCGAACTGCGCCGTGCCGGTGACCTACAAGGCCGGAGATTACGTGGCCGAAGGGCCCGGGCTGTCGCACTGGTGGCAGAACCACGGCGAGGAGACGACGATGCTGGTCTCGACCGACCTTCTGAGGAAGGAAAGCGACTAGACCTGACGCATGACCGGGGCCGCGTCCATCTCTCGGTGAAACAGCCGGGCTCGGCGCCGAAAACCCCTCACCCGTCCCGCCATTCGCCGCGCGCTTGACCTTCGCGCTACCGCTTCGCCACTTGAGCGCTTCGCGCGCCGGGCGGGAAGCCCTCTTCGTCAAGGGAGAGGGGAATTTCGCGTCGCCTGGCCTGGGCCAAAAACCCTTCTCCGCTAGTGTATTGGAAAGGAGCCGGTGCTAAAGCCGTGTCCCATGCAGTTCCTCGACGAGGCCAAGGTCTATGTCCGCTCCGGCGACGGCGGTAACGGGTGCGTCAGCTTCCGGCGGGAGAAGTTTATCGAGTTCGGCGGCCCTGACGGCGGCGACGGCGGCAAAGGCGGCGACGTGATCGTCGAATGCGTGGCCAATCTCAACACCCTGCTCGACTACCGCTACAAGCAGCATTTCAAGGCGAAGAAGGGCGGACATGGCATGGGCCAGAACCGCACCGGCGCGGGCGGCGCCGACGTGGTGCTTGCCGTTCCCCCCGGCACCGAGATCCTCGACGAGGACGGCGAGACCGTGCTTGCCGACCTCACCGAGCCCGGCGACCGGGTCGTGCTGCTTCGCGGCGGCAATGGCGGCTTCGGCAACGCCAAGTTCAAGTCCTCGACCAACCAGGCGCCGCGCCGCGCCAATCCCGGCCAGAAGGGCGAGGAGATGCATATCTGGCTCCGGCTCAAGCTGATCGCCGACGCCGGCATCGTCGGGCTGCCCAATGCCGGCAAGTCCACCTTCCTCGCCGCGGTCAGTGCCGCCAAGCCCAAGATCGCCGACTATCCCTTCACCACGCTCCACCCCAATCTCGGCATGGTGCGGATCGATACGACCGATTTCGTGCTCGCCGACATTCCCGGCCTGATCGAAGGCGCCCACGAAGGCGCCGGCATCGGCGACCGCTTCCTCGGCCATGTCGAGCGCACCGCCGTGCTGCTGCATCTCGTCGATGCCACGCTCGACGACGTGGCCGACGCCTACGCCATCGTGCGCGGCGAGATCGAGGCCTATGGCGCGGGGCTCGAAGACAAGCCCGAGATCGTCGCGCTGTCGAAGGCCGACGCCGTGCCTCCGGACGAAATGAAGAAGAAGGCGCGCGCGCTGAAAAAGGCGGCGGGCGTTGCACCGCTCGTCGTCTCCGCTGCGAGCGGCGAGGGCGTTCGCGAGGTGTTGCGCGCGCTCGCCGCCGAGGTCGTGGCGCTGAGAGCCAAGGGCGCCAAGAAGAAGCGCGGCGAGACGCGCACCTCGCGCGGGTGGCGGCCATGAGGGGCGAATGGGCCAAGGCCAAGCGCATCGTGGTCAAGATCGGCTCCTCGCTCCTGGTCGATGCGGCGAGCGGAACGCTGAAAGCCGATTGGTTGGCTGCGCTCGCCGACGACATCGCCGCGCTGCGCGCCAGCGGCAAGGAAATCATCATCGTGTCCTCGGGCGCGATCGCGCTCGGCCGTAACGTGCTCAAGCTGCCCAAGGGCGGGCTCAAGCTCGAGGACAGCCAGGCGGCGGCGGCCGTCGGCCAGATCGACCTCGCCCACGCCTACGAGGAAGCCTTCGCCGCCCGCTCGCTGGTCGCGGCGCAAGTTCTGCTCACGCTCGGCGACACCGAGGAGCGGCGGCGCTATCTCAATGCGCGCAACACCATGACCACGCTGCTCAGGCTCGGCGCGGTGCCGGTCGTCAACGAGAACGACACGGTCGCCACGACCGAGATTCGCTATGGCGACAATGACAGGCTCGCGGCGCGGGTCGCCTCGATGATGAGCGCCGATTGCCTCGTGCTGCTCTCCGACGTCGACGGGCTCTACACCGCGCCGCCCGGCTCGGGCGCCGACGCGCGCCGGCTCGAAGAGGTGAAGGACATCACCCCCGAGATCGAGGCGATGGCGGGCGATGTCGGCTCGGAGCTGTCGAAGGGCGGCATGGTGACCAAGATCGAGGCCGCCAAGATCGCGGTCTCGGCCGGCACGCATATGGTGATCGCGTCGGGCCGGGTGATGCACGCGCTCGAGCCCCTGGGCCGGCAGGGAACGGGCACGTGGTTCATCGCGCGTCAGGACCCGGTCATGGCGCGCAAGCGCTGGATCGCGGGAACGCTCGAGCCGAAGGGCGCGTTCACCGTCGATCAGGGCGCGGCAGCCGCGCTCGCCTCGGGCAAGAGCCTGCTTCCGGCCGGCGTCACCAAAGTCGAAGGCAGTTTCGAGCGCGGCGATGCGATCGTCATCCGGAACGGCGAGGGGGTGGAGATCGGCCGCGGCCTCACCGCCTACGGCCATGAAGAGGCAAAAGCCATCATCGGGCGCAAGAGCGGTGAAATCGCGCAAGTTCTCGGCTATTTTGGCCGCGCGGAACTCATCCATCGCGACGACATGGTGTTGCAACGGAAGACGTAAATGAGCGCGATCCAGGAAAGACCCGAAGCGAGCCTCGAGCCGATGATGCTCTATATGGGCCGCCGCGCGCGCGAGGCGGCGGCGGCGCTGGCGCTCGCCCCGGCGGACGCCAAGAACGCGGCGCTTCAGCTCATGGCCGAACGGCTCGAGCGCGATGCCGCCAAGATCCTCGAGGCGAATAGCCAAGACCTCGCCGCCGCGCGCGGAAAGGGAAGGGACGCGGCGTTCCTCGACCGGCTCGGGCTGAAAGAGAGCGGCGTCGCCGCCATGGCCAAGGGTTTGCGCGAGATCGCGGCGCTCCCCGATCCTGTCGGCCAGGTGATGACGCGCTGGACCAGGCCCAACGGTCTCGAAATCTCGCGCGTGCGCGTGCCGCTCGGCGTCGTCGGCATCATTTACGAGTCGCGCCCGAACGTGACGGCCGACGCCGCCGGGCTCTGCCTCAAGGCGGGCAACGCCGCGATCTTGCGGAGCGGCAGCGAAAGCTTCCTTAGCGCGCTCGTGATCGCCAACAGCCTCACCGAGGCGCTGGTCGAGGCCGGCCTGCCGGAAGCCGCGATCCAGCTCGTGCCGACGGTCGATCGCTCGGCGGTCGGATTCATGCTGGGCGGTCTTTCCGGCGCGATCGACGTGATCGTGCCGCGCGGCGGCAAGGACCTCGTCGGCCGGGTTCAGGCCGAGGCGCGGCTTCCCGTCTTCGCCCATCTCGAAGGCGTCTGCCACGTCTATGTGCATGAGGCGGCCAATCTCGACATGGCCAAGAAGATCGTGCTCAACGCCAAGATGCGGCGCACCGGCGTCTGCGGCGCGGCCGAGACGCTTCTGGTCGATCGGGCGGCGGCGCCCACCCATCTCGCCCCTCTCGTCACGATGCTGATCGAGGCGGGATGCGAGGTGAGGGGCGACGAGGCGGCGCAAAATGCAGACGCGCGCGTGAAGGCGGCGACGGAAGACGACTGGCCCAAGGAATATCTCGACGCCATCATGGCGGTGAAGGTGGTCGACGGGCTCGACGAGGCGATCGCGCATATCGCCCGCTACGGCTCGCAGCACACCGATGCCATCGTGACCGAGGACGGCAAGGCGGCGGAACAATTCCTCGCCCGCGTCGACAGCGCCATCGTTCTGCACAACGCCTCGACCCAGTTCGCCGATGGCGGCGAGTTCGGCATGGGGGCCGAGATCGGCATCGCCACCGGGCGCTTCCACGCGCGTGGGCCGGTCGGCGTCGAGCAGCTCACGATTTTCAAATATGCCGTGCGCGGGCAGGGCCAGACCCGGCCTTGAGCGGGGAAGCGAAACAGACGCGGGCAGATGCGCGGCCGCCGCTCGCTCTCCCCGGCATGCGGATCGGGCTCCTGGGCGGATCGTTCAATCCGCCGCATGAGGCCCATCGCGGCATTAGCCTGGAGGCCCTGAAGCGCCTCAAGCTCGATCGGGTGTGGTGGCTGGTCGCGCCCGCGAACCCGCTCAAAGACCCGTCGTCGCTGCCGAGCCTCGAAACGCGAATCGAGGCCGCGCGGAAGATCGCGCGCCATCCGCGCATCGACATCACGGGTTTCAGCGGCGGCTCGATCTATACGTCGGACCTGCTCGATGCCCTCCAGCGCCGCTATCCTGACGTCAACTTCGTGTGGCTGATGGGCGCCGACAATCTCCCGGCGTTTCATCTGTGGCGCGATTTCGAGGACATTTTCGCGAGGCTGCCGGTTGCCGTGTTCGACCGTCCCGGCTACCGGCTCAAGGCGTTGGCGAGCCGGGCGGCGCAGCTTTTCGGCGGCTTTCGCGTCGATGAGAGCGACGCCGGCGGCCTGGCCGATCTGATGCCTCCGGCGTGGACGCTCATCACCCATCCTCTGTCTCGCCTCTCCTCGACCGCGCTCCGCGCCGCGTCTGAAGCCAAAAAAGACGGGAAAAAAACCTAGGGCCACTAGGCCTATTGTTCCGTTCCCGTGCCCATACTATTTTTATGGGGCGAGGCCGATCCGACTCACCCTGTCATGCGTTTGGCATGGGTCGCGGGTAAGGGGCTCGCCGAAGGAGCAATGACAGAAGGACATTCACCACAACATGCGCTCAGCTAGAGAGGGTGCCCAGCAGGGCACGCCTCCCAGCGGATTCGCGCCGTTCGGCGCGCATCCGAACCGTCTCCTCAATGTCGTGCTCGACACGCTCGACGCCGCCAAGGCCGAGGATGTCGCGGTCATAGACTTGAGGGGCAAGACCTCGATCGGCGATCACATGGTGATCGCGTCGGGGCGCTCGCAACGGCATGTCGGGGCCGTCGCCGACAATCTCGTCAAGAAACTGAAGGATGAGGGCTTTGGCCGCGCCCGGATCGAAGGCACGCCCCAATGCGATTGGGTGCTGATCGACACCGGCGACGTCATCGTCCATGTCTTTCGCCCCGAGGTGCGCGCGTTCTATAACCTCGAGAAGATGTGGTCGGCCGACCGGCCGATGGAGCGGCTGGTGATCTGATCTAGTCTCTGGTCCAGCCGCCGCGTGGTGTCAGGCGGGTACGCATGCGGCTCCTGATCGCTGCCGTCGGCAAGCTCAAGCAGGGGCCCGAGCGCGAGCTGTTCGCCCATTATCTCGGCCGCGCCGAAGCCGCCGGCCGCAAGCTCCATCTGTCGCCGCTCGCAATCGACGAGGTGGCCGAGGCGAAAGGGGCGAGCGCAAAGGCGCGCAAGGAAGCCGAAGGCGAAGCCCTCCTCGCCAAGATCCCGTCATCCCACCGTCTCGTCGCCCTCGATCCGCAAGGCGAGGCGCTGTCGAGCGAAGCCTTCGCAGGCCTCCTGGCGAAGCTCCGCGATGGCGGCGCCGAAGGGGTCGCTTTTGTCGTCGGCGGTGCCGACGGCCTGTCGCCGCAAGTGCTGGCCAAGGCCAAGGCGATCTCGCTCGGGCTCATCACGCTGCCGCACGGGCTTGCTCGCGTCGTTCTCGCCGAGCAGATCTATCGCGCGGCGACGATCCTTTCGGGCCACCCCTATCATCGCGCCTGAGGGGCGAAAGTTAAGTAACCGTAAGCCTTTTGCCTTGATTCTGCCTCAACCCTCCGCTGTCGTTGATGCTGGCTGAACGGCCAAGGCGCATGGCGCATCGATCGATTGGCTCTCTTGCGAAAAAGACTTCGATCCGCATGGCTTGCGGCCGGCCTGATCGGCGCTTTGCCGGGACCGGCATTGGCGCAAGCGGATCTGTCCCGCGACGAGGCGAAGCAGAAGCTCGACAGGACCGAGCAGAGCCTCCAATCGAACCGGGCCAAGGAGGAGGGCCTCACCGAGGAGCTTGCCGCTCTCGCGGAAGAACGGGCGCGGCTCAACAATGAGCTGATCGCGGCGGGGACACAGGTGCAGGCGAGCGAGGCCAAGCTGTCCGAGACGGAAGGAAAGCTCGCCGAGCTGACGGAGCAGGTCAATGTCATCCAAAGCTCGATCACCGAGCGGAAGGAAGCCATCGTCAAGATGCTGAGCGCGATGCAGAGGATCGGGCGCACGCCGCCGCCGGCGCTCGTGACGCGAAGGGACGATGCGCTCGCGGTGGTGCGCAGCGCCATGCTGCTCGCCGAAGTGTTCCCCGAGCTCAAATACCAGGCCGACAATCTCTCGCGCGAGCTGGAAGGGCTCGTGACTTTGGAGAGCGGCATCCGCGAGCAGCGCGACGCCGAGAAGGGCGAGACCGACCGGCTGGAGGCCGACCGTGCCGCGCTCGATCGCCTCTTGGAGGAGAAGCGGCGGGCGACCGCGCAAGGCGAGGCCGAGCTTGCCGATATCAGGCGGGTTGCGACCGAGCAGGCCCAGGCCGTGACCGACCTGAGCGAGCTTCTGGTGCGGCTCGACGCCCAAATCGCCAAGGTCGAGATCGCCCAGTACGACGCCGAGCTTGCCGCCGAGAAGGCGCTCCGCTCGCGCGCGCAGAATGAGGCGCTCGCCACGCCCGAGAACGAGAACGTGGTCGAGATCAAGCCGCAATCGGCCAAGGTGGCCTTCGCCAGCCCCGACCGGCTCAAGCCCGCGCTCCCCTTCGAGACCGCCAAGGGCTCCTTGCGCCTGCCGGCCCAGGGCCGGGAAGTGAAGCGCTTCGGCGAGCTTGACGCGGCCGGCGTACCCCTCAAGGGAATGTCGCTGCAAACGCGCGAAGAAGCCCGGATTACCGCCCCCGCCGACGGCTGGGTGGTCTATGCCGGCCCCTTCCGCTCCTATGGGCAGCTATTGATCATCAACGCAGGCGGGGGCTATCATATTCTGCTTGCGGGGATGAGCCGCATAGACGTGGGCCTCGGTCAATTCGTTCTTTCCGGAGAGCCGATCGCTGAGATGGGCAATACGGCAGGATCGAGCCGAGGCGACGATAATTCGCGCCCCGTCCTCTATGTCGAGTTCAGAAAGGACGGCGCGCCGATTGACCCTGACCCGTGGTGGGAAGAGGCTTCCGAAAAGGTGCAAGGATGATGCGGAAATCCGAATATGTGCTGTGGGCGCTCCTGGTGCTGGCGGTGCTCGCCGCGGGTTCTACGATGGTGAACCTGGCGCGCAGCCAGTCGGCCTCGGCCGCCAATTCGGAGATCTACCGGCAGCTCGACCTGTTCGGCGAGGTGCTCGAGCGCGTCCGCGGCGACTATGTCGAGAAGCCTGACGACCCCAAGCTGATCGAGGCGGCGATCAACGGCATGCTGACCGCGCTCGATCCCCACTCGGCCTATCTCAATCCGAAGCATTTCCGCGACATGCAGGTGCAGACCCGCGGCGAATTCGGCGGTCTCGGCATCGAGGTCACGATGGAGAACGGCGTCGTCAAGGTCGTGGCGCCGATCGAGGACACGCCGGCCGCGCGCGCCGGCATCATGAGCGGCGACCTCATCACCCATCTCGACAAGGAGCAGATCCTCGGCCTGACCCTGCAAGAGGCGGTCGAGAAGATGCGCGGACCGGTCAACTCGCCGATCTCGCTCACCATCGTGCGCAAGGGCGTCGAGGATCCCTTCGAGGTGAAGGTCGTCCGCGACGTCATTCACATCAATCCGGTGAAGTACAACGCCGAGGGCGACGACGTCGGCTATATCCGCGTGACGACGTTCAACGAGCAGACCACGGCCAACTTGCAGAAGGCGATCGAAGACCTGAAGAAGCAGTTGGGCCCCAAGCTCAAGGGCTACATCGTCGATCTGCGCAACAATCCCGGCGGCCTGCTCGACCAGGCCATTTCGGTCTCCGACGCGTTCCTCGATCAAGGCGCGATCGTCTTGACCCGCGGCCGCAATCTCGAAGAGACGCAGCGCTCGAACGCGCGTCCCGGCGACATCACCGACGGCCAGAAGATCGTGGTGCTGATCAACGGCGGATCGGCCTCGGCCTCCGAAATCGTGGCCGGCGCCTTGCAGGACCATCACCGGGCCACCATCATCGGCACGCGGTCCTTCGGCAAAGGGTCGGTGCAGACGATCATCCCGCTCGGCTCGAACGGCGCGCTCCGTCTCACCACCGCGCGCTACTACACGCCGTCGGGGCGCTCGATCCAGGCCAAGGGCATCGAGCCCGAAGTCGTGGTCGAGGAGGAGCTGCCCGATGAGCTGAAGCAGAAGGCCGAGACTCAGGAGCCGCGCGGCGAGGCCAATCTTCGCGGTCACCTCAAGGGCGAGGACGCGAGCGAGGATGGCGAGGGTGCTGCCGAGGAGGAGTCCGGAAGCTCGTCCTATGTCCCGGCCGACAAGGAGAAGGATACGCAACTGAAATATGCGCTCGATTTGCTGCGCGGCATCAAATCGGTCGACACCCAAGTCGAGAAGAAGGCCGAGGCGAACTAGGCGCGTGAAGAGGACATTGCCGGGGAGGAGGCTTAGCCCGGGATCGGGCCGGCGAGCGGGGAGGGTTACGTCGGAATGAAGGCGCTGGCCATTGCGTGCGGCATCGTGTTCTGGACGCTCGTGCTGGGCACGGCGTTCCTCATGTTTTTTCCGGGCGGCGACAGCGAGCCCGTCGCCATCCTCCAGATCGAACCGGCGCCGCCTCTGGCGGGGCCCGCCGCCGCCCCGGAGCAGCAAGCGCCCGCGCCGGTCGAGACGGCGCCCGCCGCCGGCGGCAACATGGACCTTCCGCCAGGATTTGCCGTAGGGCCCGAAGATGCGCCGCAGGCGCCTTCGGTTCCACAAGGCGGGGCGATGATGCCGATGCCTCAAGGCCCGAACGGGGCGCCGCCTGCGCCTCCAGCGCCGGAGGGCGCAGCGCCACTGCCGCCGGCCGCGCCTGAGGGCGCGCCGCCGCCGCCGCCTCCGGCAGAAGATCAGCAGGGCGCCGTCCCCGACGCGCCGATGCAACAGGCGGCCGCGACCCCGCCGCCGCCCCCGCCGCCGCCGATGCCCGAGAGCGAGACCGGCTCGATCACGCTCGCTTCGGTCCCGGCCGAGGAGCTGGTGGAGCAATCGCAATACGGACCGCTGCCGAAGGTTGCCGCCGACGGCCGCCGCTCGATCGACGTCTATGCGCGGCCGTCGCGCTACGCCGCCGCCTCCGCCGCCGCGCCGCCGCGCGTCGCCATCCTGGCCACAGGGTTCGGTCTTCCCGATGGGTCTCCGCCGGCCGCGCTCCAGGGGCTGCCGGCGCAGGTGAGCGTCGCCTACGGGGCCTATGGGCGGAGCCTCCAGGAGGCCGTGGCCGCGGCCCGCGCCGACGGGCACGAGGTGTTGTTGCAAATTCCGCTCGAGCCGCAGAACTACCCGACCGTCGATCCCGGCCCGCACACGCTTCTCACCACGCTGCCGCCCGCCGACAACGTCAAACGGCTCCAGTGGCTCATGTCCCGCTATACCGGCTATGTCGGCGTCACCAGCCACATGGGCGCCAAGTTCCAGGCCTCGGCCGCGTCGCTCGCGCCGGTGCTGGAGGAACTGAAGGCGCGCGGTCTGCTTTATGTCGACGGCGAAGGCGCGCAAGATTCGGCCACGGCCACGGTTGCCGGCGCGATCGGCCTCGACTATTTCGTGGTCAATGTTCAGCTCGACGCCGGAGACCCGGCGCAGCAGCTCGCCAAGCTCGAGCAGGCCGCCAAGGAGAAGGGGGTGGCCATCGGCGTGGTGCGCATGAAGCCCGCCACCGCCAAGCAAATCGCCGATTGGGCGGCGAAGCTCGA
>JBFWTF010000060.1:0-12192 GCA_050247995.1 Methyloceanibacter sp. | reverse complement strand
CAATCCACAACTAATTTTGGTCGATCGCGCCTCTGGCGGCGGGCTGTCTTGGTCCCCCCGTTGCCCGCGTTATATAACTGATTCTCAAAGTGATTCGCGGACGGGCAAAACGCGGAACGCTACCGGGGCCAACCGAGGAGAGCATGGCGACGATACAGCCGGTCTTCGATCATTTCACCAATCCGGTCGATATGGTCGAGCATATTGCCACGATCCACCACTGGAACTTCGAGAGGAATGCACCCGACGAGCTGACACTGACCGTGTCGGGCTCGTGGTGCGACTATCATATCTCGCTCAACTGGCGCGACGACCTGGAGGCGCTCCATCTCGCTTGCGCCTTCGACTTCAAGGTGCCGAAGCAGCGCCTTGCCGACGTCTACCGTCTGCTGGCCATGGTCAACGAGCAGCTCTGGCTCGGCCATTTCGATTTCTGGCGCGAGGACGGGTTGCTGCTCTACCGCCACGGCTTGCTGTTTGCGGGCGCCGACACCCATGTCGGCCAGTGCGAGGCGCTTCTGCGGGCTGCGCTCGAGGCCTCCGAGCGCTATTATCAGGCCTTTCAATTCGTGCTGTGGGCGGGCAAGTCGCCGGAAGACGCGCTTGCCGCCACGCTGCTCGAGACGCAAGGACAGGCATGACACTCCGCCTCGCCGGCCCGCTCCTCCTGGTAGGCGCGGGCAAAATGGGCGGGGCATTGCTCGACGGTTGGCTCCGGCAAGGCCTCGACCCCTCGGCCGTTTTCATCCAGGACCCGGCGCCGCCGCCCGAGGTCAAGGCTCTCGCCGCGCGCCACGGCATTGCCGCGGGCGACGCTCCCGACTTGCCGGCGCCGCCCTCGGTCATCGTGGTCGCGGTGAAGCCCGCCCTCGTCGAGAAGCTTCTGCCAGAGCTCGAGCCCCTGATCGGGAAGGGCAGCGTCATTCTTTCCATCGCCGCGGGGCGGACGCTGGCGTCGCTGTCGCGCGCGCTTCCACCGGGAACGGCGATCGTGCGCGCCATGCCGAACGTCGCCGCATCGGTCGGGCGCAGCATGACCGCGGCTTGCGCCAATGACGCCGTCACGCGCGACCAGGCGCTCGAATGCACCATGCTGCTCGAAGCGATCGGCGACGTCCTGTGGATCGACGACGAGACCTCGCTCGACGCGATCACGGCCGTATCGGGGAGCGGCCCGGCCTATGTCTTCCTGCTGGCCGAATGTCTCGAGGAAGCCGGCCGCGCCGCCGGGCTCGATCCGGCGCTTGCGCGTCAATTGGCGCGGGCGACTGTCGAGGGCGCCGGCGCGTTGCTGGCGCGCTCCGATCTTTCGCCGGGCGAGCTCAGGGAGAAGGTCACCTCGCCGCAAGGGGTCACCGCCGCCGCGCTGCAAGTCCTCATGGGCGAGGACGCCATGCACGGCCTTCTCAGGCGCGCCATTGCCGCCGCCGCCAAACGCTCGCGCGAATTGTCGTCCTAGCGCCTGCGACACGAACGAACACTGCATGCCCTTGCCAGATTTACCCTCCCCTTGATGGGGAGCGCGGCGAAGCTGAGCGTAAGCGAGGCTGAGCCGGGTGGGGTTATGGTCTTTCAGTGCGCAATGCCCCCCACCCGGCGCGCAAAGAGCGCGCCGACCCCCCCACGAGGGGAGGTTTGGACAAGCACACAGGTTCGCCTGGCTTGTCGGAGAGGTGCCCGGGCGCCTTTCGATTGCCACCAGAAGCGCCTATGTTTGGAGGAGAAGGAGTGACCCCCATGTTCGACGATTTCTCCAAGCGTTCCAAGGCGGTCAAGGCGGCGCTCGATCTCGCCAAAGACCGAAGCTGGAGCGATATCGCGCTCACCGACATCGCCCGCGAGGCGGGTCTCACGCTCGCCGATCTCAGGCGCGAGTTCGCCTGCAAGACCGATATCCTGCGCGCCTTCCAGGCCGAGCTCGATGAGGCGGTGCTCGCCAAGGCGCGCGCCGGGACCGAGCCGTCAAGCCCACGCGACCGCGTCTTCGACATCGTCATGTCGCGCTTCGAGGCGATGCAACCCTACAAGTCCGCGCTGCGGCGGATCGCCGCCCATCTCAGTTGCCGCCCGGGCGAGGCGGCGGCGCTGTTCGGCTCCTCGCTCCAGTCGCAATATTGGATGCTCGAAGCTTCAGGCGCCAAGCTCGATGGACCCGGCGGCGCGCTCCGCGTCGGTGGGCTTGCCGCGATCTACGGCAAGGTGTTTTGCGTGTGGCTCGACGACGACACGCCGACGCTCGACAAGACCATGGCCGCGCTCGACAAGCGCCTCGGCAAGGGCGAGCGCCTGCTGTCGGGCGTCGAGTCGGTCTGCGCCGATCTCTGCCGCCTGGCCTGCGGGCTTGTGCCGCGCGGCTGGAAGCGCGAGGGCGCGAAGGCGGAAGCCGAACCCGGCACGGGCCCGGCTCCTGCCGCCAGCGCCTAAGCTGTGGGAACGGCTGACACGGAGCGAACGCCAATCCGCTCTTGTCATCGTCCGCGAAGGCGGACGATCCAGTAATCCTTGGCGCGGTCGCGGTGTTTACTGGATGCCCGCCTACGCGGGCATGACAAGCACGTATCCGCGAGAAGCCACCAGCTATTCGGGCAGGTCGTCTTCGTCCTCGGGGCCTGAGAGGTCCTCCGGCCCTTCGCCTGGCAGCTCGTCGTCGATGGGGTCGCCCGCCTCGGGCATGTCGGGATCGTCCAGAGGGTCAAGGGCCTCGCCTTCGCCCGCGCCGCCGATATCCAAGATCGGCTTGCCGCTCTTGCGTTCGATCTGAAGGCCGCCGCCGCCGCCGCCCTCGATCTCGATCTCGGAACCCGGCTGCTCTTCCTCCTGGATCTCCTCCGTCATGTCGACGGCGAAGACGGGTCCGGCGGCGGATACACTCAACATCGCGGCAAGTCCAACCAGCATGCGTCGCATAGAATACTCCTTTTCAAACCATCAAAGTTAAACGGGCACTTTTAGCACGGCTTTCAATCCGCCGAGAGGGGAACGGCTGAGCGCGATATCGCCGCCATGGATGCGGGCGATGTCGCGGGCAATGGCGAGGCCGAGCCCGGTCGAGCCCGAATCCTGGTTGCGCGCATGGTCGAGCCGGTAGAAGGGCCGGAACACCTGCTCGCGCTCGGCCTCGGGGATGCCGGGGCCGTCATCCTCGACCGCAACCGTCAGCGCGCCGTTCGTCTTGGCGGCGCTGACATTGACGTGCTCGGCGAAGCGCGCGGCGTTGTTGACGAGATTGGCCACCGCCCGCTTGAAGGCGTGGCGGCGGACCGGGACGACGAGCGGCCCGTCCTTGACCTCGACGGCGATCGGCTTCGTCGTGTGCGTTTGGCTCTTCACCTCGCTCAGGAGCTCGCCGATATCGGCGCGCACGATCTCCTCGCCGGAATCGCCCTTGGCGAACGCCATGTAGTCCTCGAGCATGGCCTGCATCTCGTCCACGTCGGCGCGCATGGCTTCGAGCTCGGGCGTATCCTCGAACAGCGCGAGCTGGAGCTTGAAACGGGTCAACACGGTGCGGAGGTCGTGGCTCACGCCCGCCAGCATGACGGTGCGTTGCTCGACATAGCGCTCGATGCGGTCGCGCATCTCGATGAAGGCATGGGCCGCCTGGCGCACCTCGCGCGCGCCGCGCGGGCGGAAATCCTCGGGCGGCGGCCGGCCCTTGCCGAAGCTCTCGGCCGCCTCGGACAGGCGCAAGATCGGTTTGATCTGGTTGCGCAGGAACAGGATCGCGACGGTGAGCAGAACGAGCGAGGTGCCGACCATCCACAACAGGAAGATTTGCGAGTTGGAGGCGTAGGTCTGGCTGCGGCGGGCGATGACATGCATCACCGCGTTCTCGAGCTTGACGCGGATATCGACGAAGTTGGAGCGGCCGACCGTGTCGATCCAGAACGGCCGCCCGATCTGTCGCGTCAGCTCGTCCGACAGCGTCGAGTCGAGCAGATCGAAGAACGGCTTCGAGCGCACTTGCGGCAATTCCTCGCCGGGAACGAATTGGACCCTCAAGCCCAGACTCTGCTCGGCGATCCGCCCGAGGCTTTCGGCTTCCTGCGGGTTCTCCTGGTAGAGCTCGATGAGCATGGCGATGTTCTGCACCGTGCCGGTCGAGAGCCGGTGCGTCACCGTCTGCCAGTGGCGCTCGAGGAACACGAAGGTCAGCACCGATTGCAGCAGCACCATGGGCGCGATGATGATGATGAGCGCGCGGGCATAGAGGCCCTTCGGCATGCGGTCGCCGAACGCGGCGAGAAGGCGCTGGAGCGGGCCGCCGCGGCGCTCGCGTAAGAAGGCGAGGGGTTTGGACAGGGCGTCCATCATTCGGGGTAGAGGATGTAACCCTTGCCGCGCACGGTCTGGAGGTAGACCGGATTGGCGGGGTCATGCTCGATCTTGCGGCGGAGCCGGTTGATCTGCACGTCGACGGCGCGCTCGCCGCCGCTATCGGCGTCCTTGGCGAGCTCGTGACGCGCCACCGGCATGCCCGGACGCTGGGCGAAATAGCGCAAGAGATCGCGCTCGCGCTCGGTCAGGCGGATGGTCTCGCCGTTCCGCTTCAACTCGCCGCGCGCGATGTGAAAGACGAAATCGCCCATGCGGACCTCGCCCGTGGCCTTTTCGGCGCCGCCGCGGCGCAGCACGTTGCTCACCCTGAGCAGGAGCTCGCGCGGCTCGAACGGCTTGGCGAGATAATCGTCGACCCCCGTCTCGAGCCCCTCGATGCGATGCTCCGGTTCGGCGCGCGCGGTCAGCATCAGGATCGGCACGCGCGACTCGTTTCTGAGCGAGCGGGCGAAGTCGATGCCGGATTCCTGCGGCATCATCACGTCGAGGATGAGCAGGTCGAAGGATAGGCTCCGCATAGTGGCGCGCGCGCTCGCGGCGTCGATCGCCGTGGTGACGCGGAAGCCGTGGTCCTGGAGGTAACGCGCGAGCAGGTCGCGAATGCGGCTGTCGTCGTCGACGACGAGAATGTGCGGCGCGTTGTCGTCGGGGCTGCCGCTCTTGGCCTTGATCGGTGCAGGCTGGGTCATGAGCCTCCTCCCTCGCCGCCCTCCTTGAGCGGAGCTGGAGACGCGGCCATGATGGTGGAGACTTTAGGCCGTTCTTCGGCATTGACCATGGCCTGGAGAAAACGGCGCAAATGCGCCTCGGCGCCGGGCCCCGCCGCCTTCAAGGCCTCGGCGAGCCGGACCGATTGCGGCGCCGCCAGCCGCTCGGCCAGGACCCGTCCCTTTTCCGTGGGGAACAGGAGGCGCTGGCGGCGGTCGGAGCGGCCCGCCTGCTGCACGATATAGCCCTTGTCGATCAGCTGCTTGAGCACGCGCGACAGGCTCTGTTTGGTGATGGTGAGGATGTCGAGCAGGTCGGCGACGCTCAAGCCGGAATGGCGATTGACGAAATGCAGCACGCGATGATGCGCCCGGCCGAAGTCGAAATCCTTGAGGATGGCGTCGGGGTCGCGGGTGAAATCGCGATAGGCGAAAAACAGGAGCTCGGCGAATTCGAGCAGCTTGGCTTCGGGCAGGCCGGCGCGTCGGCGCGCGCCGCCATTTCCGCGCTTGGCGCGCAAGGCCTTGGCGCGAGGGGCCTTGGCGCGAGGGGCCTTGTCGCGAGGGGCCTTGTCGCGGGCGCCTTTGCCGCCGCGGGCGAGGGTCTCAGTTAGGTCAGTCATGTTGACTTATTTTCCGCCCTCGGTTATGTCAGCCATGTTGACTTATTTCAGCATAGATACGCCTCGGCGCTTGCTCGCGCAATTGCCCTGCAAGGTGCTATGAGGGGCGCTTCGCCTAGCGTCGGGTTCAAGGGCACGCCGCGCCAAGACGGCGGACTTTCGTACGCGGAGGAATGCTCATGACGGCCGCCCCCTACGATCAGCGCGAGGGCTTCATCTGGTGGAACGGCAAGCTCATCCCGTGGAACGACGCGCGCCTTCACGTGCTGACGCACGGGCTGCATTACGCCAGCGCCGTGTTCGAGGGGATGCGCGCCTATGACGGCGAGATTTTCAAGCTGACCGAACACAATCAGCGCCTGCACGAGTCGGCCAAGATTCTCGATTTCGAAATTCCTTACACCGTTGCCGAGCTCGACAAGGCGGCGCGCGATGTCATGCGCGCGAACCAGTTGTCCGATGCCTATATCCGCCCGATCGCCTGGCGCGGCAGCGAGCAGATGGGCGTGGCCGGGCAGAAGACCAGGACCAACGTCGCCATCGCCGCCTGGGATTGGGGTTCCTATTTCGATCCCGCCGCGCGCGCCCGCGGTTTGCGGCTGACCTTCGCCGAGTTTTGCCGTCCCGATCCGCGCACGGCGCCGGTGAAGAGCAAGGCGGCCGGCCTCTACATGATCTGCACGATCGAGAAGCACCGGGCCGAGCGGCTCGGCTACAACGACGCGCTGATGCTCGACTGGCGCGGCCAGATCGCCGAGGCGACCGGCGCCAATATCTTCTTCGTGCAAGACGGCGTGCTGCATACGCCCACTCCCGATTGCTTCCTCAACGGCATCACGCGCCGGACCGTGATCGGGCTCGCCAAGAAGCGCGGGCTGAAAGTGGTCGAGCGGGCGATCATGCCGGAGGAGCTCAGCGGCTTCTCCGAGTGCTTCATCACCGGCACCGCCGCCGAGGTGACGCCGGTCGCCGAGATCGGCCCCTATAAGTTCGCCATCGGCGACATCACCCGCGCCCTGATGGACGATTTCACCGCGCTCACGCGCCCGGCCAAGGTCCGCGCCGCCGCCGCGGGGTAGGGGCTCGGGCGGGCACGCACCGCTTCTTCGTGCTAGTCTCCCCGCATGACGCGCGCGGATAAGTTGGATGCCGCCGAGAGGCGGGAAGCGGTGCCCGAGTTCGGCCCCGCGTTTCGCGCCGAGCTTTACGATCTCCTGAAATGGCGGCGCGACGTGCGCCGCTTCAAGCGCGTGGCCCTTCCCGAGGGCACGATCGAGCGCCTCATCGCCCTTGCCTGCCTCTCGCCCTCTGTCGGCCTGTCTGAGCCCTGGCGCTTCGTCATCGTCGAGGACGAAGGGCGCCGCGCCGCCATCCGCGCTTCCTTCGAGGTTTGCAACAAGGACGCGCTCGCGATGCAGGCGCCCGACCGCGCCGCGCTCTATGCGCGGCTGAAGCTCGCCGGCCTCGACGATGCGCCCTGCCAGGTCGCCGTCTTCGCCGACCGCGCGACCGCGCAAGGGGCAGGGCTCGGGCGCCTGACCATGCCCGAGACGCTCGATTACTCCGTCGTCAACGCCATCCACACGCTCTGGCTCGCCGCCCGCGCCGAAGGGATCGGGGTCGGCTGGGTGTCGATCCTCGATCCGAAGCGCATGGCCGCGATCCTCGACGTGCCCGAGGATTGGGTCTTCATCGGCCATCTCTGCATTGGCTATCCGGAAGCCTCCGACGACCGGCCCGCGCTCGAACGCGCCGGCTGGGAACGGCGCCAGACGCCGGCAAGCACTGTCCTCTACCGCTGATCGCGCGATTTCCCGGTGTCATTCCCGCGTAAGCGGGAATCCAGTACTCCCCCAATCAAGGCAAGCCGTACTGGATTGCCCGGTCGAGCCGGGCAATGACAAGGACATGGGCATGTGGCGCTTGATCCGGGGACCCGCAAAAGGCACTCTAGCGGCGGGGAAGGGACCGGCGCGATCGCCAGGATCGCGGAGGACAAGCGCGAAGGGGGGCCCCGATGCGCAAAGCGCTGCTCATTCTCGGCTCGACAGGCTTGCTCGCGGCCGGCCTGCTCGCTTTGCCCGCGGGCGAGGCGGAAGCGCGGGTGTGGAAGGACTGCCAGAAGATCGCCTTCTGTAGCGGCTGCCGGCCGTATTACCGCTGCCGCTCTTGCGAATACAAACGCACCTGCTCCGGCGGCGTCTGCGGCTGGGGCGATATCTGCGTCTGGGGGCCTTATGTCAGGGTGCTCCCGCCCGGCGCCCGCATCATCAACCGCTAACGCGATCCGTCGCAGGCGAGCCTCATCTTGAGGTCCCCTCTCTCCTTGAGGGAGAGGGCTTTCCGCCGCGATCTTGCGGCGAAGCTCGCAAGTCGCGTCGCGGAAAGGGTGAGGGGGAAAGTCGCCAAGGAGCGCTACTTGCCGCTCGCAGGCATGAAGGTGAAGGGCTCGGCCGGCTCGAAAGCGCTTGCCGCGTTGCCGGCATAGACCTTGCCCCCGGTCAGGGTGAGCTTCTTCACCTTCGCGCCCGGCTTGAGATCGAGATCGGCGAGCGGCACCCAGAACGCGTTGGGGCTGGTTGCCGAGTCGAAGAAATAGATCTTGTCGCGCTGGTTCGAGATGGTGCGCCACAGCGTCGAGGCGATGTTCGGCTCGCCCGGCGTGGTGATGCCGAGCGGCACGCTCACCCCCCGCATCACGCTGCTGACGCTGGCGACCGCCTGGTTGGCGTAGCTCTCGGCCGGCACCGCCGTGATGACCGCTTGCATGATCTCGGTCGGGATCGCCCCGATCAGGAACGAGGCGCGGGCGAAGCGGTCGGCGGCGCGGTTGGTGCCAGGCAGGAAGGTCAGGCCGCCGATGCTCTCCCAATAAGTATTGAGCGCGAGCTGATCGTCGTAACGCGGCGAGTTGGTCATCACGCGATACTGCTTGCCGTGATGGATGAGGAGCTTGCCGCCGATATATTCGAAGATGGCGGAATCGCCCGACGCGTCGGAAATGGACAGATGGAGCTGCGCGCCTTTGCCGTTCGGCAGCATGGGCGCGACGATGCGGAACGGCTCGGGCTTGAGCGCATCGACCGCCTCGGCCACGGTGGCGAAATTGTCGAGCACGTACTGCGCCCAGAGCGAAATCGACAGGATGGGCTTGCCTTCGGTGTCGCCGTATTCGGACTCGGCGAGATAGAGCAGATTGGCGACGAGCCCTTTCTCGTTCATGCCGTCGGCCGAGCCGATGTCGTAGCCGGACACGACTACGCTGCCGTATTTCGCCACCCACTCGGGCGTATTGGCGCCGCCCGCGCCATTGCGCTTGATGCCGGCGGGAAACGCCCAGAGCTGGGAGTGCATGTCCTCCATCCAGTCCATTGTGCGGCCGGTGATGACAAGGTCTTCGCTACCGATATAGACCGCCCTGGTGCAGGCTTGCGCCGCAGGCAGCGCGCCGAGCCCGACAGATGCGGCAACAACCGCTCCGCGCCACGCAAATCGCTTCAAACTTTTGATCGGCATGTTTACCTCCTGGCGCTTTGAGCGTTTGCCGCCCGTCCGAGGGCGCTCATTACCATAATCGGCTGATATTAAAACTATTTTGCCGCTTCCTTCAGCCGGTTCCAGCGCGCAGAAGCGGCCGTATCGCGCGCCTCTGCCTCGACCCAGCGCGCCCCCGTTGGCCCGTCCTCGCGCTTCCAGAACGGCGCTTCCGTCTTGAGATAGTCCATGAGGAAGCGCGCCGCCTCGAACGCGGCCTCGCGATGCGCCGAGGCGGTCGCGACGAGGACGATATTGTCGCCGGGCTTGAGCGCCCCATAACGATGCACGATGAGGCTCGCCTGAAGCGAGAAGCGCGCGCACGCCTCTTCCTCGATGCGCGCAAGCTCGGCCTCGGTCATACCGGGATAATGTTCGAGCGTCATTGACGCGACCGCGCCGTCCCGGTCGCGCACCGTGCCGGTGAAGGTGACGATGGCGCCGATATCGCTCCTCCCGGCCCTGAGCCGCGCGATCTCGGCGGCGATGTCGAAATCCTCGCTTTGAACGCGGATCACCTTCAGCCTCCGGTCACCGGCGGGAAGAACGCGATCTCGCGCGCCCCCGCGATTGGCGCGTCGTGGCTCACGTGACGCTGATCGATCGCGGCGCGGATCACCTCGGCGCGGGCGAAGGCGTTTTCGAATTCCGGACCGCGGCCTTTGAGCCAAGCGATCAGTTCGGCGATTGTGGCGACGTCTGGCGGCGGCGCGATATCCTCCGCCGCAACGCCGGCCTTCTCCTTGACCCAGGCGAAATAGAGGAGACGCACCCGGTTACTCCTCCTTCATCGCATGGCGGAAGGCGGCCATGAGATAGTCGTAGCCGGTATAGAGCGTGAAGATGGCGGCGATCCACAACAGCGTGAGGCCGAACTGCGTGGTGTAGGGCCAGACCTTGTCGCCCGCGCTCCCGGCGAGGAGAAAGCCGATGGCGACCATCTGCACCAAAGTCTTCCATTTCGCGAGCCGCGTGACCGGGACGCCGACGGCGAGCGAGCCGAGGAATTCGCGCAGGCCCGAAACCAGGATCTCGCGGCAGAGAATGATGACGCCGGCCCACAGCGACCAGCCGGCGATGGTCTGATCCGCCGCGAGCATGAGCAGCGCCGCCGCCACGATCAGCTTGTCGGCGATGGGATCGAGCATGCGGCCGAGGCTGCTTTGCTGCTGCCACGCCCGGGCGAAATAGCCGTCGAGGAAATCGCTGACGCCCGCGGCGATGAAGATCCACATGGCGGTCCACCGGCCCCAATCGCCGGTCACGAAGAAGCAGGCGACGAGCGCCGGAATGGCGAGGATGCGGCCATAGGTGAGGATATTGGGCAGGCTGCCGAAGCGGGAACGGACGGGCGCCCGCGTCAAACCGTGCTGGGTCGTGTCGGACTGTCGATTCACCGCGATCTACCCGCGCTCATGAAAATGATCATAGATCGTCCGCGCCATCTGCGCGCTGATGCCGTCAACCGCCTCGAGATCGGCGATCCCTGCGCGGCTCACCGCCTTGGCCGAGCCGAAATGCTGCAACAGCGCCCGCTTGCGCCGGGGGCCGATGCCTTGCACCTCGTCGAGAGGCGAAACCGTGATCGTCTTCTTGCGCTTGGCGCGATGGGCGCCGATAGCGAAGCGATGGGCTTCGTCCCTGAGCTTCTGGATATGATAGAGCACCGGATCGCGCGGCTCCAGCAAGAGCGGCTCCTTGTCCTTAAGATAGATGCGCTCGCGCCCGGCATTGCGCTCGGGGCCTTTGGCCACCGCAGCCACCCTGATCTCAGATAGGCCGAGTTCGTCCAGGACGGCGTAGGCCGCGCCGAGCTGGCCCGGACCGCCGTCGATCAGCACGAGGTCGGGCGCCGCCCATCCGTTCACCTCGCTCCGCTCCTTGGCGAGCCGGCTAAAGCGGCGGCTGAGCATCTCGCGCATCATCGCGTAGTCGTCCCCGGGCGCGAGGTCCTCGTTTCTCATGTTGAACTTGCGGTATTGCCCTTTGATGAAGCCCTCGGGGCCGGCGACGATCATGGCCCCGACCGGGTTCGTGCCGGAGATGTGGCTGTTGTCGTAGACCTCGATCCGCTCCGGCGCCTCGTCGAGATCGAACAGCTCGGCGAGCCTGGCCAGGATCGCGGCTTGCGAGGAGGATTCGGCCAGACGCCGCGCCAGCGCCTCGCGCGCATTGGTCAGCGCCTGCTCGACCAGCTCGCGCTTCTCGCCCCGCGCCGGCGCGCTTACCTCGATCTTGTGCCCGCTCCGCAGCGACAGGGCCTCGCCGAGAAGGCGGCGTCCGGCGATGTCATGCGACAGCAGGACGTGCTTGGGCGGCTGCTTGTCGTCGTAGAATTGGGCGGCGAACGATTCCAGCACCTCTTCCACCGGCACGCTTCTGTCGGCGCGGGGGAAGTAGGCGCGGTTGCCCCAATTGTTGCCGTTGCGGAAGAAGAACACCTGGATGCAGGTCTGGCCCGCGTCCTGATGCGCGGCGAAGACGTCGGCTTCCCTGACGCTTTTCGGGTTGATGCCCTGGCGCGACTGGATGTGGCTGAGTGCGGTGAGCCGGTCGCGGAAGCTCGCCGCCCGTTCGTAGTCCTGGCTGAGGCTCGCCTCGTCCATGAGCGCGCGCAAGCGGAGCTTCACCTCGTCGCTCTCGCCGGTGAGGAAGCGAAGCGCCTCACCGACCAGCGCGCCATAATCTTCGACGGAGATCTCACCGGTGCAGGGCGCGCTGCAACGCTTGATCTGATAGAGCAGGCACGGCCGCGACCGGCTCTCGTAATAGGCGTCGGAGCAGGAGCGCAGCAGGAAGGCGCGCTGAAGCGTGTTGATGGTGCGGCCGACGGCGCCCGCCGAAGCGAACGGGCCGAAATACTCGCCCTTGCGGCTCCGCGCCCCGCGATGCTTGAGGATCTGCGGCACGGGGTGATCCCGGGCGATGAGGATGAAGGGAAACGACTTGTCGTCCCGCAGCACGACGTTGTAGCGGGGCTTCAGCCGCTT
>JBFWTF010000059.1:0-12242 GCA_050247995.1 Methyloceanibacter sp. | reverse complement strand
TCGCGTCGAGATCGTAGGGATAGAGATTGCGCTCGAAATCGTAGCCGAGCACGTTGTCGATCAGGCTGCGGTCGCCGATCCGGTAGATGGTGGTCTTGACCCGGTCGGTATTGACGGCGATGAGCGGGATGCCCTGCTGGCCGTTGCGCGGCAGCACATAGGCGCGGCCGGCGAGCCTGACCGACGGACTGCGGTCGCGCACATAGATATTAAAGTCGGCGTTCTTGAGCAGGTCCTCGCCGACGCTCGACGGCAACCCGGCGCGGAGCGTGATGGCGTAGGTCTCGCCGTGCTTGAGGCCTTCGACGCAGATTTGCTGATCGTCGACCGACAGCGCCGGCTTGTCCTCGTCGGCAACGGCGACGAACGGCGAAAAGTCGGTACGCTTGGGCAGGCCCTCGGTGAACTGGAAGCAGGCGCGCGGGCTCGCCGCATCGGAGTCCACGCTGAAATTGGCGACGCGGAAGCCGTATTTCTCGCGCAAGCCGTCATAGACGATCTGAAGCTCGGGCGAGGGGCGCAAGCTCAGCGCGAGCTTGAGCGCGTTCAGGGCCTGGCGCCATTCCTCGCGTTTGGTGAAGGCATTGGCGAGTGTGACGAGCGAGACGGATTCCTCCTCCGGCGTCGTCGCGCGTTGATAGGCGATGTAGCCGGCGGTGCGGGCGCGCTCGATGCGCGTCGCCCCGTCGTCCTCGCTCGTCGCCGGCGTGAGCAGCCAGATATCGGCGAGGCGGCGCCACGCCTTGGCGTCGTCGGGCGCGATCGTCACGATCTGCACGTAGACATTCGCCGCGCCTTCGAGGTCGCCGCGCTTGATGAGCGCGTCGGCCTCTTGCGTCAGCTTGGCGAGCGGCTTCTCGACCGTCCCCGCTTCGTCCTGAAGTTCGGACTCAAGGGTGATCGCGGCATCGTCGAGCGCGTCGTCCTGAAATGATTTGTCGGCTGCGGGGGAAGGGGTGGTGGCGAAAACGAACAGCGCGGCGAACAGGCCGGCGCGGAACCATGCGGACATCGATGACCTCCGGGAACCCGTACTCGGCGATACGGGCAAGCCCCATCGTAATCGAGCCTTGTGACGGAAACCAGAGGGTCGGAGGTATAGGCCTCGCCCGGCCTCAATTCAGTCCGCGAGCGCCCCGAGCGCCGGCCAATCGAACAATTTGGCGGCGCGGCGGATCAAGGCTTCGGCCAAAATCGAGCCGTTGTCGGAGTTGGTCATCACCACCATGCCCTTACCCTCGGCCGGAAGCAGGATGAGGTAGGACTGAAAACCGGCGTTCTGCCCGCGTTTCATCGCGGTCAGGATCCCTCCGGTCTCGCCGATGGCGGCGCCGAGCCCGTAAGGGCCGCCGCTTTGCCGCGTCAGCATCGTGCGAACGGTCTCAGGCGCGAGGAAAAGCTGGCTTTCGCCCCGCCAGGCCCGGCCGATGAGAAGGAGGAGATTGGCGAGGTCGGTCGGCGTGGACCAGAGGCTTGCCGCGGCATGTTCGGGGTAGATGTGATAGCCGCCGTGGATCTCGCTGCCATCGGCCAGGTGCCCGTGCATGGCCTGGCGTTCGAGATCGGCCGGGAGCGTCGATGCGAAGCTGCTGCGCGACATGCCCGCCGGGTCGAGCACGGCCTCCTTCATCAGCTCGGGGAAGGAGGCGCCCATGGTATCGACCATCAGCGCCTCGGCGATCTCGTAGCTTCCGCCCGAGTAGCGATAGGCGCTGCCGGGCTCGGCGATCACCGTGACGGGGGGCGAGTTGGCGGGCGGGACGCCGTAAAGGATCTGAGTCAAGTTGGGCACGGGCTCGCCGATCGGGTATCCGGCGAACCCGGGCACGTTGATCCCCGCCGTCATGCTGAGAAGCCCGCGCAAAGTGACGGGGTGGTCCTTGTCCAGCGCGTTCTCCGGAACCTTCCATGAGGTGAGGCTCGCATTGACGTCGGCGTCGAGATCGAGGCGCTTGGCCTCGACCAGCCTCAAGCCGCCGACCGCCGTGACGAATTTCGACAGCGACGCGGCCTGGTAGAGCGTCTCGGGCGTGGCGCTCGCGCCGTAGGCCCCAGCGAAGGCGATGCGGTCGCCGTCGATCAGCGCCAGGCTGACCGACGGAACCTTGAGCGCCGCCATCGCCTCTTCAAGGTCAAGGGTCCGTTCGACGCCGTCCACCGCAACGACGAGATCGCGCTCGAGCTCCGCGGGCTCGGCGCCCCGGGCCGGCGCGGCGAAGGCGAGGGCCGCGACAATGCCGGTCACGGCGAGGCGAGAAACCGGGAACGGGCCGATACTCATGGTAAGTCCTCAGCCGGCAACGTTCATCCCGCGCGCGAGCGTGGCGAGCTCGGCACGCACCCAGGCGTGGCACTCGTCGCGGTCGTAGCTCGAATGCCACATCAGGCGCAACGGCAAGAGGACGGGCGGGAAGGGCTGGCGAACGCGCTTGAACCCGAACTGCTCTTCGAGGGACCCGGCCAGTGAGGCCGGAACGGTGATGAGCGCATCGCTGTTGAGCGCGAGCAGAAGTCCCGACAGCAGCGAGGAGACGCGCGCGGTGACGGTCGCGGCGAGCTTGTGAGGGAGAAGCGCGCGATCGACGAGAGCGAGCGCCGGCAGACCGTGCACGGCGATGTGGTCCGCTTCGGCGAAGGCGGATGCCTTCGGCGCGGCGCGCGCGAGGCGGTGGCGCGGCCGGGCGAGCGTCGCCAGCGTGTCGTCGCCCAGTTTGAGCACGCGGATATCGGGCGCCTGTTGCGCGACGCCTTCGATGTCGATGACGAAATGAGACCGCCCGTTGCGCAAGGCGTCGATATTGTCCTCGCCGCGCGCGGCCGCCCACCCGGCGCGCACATTGGGCGCGAGCTTCTGCAGCCGCCGGCGCAAGGGCTGCACCAGAATCAGCTCGCCGGCCTCGCTGGTCGCGACGGTGAAATCGCGCGAGGTCTCCGACGGGTCGAACGGCTTGCTCGGCCGCAGCAGGCTCTCCATGCCGGCGAGGATGACGTGGACGGTCGGCGCGAGTTCGAGCGCCTTGGCCGTGGGCACGAGTTTCTGGCCCGCGCGCACGAACAACTCGTCGGCGAAGATCTCGCGGAGCTTGGCCAGGGCGTGGCTGATCGCCGAGGCGCTCCGTCCGAGGCGCTCGGCGGCACGGGTGACGCTGGCATCGACGAGGAGGGCGTCGAGCGTCACCAGCAGATTGGCGTCGATCTCCCTTAAATGCATGACGTGCAACTATTCGCATGAAAAGAGTTCACTTGGTGCATATTACCTTTGCCGCTAGGGTCCTGACAAGGCATCCGGCTGCCCAGCCCGGAGGCCTCGAACGTCCAAGCGAAAGCGCGGCCGTTTCTCATCTCAACCTTGCGGTGGCCTTGAGGGTCAAGGCCGAGTGTCTTGACCCGAAGGCCGCCGCATTCTCTTTGCCGGACGCATGCGCGGGGGCTGGAGACGGCCACAAGGGGACCAGGGGGTGACGATGCTTGTCGTTCGATCGATCGCAGTTTCATTTGCCGCAGCCGCGATGAGCGCGCTCCTGGCCGCCCCGCTCGCGGCCGAGCCCGCGGCGCCCGCGGCGAAAGATGTTCTCAAAATCTACGCTGACATCGCCGAGGCCGCCTATGCGGACGCCGCCGACACGGCGCGGACGCTTAAGCTTGCCGTTGACGCGTTGTTGGCGACGCCGACCGAGGGCAATTTGCGCGCCGCGCGCGCCGCCTGGATCGCCGCCCGCATTCCCTACATGCAGACCGAGGCCTATCGCTTCGGCAACGCCATCGTCGACGATTGGGAAGGAAGGGTGAATGCCTGGCCGCTCGACGAGGGGTTGATCGACTATGTCGCCTCGTCCTACGGGACGGACTCGCCCGAGAACGAACTCTACCTCGCCAATGTGATCGCCAACGCGACGCTGACCCTCGGCGGCAAGAAGCTCGACACCAGCAAGATCACCGCCGAGCTTCTCGCCGACCAGCTGCAAGAGGCCGGCGGGGTCGAGGCCAATGTCGCCACCGGCTATCACGCCGTCGAGTTTCTGCTCTGGGGTCAGGATTTGAACGGCACCGGTCCCGGCAACGGCGCGCGGGCCGCCAGCGATTTCGACACCGCGAACTGCACCAACGGCAATTGCGCGCGGCGCGCCGAATATCTCCGCGCCGCGACTGTGCTTCTCGTTGACGATCTCGCCTGGATGGCGGCGCAATGGGCCCCGGACGGAACAGCGCGCAAGACGATCGCGGAAGGCGGCGCGGAGGCGGGGCTCACCGCGATCATGACCGGGCTCGGCAGCCTCTCTTACGGCGAGCTTGCCGGCGAGCGCATGAAGCTCGGCCTGATGATCCACGATCCGGAGGAGGAGCACGATTGCTTCTCCGACAACACCCATGCCTCGCATTTCTTCGACGCGCTCGGCATGCGCAATGTCTATCTCGGCGCCTATCGCCGCATCGATCGCTCGCTCGTGTCGGGCCCGAGCGTCTCCGACCTCGTCCGCGCCAAGTCGCCCGAGATCGACGCCGAGGTGAGGGCCAAGCTCGACGCCACCATGGAGGCGATGAACGCGCTCTATTTGCGCGCGCTCACGACCGAGTCCTACGATCAGATGATCGGCGAGGGGAACGAGGCGGGCAACCAAGCGGTCGAGCGCGTCATCGCCGCTCTGCTCGACCAGACCAAGTCGATCGAACGCGCCGTGGCCGCTCTCGACCTCAAGGCCATCGCCTTCGAGGGATCGGACAGTCTCGACAATCCGGACAGAGTCGGGGCGGAAAAGAGCGCCGGGGAAGCGCCTTGATGCGATGGATGGGCGATGTTATAACATAACAACTCGCATGACATGCGGGTCGAACATTGGGGGCTGTGACATGCGGAGCGACGTGAGTGGCGGGGCCGGGTGCCGCGCGGAACGGCACGGACCAAAGGGCGGAAGGCGATCGTTGCGGCGCGCGGCCGCGCTTTGTGCGACGCTTCTTGCGCTGTTCGCGGCGCCGGATCTTGCGCGCGCCGATTGCGATGTGACCGCCATTCCCGACGACGCCGCCTTCAGATTCGATCCCGGCCGGGTGCGCGAGGCGCTCGCCCGCGGCGGCATCGGTGTCGGCGGCTACTACTACGGCGAGACGTTCTACAATTGGGGCGGCTTCGATCAGGGCGGCGAGTACGATGGTGTGCTCGAGCTCTACGTCAATGCCGACATGAAGAAGCTCGGCCTGTGGCATGGGCTCTGCTTCTTCGCCAACGGCTATCAGATTCATGGCAACTCGATCACGGCCGCCAATATCGGCTCGCTGATGCCGGTCTCAAATCTCGAGGCGACCGACGCCACGCGCCTGTTCGAGCTGTGGTTCGAGCAGCATCTGTTCGATGACAAGCTCGCCGTGAGGATCGGCCAGCTCGCCGCCGACGCCGAGTTCATCATCAGCGAAGGCGGCGGTTATTTCTTGAACGGCACTTGGGGCTGGCCTTCGATCACCGCGGCCGACCTGCCGAGCGGCGGTCCGGCCTATCCGCTCGCCACACCGGGTGTCCGCGTCGCCATCAATCCGAACGATAAGATGGGCCTCCTGATCGGCGTCTATAACGGCGACCCGGCGCCCTCTTGCGCCAGCGCCGACCCGCAGCGCTGTAATCCGCATGGGCTCGATTTCGAGCTCGACGACGATCCGCTGCTGATGGTCGAGGGCGCCTATCGCTACAATCAGCAGGGAAGGCTGCCCGGCGCCGTCAAGCTCGGAGGCTGGAATCACTTCGGCACGTTTCCTGACAACCGCTTCGATTCGGGCGGCGCTCTGATCGCGGTCACGGGCAATGACGGCAAGCCGCTCGAACACGATTGGGGTCTTTACGGCATCATCGATCAGCTCGTCTGGCGCGTGCCGGGCAGCGAGGAGGCGCAAGGCGTCGGCATCTTCGCCCGCATTATCGGCGCGCCCGACGATCGCAACCTGATCGATTTCTATACCGACATGGGCGTCACCTTCACCGGCATGTTCAGAAGCCGGCCGGACGACGCCTTGGCGATCGGCTTCGCTTACACCAACATCTCGGACCAGGTGACCGCCTACGACGTCGATTTCGGCGAGCCGGCGCCACGGAAATACGAGGCTCTGGTCGAGATCTGCTACACGTATCAGATCAATGGGGGCTGGTCGGTGCAGCCGAACTTCCAGTATATTTGGCAGCCCGGCGGCAGCTCCGGCGTCGACGACGCGACGGTTGTGGGGGCGCGCACCACGATAGGGTTCTGACGAAGGATTCGTGTCCGCACCTCGTTTCAATTGCTGCAAGCGCAAGCTTCCGCTGACCGCAACAATTCCGCCGTGTGAGGCGGTCCGCCCCTTGCGCTTTTGTGCGGTCGCGTTCGCGGCGGCCCTGCCGCTCATTGCCGGCGCGCTTCAAACCCATGGCGAAGGCGCTGACGCCGAGGGCCTCATCAAGCCCACGACCGATTTCACCAAGCCCGAACCCGGCGAGGACAAGCCCGGCGGCGGCGCCACCTCGCGCGGCAGCACGTCCACGCCCAACGCCTTCTCGCTCTCCTCCGGCAACATGGACTTCAAGCGCGAGCTCGACTTCAAGGTCGGCAACGGCATCTTCCGCAAGAACTGGGTCTCGGCGCCGTCCTCGACCGACGCCTCCGACGGACTCGGCCCCCTGTTCAATTCCCGCGCCTGCCAGAACTGTCACCTCAAGGACGGCCGCGGCCATCCCCAGCTCTCGGCCGATATCGCCGACGATTCCGGCTCGATGCTGATCAGGCTCTCGGTTCCGCCCGCGACCGACGAAGATAAGGAAAGGATCGCGAGCCATCGCGCCAACGCGATCCCCGATCCCGTCTATGGCGGCCAGCTCCAGGACCGCTCGATCCAGGGCGTCCCCGCCGAAGGCAAGCTGAAGATCGAATATGCGGAACGCGAGGTGACGCTCGCCGATGGCGAGACCGTCTCCTTGCGCGCGCCCACCTATACGCTGACCGATCCCGGCTATGGGCCGATGCATCCGGACATGATGCTTTCGCCGCGCGTCGCCCCGCCGATGATCGGGCTCGGACTGCTCGAGGCCATCCCTGAGGACCAGATCCGCGCCAACGCGGCCGAGTCCACGGAGGGCGTCTCCGGCAAGCCGAACCGCGTCTGGTCGAAGGAGCATGACAGGGTGATGCTCGGCCGTTTCGGCTGGAAGGCCGGCGTGCCCACTATCGCCCAGCAGACAGCGGAGGCGGCTAACGGCGATATCGGGCTTTCGACCACCATGATCCCGCGCGGGTCGGGCGACTGCACCGAAAAGGAGACGGCCTGCATCGAGGCGCCGAACGGCAACTCGCCGAAATATCAGAATGTCGAGCTCGGCGACGAGCTGTTCAAGCTCGTGACCTTCTACGCGCAGAATCTCGCGGTCCCTTCGCGGCGCAATCCGGGCGATCCTCAAGTCCTCAAGGGCAAGGAGATTTTCTACGGGATCGGCTGCGCGAGCTGTCACCGGCCGAAATTCGTCACGGGCGAGGTGCCGGGCCAGCCGCATCTGTCGCATCAACTGATCTGGCCTTACACCGACCTCCTCTTGCACGACATGGGCGAGGGCCTCGCCGATGGCAGGCCCGACGGCGAGGCGAGCGGGAGCGAATGGCGCACGCCGCCGCTGTGGGGCATCGGCTTGACCGAGACCGTGAGCGGGCACACGCTCTTTCTGCATGACGGGCGCGCGCGCAATCTCACCGAGGCGATCCTCTGGCATGGCGGCGAGGCCGAAGCCGCGCGCGACGCCTTCGCTGGCCTCTCCAAGGCCGACCGCGACGCGCTGCTCGCCTTCGTGAACTCGCTGTGATGCGCGCGCTTGCGACGATTCTGCTCGGCGCGGCCGCGGTTTGCGCCGGCGCATCGGCCGCCCGCGCCGAGAGCGATCATGCGGCGATCGCCCGCGCGGCGCTCGGCGAGGTCATCCGCCCCGGCTACGCCGCGCTCGCTGACGCGACAGCGTCGCTCGACCAGGACATTGCCGCGCTTTGCAGCACGCCCTCCCCCGCTTCGCTCGGTGCCGCGCGGAGAGAATTCGCGGCCACGGCCGCGGCCTGGAGCAAGGTCGAGATCCTGCGCTTCGGTCCCATCGTCCGGGACCATCGTTACGAGCATCTCTTCTTTTGGCCCGACCCGAAGGGAGTTGGCGAGCGGCAAATCAGAGAGGCGCTCGCCAAGCGCGACGAGACCGTGACCAAGCAGGCGACGCTTTCAGGCAAGAGCGTCGGGTTGCAAGGTCTCACCGCGCTCGAATATCTGCTCTACGGCGATGGCGCCGATGATCTCACATCCGGCGATGGGGCCTTTCGCTGCGCCTACGCGCGCGCCGTCGCCGCCAATGGCGCGGCCATCGCCAAAGCTGTCGCCGCCGATTGGGCCGATGGCTCGTCCTATGCCAAGGCCTTCCTCGATCCGGGCCCCGACGCCGCCTATCATGCGCCGAAAGAGGTCACGCTCGATCTGTTCAAGTCCTTCACCGCAGGGATCGAGCTCGTGCGCGACCAGAAGCTCGGCAAGCCGCTCGGGGAAACGCCCGAGACCGCGCGGCCGAAGCTCGCCGCCTTCTGGCGCAGCGGTCAGAGTCTCGCCAATGCCGCCGGCAATCTCGACGGCGTTCGCGCGCTCTTCGCGGATGGCGGCCTCGCGCCGATCGTCGCCGCGGATTCTCCCGGCGTCGAGAAGTCGGTCTTGTTCGATCTCGGCCACGCCATCGAGGTTTTGGACGGGATCGGCGCGCCGATGGCCGAGTTGGTCGAGAACCCGGAGCTGCGCGCCAAGGTCGAGGCGTTGCGCGTCGCGCTCAAGAGCGCGGGGAAAACCGCGGCCGATGCCATCGCGCGCGGCGCGAACCTCGCCTTCGGCTTCAACGCCATGGACGGAGACTAGCCGTGTCGCTCGATCGCCGCGCGCTCCTCATCGGTCTTGCCGGCGGCGCCGCCGCGCTGTCTTTGCCTCGGCGCGCGGCGAGGGGGTTTGAGCCCGAGCGTTTCGCCGCCGCGCGCAAGGACGACAGGGGAAATTTTCAGGCGGCGCTCTTCACCCTCGACGGCGACGAGCAGGCGATCGAGCTTCCGGGACGGGGCCACGATATCGCCCTTCGTCCCGGCGGCGGCGAGTGGGTCGCGTTCGCGCGCCGCCCCGGCCGGTTCGGCGTCGCGGTGCCCGCCGATGGCAAAGCGCCGGTCTGGTTCGCGACCAAGCCGGGGCGTCACTTCTTCGGCCACGGCGTCTTCTCGGCCGACGGAAGATTGCTCTACGCCACCGAGAACGATTACGAGCGCGCCGCCGGTATGATCGGCGTGCGCGACGCGACCGGCGGCTACAAGGAGATCGGCGAGTTTCCCGCGCACGGCATGGAGCCGCACGACATCGCGCTTCTCTCCGACGGCCGCACCATGGTCATCGCCAATGGCGGCATCCGCACCCATCCCGACCGTGGCGCCGACGAGCTCAATCTTCCCGACATGCAGCCCTCCCTCGTCTATGTCGATGTCGCGACCGGAGACCTTCTCGAGGAGCATCGCCTCGCCCCCGCGCTGCATCAACTCTCGATCCGGCACCTCGCCATCGGCGCGAACGACACGGTCGTCTTCGGCTGCCAGTATCGCGGACCCGAGGACCATGCCCCGGCGCTGGTCGGCTTTCATGCGCGCGGAGAGGCGCCCGTCATCGTCGAGGCGCCCGGCGCGATGCAGAAGGCGTTGCGCAACTATGTCGGCTCGGTCGCCGCCGACCGCAGCGGCGGCATCGTCGCGGCCTCGGCGCCCAAGGGCGGCCATGTCACCTATTGGGACGTCGCGGGGCGGCGCTATCTCGGCGCCTGCGATCTCGCCGACGGGTGCGGGCTCGCGCCCACGCATAGAAGCGCGAATTTCCTCCTCACGAGCGGCGAAGGATGGCTCCTCACCGCCGGCCCCGAGGGGGCCGCCCCGCGCCTTGCCTCGCAATTTCAGTGGGATAATCACGCCATCCTGGTGCTCTGACGGCGCCAATTCCTTCCTAATCTCACCTTATTTTTCGGGCTAGAGTTCGCTCGTAAGCCCATGCACAGCCACCACAGCCCCCATCAGCCGGCCGCGCGGAAACACCCGCATGCGCCCGGGGCCCCCGTGCCCCGCGCCCCGCGGATGAGCCGCCGCACCCGGCTCATCCTGATCGCCACGGCAAGCGTCGTCGGGGTGGCCTTGCTCGCCCTCCTTGCCGTCAACCTGCTCATTTCCGCCGACTGGGTGCGCGACCGCGTCGCCAATCGCATCAAGGAGCAGACCGGGCGCGAGCTCACCGTCAACGGCACGACCGCGCTCCTCTTCACCCCGGGACCGCATGTCGTCATCACCGACGCGACCTTCACCGATCCGGAGGGACGCGCCGGGACCACGGATTTTTCCGTGGGGCGGCTCGTGGTCGATCTCAGCCTGATGGAGCTTCTCAGCCGCAACGTCGATTCCGAGCGCATCGTTCTCGAGCGCCCGGTGTTCACGGTCCGCCTCGGCGATCAGGAGAAGAAGGCCGAGCCCAAGCCGAAGGCGCCGAAGTCCGAGAATCCCAAGCCGCGCCGCGACGTGAGACTGAACGACATCCGCATCGAGGACGGAACCGTCAATATCGTCTACGACAAGAGCGGCAAGCAGCGCCGCGTCGAGCACATCAACGCCAATCTCGCGCTCCCCAGCGTCACCATGCCCCTCACCGGGCAGGGCAAGTTCGACTGGAAGGAAGAGAGCGTCAATTTCAGCTTCGAGCTCAACGCGCTCGCCGATCTGCGCGAGAAGCGTCCGGCGCGCCTCGTGGTTGCCCTCGACACCAAGGCGATCGCCGCGCGTTTCGACGGCAGCCTCGTCACGCGGCCGGCCGTGTCCGGACAGGGCGAGTTGTCGGCCAAGGCCCATTCGATTCCCTCGCTGCTCGCCTGGATGCGCGAGAAGCCGGCGTCCGTGACCGGTATCGGCGATGGCGAGCTCTCGAGCCACGTCGCCTGGACCGAGGGCGAGATCACGTTCAGCAATTCGCGCTTCGCTCTCGAACATGCGCAGGGGCAGGGGCAGGCCGTGGTCTCCTTGCGCGCGCCGCGACCCCACGTCAGGGCCGCGCTCGCGCTCGATTATCTCGACCTCAACCCGTTCCTTGCCTCGGGTCCGAAGGCGGCGCGAGCCGAAAAGCGGGCTGCGCCGGAGCGGAAGGCGCCAGCCGCGCAAACTGAAAGCGAAGCGCCGTCCGGCGGCCAGGGGGCCGATTGGTTCTCGAAGCCGAAGGAAAGCGCCGGCGCGGGCGGCAGCGAGGCCCCGTCCAGCGCTCCCGCCGAAGCGCCCACGCCGGATAAGGTGGCGGAGGCGCCCGCCGCCGCTTCCGTTCAACCCGCTTCTCCCGCAGCGCCTTCGCCCGCGCCGTCTTCGGCGCCGGCCTCCTTCGACGCCGACGTCAATCTCAATGTGCGCAAGACCCGCGTCTTTCATCTCGAGATCGGGCCGAGCTCGCTCGGCCTTGCCTTCCGCGACGGCATCCTGAACGCCACGCTCGGCGGCATGGAGCTTTACGAGGGCCGCGCGACCGGCACGCTCGTGTTCGACGCCGCGCGCGAGGTTCCCGCCTTCAACGGCGACTTTTTGCTCGACGGCGTTCAGATCAAGAGCCTCTTGTCGGACGCCGCCCAGGTCAGCCTGCTCGAAGGCCGCACCAAGCTCGCGCTCCAGGTGAGCGGCGCGGGCGACAACTCCGAGGAGGTCAAGTCTTCGCTCGTGGGCCAGGGCAGCATTGCCGTGAGCGACGGCGCGATCGAAGGCATCAATTTGAGCGAGATGATCGATCAGATCGGCGCGGGCGAGATCCCGGAACTGCGCCAGGGCCCCGGAGCCAAGACCGGTTTCACCGATCTCGGCGGCAGCTTCACCATCAAGGACGGCATTGCCGAGACGAGCAACCTCACCGCCACGGGGCCGCTGGTGAAAGTAACCGCGACCGGGACCGTGAACCTGGTCAACAACACGATGAACCTCCTCGCCAATCCCGAGATCGTGGCCGGGCCGGAGGGCAAGCGTGGCGCCAACGATCTTGCCGGGCTTTCCGTGCCGGTCCGCATCGAGGGGCCGCTCGACCGGCCGACCATCAGCCCCGAGGTCAAGCAGCTCTTCGCCGATCCCGAGAAGGCGGGCAAGACCGTGAACCAGATCGGCAAGGCGCTACAGAAGAAATTCAAAGGGAAGCCGGTCGGCGAGGCGATCGGCCGCATTCTCGGCGATATCAAGATC
>JBFWTF010000058.1:0-12281 GCA_050247995.1 Methyloceanibacter sp. | reverse complement strand
GATGATCATCGGCTCCGATTCGGGGTGATTGATATTGGCGGGGATGATGGCGCGGCCGCGCGCCACCTCGCTCCGCACGAATTCCGGGGTGACGAATGCAGGGATGCTTGCGCCGAAGCTCTCCCCGCCGGCAAGACGCGCGGAAGCCTCCTCGGCTGCCTCGGCGCGCCCGGCATTCTCGCGATGAGCGATGAAGACCATTTCCTCGGTGACGATCCCGGCGCGGGCGAGTTCGAGCTGGGTCACTGGCAAGCCTGCCTCGGCTCGGCTTGCGATCCACGGCTCTCTCAGCTTCGGCAGGCCGCGCTCGACATCGATGACGGCATCGGCGTCGGTGTAAGGACCCGAGCTGTCATAGACGCGGAACGGTTTCTCGCCGCCCGACAGCGCGATCTCGCGGAAGGGCACGCGCATTCCGTCATGGCCTTGCGGCGACGAATAGACCTTCCGGCTTCCCGGCAACGCGCCGGTTGTCACCGTCTTCGGAATCATGTCTTGCGGGGGGAAAGGCTTGTTCATCGCATGCTCCCTTGGCCGTACGCGAGAGAGATGCCGGAGAAACGGAGATGACAAGAGGTCCCGTCCCTTCGCCGGCATGACCCGGATCAGGTTCGAAGGGTCTCCGCCGGGCCGCCTTTCGCGGCAGCGGACTCTCAGCCCCTTTCCTGGGGCTCCCCTCGGAACGAAGCCGAGTCTAGACCTGCCGCGCCGCCTGTCAAACGGCGCCGGTCCTTGCCCGGGAAAAAGATGCCGGCGATGCGCCGATCAGGCCCGTTTCCGGCGCGGGCGCTTGGCGCGCGTGCCCGTGGCGGCGGCTTTGGCGCTGCGGCGCGTCCCCTTTGCGGCGGCCCGCGCGGTGCGATGGGGTTTGGGCGTCCATAGATGCTCGTAGCCCACGATGCAGAGGATGGCGCCGAGCGCGAAGGTCATGGCGGCCCCGGCCGTGACGCCGCCTTCGCTCGTCGCGATGCGGTCGCCGAACACCTGCACCGTCAACGGGAAGACGATCAGCATGATGCCGCGGAGCACGAAGAGCCAACCGAGGACGGTGATGATCACGCGCCAGTCCGGCACCCACACGTTATGCACGTTGACGATGGCGACACCCGCGGCGAGGGCGAGCACCCCGGTCAGGAAGATCAAGGCCCGGTTGGCGATGAACTCCTTCAGCAGATTGGAATAGAGCCCGCCTTCCATCATCAGCCCGAACGCCATGCCGATGCCGATGACGAGCAGAACCGGTCCGACCAGACGCGCGATCGATCTCGAATTCTCCATTCTCCCCTCCCTCCCGATTGTCGTTCCGCCAGGCGGCTTGCCCTCTAAGCCGCATGCGACCGGCCGGGCTTGGCGCCGGACTGAGCGCAAGCCGGGCCCTCAAATCCCAATGCCGCATCACCAGGATCGACTTTGACGAAGCGGGGACGCCGGCCCTAATGATTTGCCCAGGTCTTACCCGGCGCCCTCGAACGCGCCTCATGTTATGCCGAACCGGTTGCGGCGCAAAGCCGGACCGGCCCGGCCCTTGCGGGACCTCAGGACAAGAAACGCCGGCGCCGATATCGCCGCCGGGCCTGGATTCGGCGCCCGGGCCGGCTGGGGCAATTTGGCCTAACCCTTAAACAACAAGGGAATTCTTGCCCTTGGCGCAGCGACAGTCTAAGCCTCGTCATTATTCCGCCGCGCTTCACCTTGTATTGCGGGCCTAAAGGCCATCACGAGGCCGGCCACTCCCCGCCGCAACCGAGGTCAGGAAAGCCGTGAATCAGAAAGTTTCCACCGACATGCCGCCACGCGCCAAGAGCAAGGCCGCGACCTATCGCTGGGGCGCGCTGCTCGTCGTCCTGGCGGCCACCATCGGCGGCGTGCTGCTTTATTGGCGCCACGCCGAACTCTACCCTTCGACCGACAACGCCTATACCGGCGCCAATATCGTGCGCGTGGCCCCGCAAGTCTCGGGCGCGGTGGCCGAGGTCTACGTCAGGGACGACGACAAGGTCGCCTCGGGCGATCCCCTCTTCGATCTCGACGCCTCGCTCTACGACGCGGCGCTTCGCAATGCCCGCGCGCAATTCGACGCCGCCGCTTCCGCGGCCGGGACGGCGGGTGACGGGCTGAAGGGCGCCGCGACCAAGCTCGAAGAGAAGCGGGTCGCGCTCGAGGATGCCATGACCAAATACCGCGAGGCCAAGGCGGCCGAGAGCGGCGGCGACACTCCCTCGGCCGCGCTCGCCGACGCGCTCAAGGCCTGGCACGATGCCCTCGATGCCTTTAGCGCGGCGCAGGCCGATTTCGACACCGAGCAAGACAAGAGCCTCACGGTCACGACGCCCACCGTGCAGCTTCGCGCCGCCTCGGCCGCCCTCGACAAGGCGACGCAGGAACGGGCGCGGACCCACGTGACCGCGCCTGCGAGCGGCTGGGTCTCCAAGATGAGCGTCAGGCCCGGCGGCATCGTCCAGGCGGGAACGCCGGCGCTTGCCGTGGTGGAAGACGGCAATTGGTGGGTTGACGCCAACTTCAAGGAAACCGACCTCAGCCGCGTGAAGCCGGGCCAGCCCGCGACCATCAGGCTCGACATGTATCCCGGCCTGACGCTCGAAGGCGTCGTCGAGAGCATCAGCGCGGGTTCGGGGGCGAGCTTCTCGGTGCTCCCGCCCGAGAATGCGACCGGCAACTGGGTCAAGGTCACGCAGCGCTTCCCGGTCAGAATCAGGATCACGAGCGCGCCCAGCGCGGACAAGCCGTTGCGGCTCGGCGCCACCGCCACCGTGAAAATCGACACGACGAAGGCCGATCAGAGCGCACAATGAGCCCTGCCAAGCGCTCCGGGAAAGGCGGGGGCAAGCGTAAGGCACCTCCCGCGCCGCCGCCGCCGCCGGGCCTCGCCGAGCTTTATCACGATCGTCCGCCGATCCCGCTCGTGATCGCCGTGGTGCTGACCGCGGTGCTCGAAGTGCTCGACATGACGATCGTGAACGTCGCGATCCCCAATATGCTCGGCGCGTTCGCCGCCACGCCCGATCAGATCACCTGGATCCTGACCTCCTACATCGTCGCCGCGGCCGTGGTGATGCCGCTCACCGGCTATCTCTCGCGATGGCTCGGGCGGCGCAGGCTCCTCCTGCTCGCGATCACCGGCTTCGTCTTGTCGTCAGCCTTGTGCGGCGTGGCGTGGAATCTCGAAAGCATGGTGCTGTTCCGCCTGGCCCAAGGCGTGTTCGGCGCGCCGCTGGTGCCCTTGAGCCAGGGCATTCTGCTCGACGCCTTCCCGCGCGAACGGCACGGCCAGGCGCTCGCCATTTTCGGGCTCGGCATCATGGTCGCACCGGTGATCGGTCCCGCGCTCGGCGGCTATCTCACCGAGATGTATTCCTGGCGCATGGTGTTCTACATCAACATCCCCATCGGCGTGCTCGCGCTTCTCCTCTCGGTCGGCTATCTGCCGCGCCGGCCGATTGCCGACATCAAGACCGATTGGGTCGGCATGGGGCTCCTGGTGCTTGCCGTCGGCGCCCTGCAATACGTTCTCGACCAGGGCCAGACCCGCGATTGGTTCAACTCCAAGGCCATCGTCGTCGGCACCATCATCGCCGTCTTTTCCGGCGCCGCCTTCTTCCTGCGCGGCTGGAACCGGCCCGGCAACATCATCGACCTGTCGTTGCTCAGAGACCGCAATTTCGTCGCGGGCACGCTGGCCATCACCGCCTATGGCATCAGCCTGTTCGGCTGGATGGCGATCATGCCGCTCTTCAGTCAGAGACTGCTCGGCTACTCGCCGGCCACGGCGGGAACCCTGTTCATTCCGCGCGGCCTCATCAGCGCGCTCACGCTCGCTATCACCGGAAGCATCCTCATCCGCATGTTCGACGCCCGCCATCTCGTCATCGCCGGCCTCGTCATGACCGCGCTCGGGACCCTACCGATGGCCTATTTCTCGCTCTACGTGGATTACTGGGGCATCGCCACGCCGGGCATGATCGCGGGCATCGGCTCCGGCCTCTTCTTCGTGCCGCTGACCGCCGTCGCGTTCGCCAGCATTCCCAAGGCGCAGTATGACGAAGCGTCGGGGGTCTATGCGCTAATGCGCGGCATCGGCGGCTCGGCCGGCATTGCCATCGTAAGCTGGCTGTTCGTGCGCCAGACGCAAATTCACTTCAACGAGCTGACCGCCCATGTCACGCCCTACAACCGCGATCTCATTCCCTATCTCGGCCAGCACGGGCTCACCCCCTACTCGCCCGAGGCCGCGCCCTTGATCGTCCATGAGATCGGCCGTCAGGCGCAGATGCTCGCCTTCAACGACGTGTTCTGGTTCATCGCCATGGTCACGCTTGCCATCATCCCGCTCATCTTCCTGATGAAGCGGTCCGAGAAGGTTTCGCTCGTACCGGCCTGAGCCGGCGACGACGGCAAGGAATCGCGATGGGATCGGTCCCGGGGGGCTAGCCTCGAGACCGATGCAGGGTCTTCCGGACTACCAGCAGGCCTTGGCGCCCGACGTGCAGACGTAGGTGGACACCACGCCGTGCCAGCAAATGGTGTAGGAATTCGATTTGACGATGTCCGGCTTGTAGTAGAGGTCCTCGGTCACGGAGTCGCGCCAATAGGGTTGAGGCTTGGCGCGCATGGGCGACACCGTCGCGGGACCGAGCTTCTTCTGTTGGCGATATTGGGTAATGGCGTCGGCGACGGCGGCTTGGGCCCGCGTTACCGCTGTAACTTGATCGAAGCCATCGGCCGTACCGGAAAATCCAAGACAGCCTGCCTTGGCTGGCGCCCCCAGGACCATGCAAAGCCCGGCCGCAATCAGTGCCAACCCCAAACCACGCAAAGACGAGCTCATTGGGAACGCCTCCTCAAGATCGGACGAAGATGAATTAAGATTAACCGCGACGCTCGGTCGTGCCAGCCTCTTTGGAGCCGAGGCGTGAAGGTTCCGAAGGGCTGTAGCCTTTGGGCAACAGTCGGAAATCTTTTGCTGTCGGAACGAAAAGTCGGCCAAATCGAGAAGCTTACAGGCCCGAAGTCGCAGAACGTGGGAACATCGTGATGGTGTCAAAGCTCGTTGTTGTCACTGGGGCCTCGAGTGGAATTGGCGAGGCGACCGCCAAGCTTTATGGCGGGCGCGGCGCCCATGTCGCTCTCCTGGCGCGCAACGCCGATCGCCTTGCCGCGGTGGCCGGAGCCATCCGCGAGCGCGGAGGCACCGCCACGCCCTATACCGTGGACCTGTCCGACAGAAGCGCGACGGAGGAGACCGCCGCGCGCATTGCGCGCGATCTCGGCACCCCCGACATTCTCGTCAACAATGCCGGCGGCGGACGCTGGCTGCCGCTGGTCGAGACCACGGCGGAGGAGGCTCTCGCCATGATCGAGGTGCCTTATCTCGCCGGATTCATTCTCACCCGCGCCTTCCTGCCCGCGATGCTCGCGCGCCGGAGCGGCGCCGTCGCCTTTATCACCTCGCCCGCCTCCTACCTCGCTTGGCCGCGGGCGTCGGCCTATATCGCGGCGCGCCGCGCCGTGGCGGGACTGGCTGAGACCTTGCAGAGCGAGCTCAAGGGCACCGGCCTCGTCGTGAGCTTGGTCGTGCTCGGCGCGGTCGAGACGCCGTATTGGCAGCACAACCCCGGCAGCCGCGCGAACCTGCCGAAGACCGACCCGCGCTTCCTGCCCCCGCTGACGCCGGACCAGGCGGCAAGCGCCATCGTCGAGAGCATCGCCGCGGGAAAGCAATTCGTGGTGAAGCCGACTCTGTTTCGCGCGCTGTTCGTGCTCAACGCGCTCTTCCCGCGTCTCGTCGCGCGCCAGATCCGCCGGGCAACCCGCAAGCCATCCGCCTCGTCCTAGAAGGGAACGCAATCTTGCCTCCGGCCATGCGCGCGATCATGCTCCGACATTTGGCGGCGATTTGCCTTGCCGCTGTCATCTCACCAGGGCTCGCTGCCGGGCAGAACGACGAGGCGCCCTACCCTGTGGGAATGCAGCAGATCGAGTTCGTCGACGGCGAGCGGCATCTCGCGCTCGCCATGTTCTATCCGGCGGCGCTTGCCGACCCGCCGGCCAAGCCACTCGCCCTGCCGTTCTTCACCAATCTGCGCCTCTACCAGGATGCGGCGCTTGTGCCCGGCGGCCCCTACCCGCTCGTCATGTTTTCGCACGGACGGGGTTCAAATCCGCTCTATTACGCCTGGTTCGCCCAAACACTCGCCTCGCACGGATACATCGTTGCCGGGCTCTATCACTATCGCGCCAACACTTACGATCAGACTATCGCCTACCTCGCCAACAAGCTGTGGCAGCGGCCCCGCGACGTCTCGCTCGCGATCGACTTCCTCCTGAGCGATTCCTTGTGGGGAAGCCATGTCGATGCGAAACGGATCGGGATCGCCGGGCATTCGCAGGGCGGCTTCACTTCGCTCTGGATCGGCGGCGCCAAAGTCGATCCTGACAAATACCTCGCTTTCCAGAAGGGCTGGAAGAACAACCAGATGGTGCCTGCTCACCTCCGCGACGCATTGCCGCTCGACCCGGCGCCGGCGCTCGACGTGCACGATCCGCGCATCAAGGCGGCATTCGCCATGGCGCCGGGAATCATCAAGGCGTTCGGCATGGACCAAGCGGGACTCGGCCAGCTCGCCATACCGGTCTACATCACGGTCGGCGCCCGCGACACGCAGACGCCGCCCGCCGACAACGCCGCCTTCGCGGCGCAGCACATCCCGAACGCAAAGCTCGAGATCATCCCCGGACCCGTGGATCACGAAATTTTCGTCAATGAGTGCGACGCGGACGGGCGCGACGAATTTCCCGAAGCCTGCATCGACGCCCCCGGAGTCGATCGCGCCGCCATCCACAAATCGGTCGGCGCAGCGGCGCTCGAATTCTTCGGGAACGCCCTGACCGCGGGCGCTAGGACGCAGCCTTGAGGGGCTCGGTCGCGCGCGCCGGCGCGCCCTCGATCTGCATGGTGCGCGGCTCGGGCGATTTGACCGCGTAAGCGCCGAAACGCCGGATCAACCGCTCCATATATTTGCGGTAGCGGTAGTGCTGGATCTCGAAGCGGTGCCAGGTCGTGTCTTTCCACTTGATGCCATGACCGATATCGGGATGGGCGCGGGCCTTGAGCGTCCGGAACCAGCGGGCGCGGGCAGGCTCCCTGTCCTGCGCCTTGATGAAGCTCGCGATCAACCGCGCCTGATAGTCGGCGATCTGCCACACGCCGCCTTCCGCCGGCTCGAACAGGCCGGTGACGAAGAAATCGTCGCGCTCGCGGTGGAAGGTATGGATGAAGAGTTTCGACTTCCCCTGCTCATCGAGGATGTGCGCGCTGTCCATGAACGGGAAGCTCGGCCTGAACCCGGTCGCCCAGATGAGAAGATCGACCTCCTCCTCGCTCCCGTCCGTGAAGCGCACCGTCTTGCCGTCGAGCTTCTCGATGCCGGGCTTCACCGTGATGCGGCCGTGGATGATGTGATCGAGATAGGTGTTGCAGGCGGTCGGATGCGCCTCGAACAGATTGTGGTCGGGCCGTTCCAGCCCGAAGCGGCGATGCGGTCCGACCACGATGCGCATGCCGTAGCGATAAAGCAGACGCATGATGGAGCGGGGCAGCGGAATGCGGCTGGTGTAATCGACGAACAAATCGGTCGGCTTGCCGAACACCGTCTTGGGAAAGAAATAATAGGTGCGGCGCATCGAATGGATGGCGCGCGACGTCTCCTCGAGCGCGGCATCCGACAAAATGTCCACCGCCGAATTTCCCGCGCCGACGACGAGCACGCGTTTGCCCTTCAGTTGCTCCTTCGATTTCACGTCGTGCGAATGCAGCATCTCACCGGTGAAGCGGCCGGGATAAGCCGGCGTGTACGCCTCCCAATGATGTCCGTTCGCGACGATGAGGCCGTCATAGTGGCGCGGCGCCTTCTCGCCCTCGATCGTCACCCGCCACCCCTTTTCAGCGGGCTCGGCGCGCGTGACGCGCGTGTTGAAGCGGATCAAGGGATAGAGGCCGAACTCCCTGGCGTAGGCCCGCAAATAGTCTTGCGCCTGGGCGCGGCTGGCGTAGAGCGCCCACTCATCGGGGAAGGAAAAATCCGGATAGCGCGACAGCTTCTTCGAGGAGTTGAGGTAGGTGGAACCGTAAACGGTGTGCGGGCTTTCGGGATTCCAGATGCCGCCGACATCGGCGAGAGCTTCGAAGCAATCGAATTCGATCCCCTGCTCGGCGAAGGTCTTGGCCACGGCAAGCCCGCAAGCTCCCGCGCCGATGATGCAATAACGCTGCACGGCCCATTAACCTCGTATGCTGTGAAAACCCTTGGCCGCCGGGCGGCCTCCTTGGGGCCAGACCTAAGCATCCCAACCCCGAAGCTTCAACCCACTCCAAACGCCGCGGGACTTGATTTGGGTCAATTCCGCCGCGCAAGCCCCGCGATCTGATGTCTCATGACCCGCGGCGCTTCTCTCCTGGATTCGTCCGCGCTTTACGCTAAGGTCTGGCGCCTGAAAGGGACCCCGAGGGACCGCATGGAGACCAAACAGGACGCCACCGTCTCGACCTGGGACGGGACATGGACCTACCACCCCAAGGTCGTGGCCGTGCCGCAAAGCGCCGAAGATCTGGTCGAGATCCTGACCGATCCGGTGCGCTTTCCGTCCCCGGTGCGCCCCGCGGGCTCCATGCATTCCACCGCCCGTATGAACGGCGATGATGGCGGCACCATGGTCGATATGAAGGCCATGAACCGCATCCTTCATTTCACCGGCGACACCGTGACCGTCGAGGCCGGCGTGACCCATATGGCGCTCGCCCAAGCCCTGAAGGAGCGCGGCCTCCAGCCTTACGTCACGACCGAGATCGGCAACGTCACCCTCGGCGCCATGGCGACCGCCGCCACCAAGGACAGCTCCTTTCCCGGCGGCTACGGCCAGGTCAGCTCCTACGTCACCGCCGTCAGGCTGGTGACGCCGGACGGGCGCCTGCGCGAGATCAACGAGCGCGACCATCCCGACGAGATGCAAATCATCCGCTCGAGCTACGGGCTGTTCGGCATCGTCTACGAGGTGACCATCCGCGTGCGGCCCACCACCGCGCTCGCCGTGCGTCATTACTCGCTCAGCCTGGAGAACTTCCGCAAGTACTTCCCGATCTACAAGGCGCGCGGCTACGCCGTGATGTATTACATCTTTCCTTACGTGAAGCGCGTGCTGGTCGAGCTGCGCAAGGACAATCCCGACGCCGAGCCGACCTCGCGCTACCGCTGGGTCTATCGCAACCGCTTCTGGCGCAAATACGGGCCGGCCGTCACGCTGTGGATCCAGCGAACCACGCGCAATCGCTTCCTGCGGGCGCTCGCCGACAAGCTGCACTTCTTCTTGTTGCGGCAGGCGCTGGTGTGGGTGGTGCGCAGCGACCGCACCTGGCCGCATGCCCAGATCATCTCCTATCCGCGCGATCCCGGCGCCAACAAATACCTGTTCAGTATGTGGGCGTTCCGCGAGGGCGGCTTCTTCGACATTCTCGAGGAGTATTGCAATTTCTGCATCGCCTACGAGGCGAAGACCGGCTATCGCTGCGACCTCCCGAGCGTGGGATACGCCATCTCGCGCGATGTCGAGGCGCTCCTGTCCTATAGCTGGGAGGGCGCGACGCTCAGCATCGACCCCGCCTCGACCGGCGGGCCCGAATGGGAGAAGTTCCTGCACTACTACAATCAGTTTTGCAGCGACCGGCGCGGCGTGCCTCTGTTCAATCAGACGCCGTTCCTCACCCGCGAGCAGGTGCGCAAGGCCTTCGGCGTGAGGCTCCAGCAATTCGCCGCGCGCCGTGCCGCCGCCGACCCCAAGAACCGCATGCTCGATACTTATTTCCGCGAGCTGCTGAGCTAGAGGCGCTACACCGAAAGCGCCAAACGTAGAGCCCTCATCCTGAGGAGCCGCCGCAGGCGGCGTCTCGAAGGAAGCGTTCCGATCGCCATGCTTCGAGACGCGCTCCTTTGGAGCGCTCCTCAGCGTGAGGCGGGTCTGTGTCTCTTTCCCGCTCTCCCCTTGTGGGAGAGCACGCGAGCGCATTTTTTCGATGCGCTATCGCCCCGCTGCTTGAGCGCGGCGCGCGCGGTGAGGGGTCAGCGGGCGAAGCCCGCGTCGAAGCGAAGCCCCCCTCACCCTTCCCGCCATGCATCGCGCTTCGCGCGTCGGGCGGGAAGCCCTCACCCACGAGGGGAGAGGGGAAGTTGCGCTACTACCCTTGCATGCGCCGGGTGAACCAGCGGATGAGCGGGAAAGAGACCGCGCGCGGCAGCGAGCGCACTAGCTTCAAGAACAGCTCGACCTGCGGCGGGAAGGCGATCTCGTAGGGCTTGCGCGGAAGCTTCTCCAGGATCTTGCGCGCGCAGCGCTCCTTGCTCATCACGTAGAGCTTCTTCTTCGGGTCGTAGGTGGCGTTGAGCGGCGTATCGACGAAGCCCGGATTGACGATGGTGACCGCGATCCCCGTCCCGTCCAATTCGAGCTTCAAGCTTTCGGCGAGATTGATGACTGCCGCCTTGCTCGCGCCGTAGCTGCCGTTGCCGGGCCAACCGGCATAGCCGAACAGCGAACCCATGACGGCGATATGGCCGCTTTTCCGCGCCAGCATCTGCGGCAGCACGGCGGCGATCCCATTGACGACGCCATCGACATTGAGGGCCATGGAACGGCGGAAGCCGTCGAGGTCGATGGCGCGGATATCGAACGGCGCATACATGCCGGCGCCCATGAGAGCGAGATCGATCGCGCCGAGCTCGCGCTCGATCCTGCCCACGGTCTCCCTCAGCTCTTCGGGCTTGAGCATGTCGGCCGGAAACGGCCTGATCCTGCCGCTCGAGGCGGCGAGCGCGGTCAGAGCCTCGCTCGGCCGCGCCGTCGCCGCGACGACGACGCCGGCTGACGCGAGCCGCTTGGCGATCTCGCCGCAGATCGCGCCCGACGCGCCGGTGATCCACGCCACCTTCCACGGAAAACTCTGCGTCAAGTCTCACTCCCCTTGAGGTAAGGCACCGCACCCCGGCGCCGCGCTTCGCACGATGCCGACCCTCCCCGCAAGACGGGGAGGGAGGAAAAACTCTCGGCCGCCCCGCAGCTCTTTCTCCCTCCCCGGAGGGGAGGGTAGCCGCTGCAAGCGGCTGGGTGGGGCGAAATGCCTTTTGAAGACATGACCGGCCGGCGTCAATCCACGAAGGGATCGTGCACGAGGATGGTGTCCTCGCGCTTGGGGCTTGTCGAGAGCAGCGCCACGGGCGCGCCGATCAGCTCCTCGAGCCGGCGCACATATTTGATGCATTGCGCGGGAAGCTCGGCCCACGACCGGGCGCCGCGCGTCGATTGCGTCCAGCCTTCCATCGTCTCGTAGATCGGCTCGACCCGAGCTTGCGCGCCTTGCGCCGCGGGCAGATGATCGAGCTCGCGTCCGTCGAGCCTGTAGCCCACGCAAATCTTGAGTTCCGGCAGCTCGTCGAGCACGTCGAGCTTGGTCAGCGCGATGCCGTTGATGCCGCTCACCTTGCGCGTCTGGCGCACGAGACAGGCATCGAACCAGCCGCAGCGGCGCGGCCGTCCCGTAACCGTGCCGAACTCGGCCCCGCGCTCGCCGATCAACCTCCCCGTCTCGTCCTTGAGCTCGGTCGGGAACGGCCCCTCGCCCACCCGCGTCGTGTAGGCCTTGGTGATGCCGAGCACGTAGTCGATGGCGCCGGGACCGAGCCCCGATCCGGTCGCGGCCTGCGCCGCCACCGTGTTCGACGAGGTGACGAAGGGGTAAGTGCCGTGGTCGATGTCGAGCAGCGCCCCTTGCGCGCCCTCGAACAGGATGCGCTTGCCCTGCCGCCTCTTGGCGTCGAGCAGCGCCCACACCGTATCGACGTAAGGGAGAACCTTCGGCGCGATCGCGGTAAGCTCGGCGCAGAGCGCGTCAGGACAAAGCGCGGGCTGGCCCATACCCTTCCGCAACGGATTGTGGTGGGCGAGGATGCGCTCGATCTTGGGCTTGAGCGAGGCGAGGTCCTGGAGGTCCATCACCCTGACGGCGCGCCGCCCGACCTTGTCCTCGTAGGCCGGGCCTATGCCGCGCTTGGTCGTGCCGATGCGCCCGTCTCCGGCCGAACTCTCGCGCAAGGCGTCGAGCTCGCGGTGGAGCGGCAGGATCAGCGTCGCATTCTCGGCGATGCGGAGATTGTCGCGGGAGATGCCGACCCCGAGCTGCTCGATCTTGGCGACCTCCTCGGCAAAGGCCCAAGGGT
>JBFWTF010000057.1:0-12674 GCA_050247995.1 Methyloceanibacter sp. | reverse complement strand
ATGGTGGACGCCGCTATCGTCATGATCGAGAACGCGCATAAGCATCTCGAGCGCGCCCCGCCGGGCAAACCCCGGCATGAGATCTTGGTCGAGGCCGCGGTTGAAGTGGGGCCCGCGCTCTTCTTCAGCCTCCTCATCATCACCGTATCGTTCCTGCCGATCTTCGCTCTCGAGGCGCAGGAGGGCAGGCTGTTCAAGCCGCTCGCCTACACCAAGACCTTCGCCATGGCGGCCGCGGCGCTGCTTTCGATCTTGCTCGTCCCGGCGCTGATGACGCTCTTCGTGCGCGGCCGCATCATGCCGGAGCACAAGAACCCGGTGAACCGCTTCCTGATCTGGGTTTACCGGCCGGCGATCGAGCTTGCCTTGAAATTCAAGGCCGCGACCATCGCGCTCGCGCTCGCCGTGCTCGCTGTGAGCCTTTGGCCCGCCTCGAAGCTCGGCAGCGAGTTCATGCCCAACCTCAACGAGGGCACGCTGATGTACATGCCGGTGACGCTGCCCGGTATTTCCGTGACCAAGGCGGCCGAGCTGCTTCAGACGCAGAACAAAATCATCAAGTCGTTTCCCGAGGTGGAGTCGGTGTTCGGCAAGGCGGGCCGCGCCGCGACCGCGACCGATCCCGCGCCGACCGAGATGGTCGAGACCGTCATCAATCTCAAGCCCGAGAGCGAATGGCGTTCCGGCATGACCGTGGACAAGCTCGTCGCCGAGATGGACCGGTCGCTGCAATTCCCCGGCGTCTCCAACGCCTGGACCATGCCCATCAAGGCGCGCATCGACATGCTCTCGACCGGCATCCGCACCCCGGTCGGCGTCAAGGTCTACGGCAAGGACCTCGCCGAAATGGAGAAGCTCGCGCGCAAGATCGAGGCCGTTCTCCGCGACGTGCCCGGGACGTCTTCGGCTTACGCCGAGCGCGCCATCGGCGGCTATTACCTCAATATCGATCCCGACCGGGCCCAGCTCGCCCGCTACGGGCTCATGGTCGGCGACGCGCAGAGCGTGATCGCGATGGCGCTCGGCGCCGAGCCCGTGACCACGACGGTCGAGGGCCGCGAGCGCTATACCGTCAGCGTGCGCTATCCGCGCGACTATCGCAGCCGCCCCGAGGATATCGCGAGCGAGGTGCTGATTCCCCTGCCAAGCGGCGGCACCGTGCCGCTCGGCGAGGTGGCCAAGGTGAGCCTCGCGCAAGGTCCCTCGAGCATCCGCACCGAGGACGCGCAGCTTGCCCTTTATATTTTCGTCGATCTGCGCGGCCGCGATCTCGGCGGCTACGTCGCCGAGGCGAAAAAGGCGGTCGCCGACGGGGTCGATTTCCCGCCCGGCTATTACGTCACCTGGAGCGGCCAGTTCGAATATTACGAGCGCGCCAAGGCGCGGCTGCAAATCGTCGTGCCGGTGACTTTGCTCGTCATCTTCTTGCTGCTCTATCTCAATTTCCGGCGCATCACCGAGACTTTGATCGTCATGCTGTCGGTGCCGTTCGCTCTCGTCGGCGGCTTCTGGCTGATGTGGTGGCTCGGCTTCAATCTCTCCGTCGCCGTGGCCGTCGGCTTCATCGCGCTCGCGGGCGTCGCCGCCGAGACCGGCGTCGTGATGCTGATCTATCTCGACCACGCGCTGAAGGAACTCGAGGAAAAGCGCGAAAGGGAGGGCCGTCCCTTCACCGGCGCCGATCTCCATGCCGCCATCATGTCGGGCGCGGTCGAGCGCGTGCGCCCCAAGATGATGACCGTGGCGGCGATCATGGCGGGCCTGCTGCCGATCATGTGGGCCCATGGCACGGGCGCCGAGGTCATGCAGCGCATCGCCGTTCCCATGATCGGCGGCATGGTCTCGTCCACGCTGCTGACGCTGATCGTCATCCCGGCGATCTACGCCGTGGTGAAGGGCTGGCCCTTGCGGCGCGAGAGTACGAAGACGGCGAGCCCAAGGCGCAAGCGCGCGCAAGCGGCCGTCGCCGGCGAGGGCAGCGCGTCGTGATCGCGGTCACTCCAGCGGCTGAACCATGACGACCTTGAAGGTCCGCAAGACGTCGTCATGCTCCTTGATCGAGACGTACTCGCCCGAGCGGAAGACATGATCGCCGAAGCGGTAGCCGGCCTCGTCGTCGTCGGGATCGCCGAGCAGGTCGTAATGGAAGGCCCATGAGCCTCCGGGCTTGCGGATCAGGTGCCCGACCTCGTCCGGGTCGCCGTTCCAGAAACGGCGGACGCGGCAGCGGTCGCGCTTCGCCTTCCATTCCGCGTCGTCGATGCGCCCATCTTCCTTGAGCGGGGCGGAGAACTCATAACCATGGGCGCGGCTTCCTTCCGGAAAGTCGTGGTCGCGGGCAAGCTCCAGGCGAATCTTGCTCAAGCTCATGCATTCCTCCTTAACGGCACGGCTCTGGCGCCATATGACAACCTCGCTCTAAACGGCTGGCTTCAGCCTTGAGGAGGATCAAGTCTTGGCCGTGAGCCCAACGCGTTTTCATCGTAGCGTCAGGGTTTGATGCTCCTCCGGCGTTGGATGACCGGCATAAACGAGTGAACGAAGACCGTGACGGCTGCATCGAGGGCAGAGGCGGAAGAAGGGCGGCGGGCGCTGCGCGACAAGCTGAAGGCCGCGCTGGTGACGCCCATCCGCGCCATGCGGCTGCGCTATCTGCCGCTGCTCATGATCTATTACGCCTATGGCGCGCTGGGACTGGTCGGGGTGGCCCAGACCTTCTGGGTCAAGGAGGCGCTCACCTTCACGCCCGCGGAGTTGGCGGCGATCGCCGTGTGGCTGACCCTGCCCTGGACCGTGAAGATGGTGTTCGGCCAACTTGCCGACTCCGTTCCCATTCTCGGCTCTCAGCGCCGCGCCTATGTCTTCATCGGCGCGAGCCTGGTCGCCGCGGGCATGGTCGTTCTCGCCGGCGCCGCCGGCGGCTGGATCGCCTTCGCCGGCAAGAACGCGCTCTATGTGCTCGCCCAGCTCATGATCGTGATCGGCGTCGTTCTCCAGGACGTCATCGCCGACGCCATGACCACGGAGGTGGTGGACCGGGTGCGCGCCGACGGAACGCCGCGGCCGAAAGCGGAAGTCGATCGCGAGCTCGGCCTGGTCCAGGTGCTGGGGCGGCTCGCGCTGTGGTCGGGGATCCTCTCGGTCGCCGGCCTCTCGGGCTGGCTCGCGCAAATCTTGAGTTATGAGACCGTCTTTCTGCTCGGGCTCGCCGTGCCCGCCGTGTCGCTGACCGGCGCGGCCTTGGTCCGTCTCGATGGCACCGCGCCGCGACCGATCGACTGGCGCATCCTCGGCGGCGGCCTCTTGTTCGGCTTCACGGTTGTCGCCATCGGGCTGAGCGGGCTCCCCCTGGGGCAGGAGCTCGTCTTCGCCATCTCGCTCGCCGTGATCGGTCTGATGCTCGCCCGCGTCGCCGGCGATCTCGACGAAGTCCATCGCCGGCGCATCTTCTATGCGGCTCTCGTGATCTTTCTCTATCGCGCCAGCCCTGGGGTAGGGGAAGGCTATCGCTGGTTCACCATCGACGTGCTCGGCTTCGACGAGGCCTTCTATGGCACGCTCGCCCAGATCGGCGCGGCCTTGAGCCTCGCCGGGGCGTGGCTCTTCTCCGATGTCATCACCCGGAAGCCGGTCGCCAAGGTGTTGCTGTGGCTGACGATCATCGGCACGGTTCTGTCCTTGCCGAGCATCGGGCTCGCGCTCCGGGTGGATCAATGGACGGCGGCGAATTTCGGCTTCGGCGCCCGCACCATCGCCCTTATCGATACGACCGCGTCCGCGCCCTTCGCCGAGCTCAGCATGATCCCGGCGCTGACCATCGTCGCCATCAACGCCCCGGCCGGGAAGCGCGCGACCTGGTTTGCGCTGATGGCGTCGCTGATGAACATCGCGCTCGTGGCGGGCCAGCTTCAGACCAAGTACCTCAACCTCCTGTTTGCGGTGGATCGCGGCTCCTACGCCGACCTCGCGGCCCTCGTCATCGTCGCGGTCACGATCGGCTTCATCGTGCCCGTCGCGGGCATCCTCGCCTTCGGCAAGCGGGCGACTTAGGGGCTCGAGCCCATTTTCCCCGCATGTCCCGATTGCGTTCGGGAAGATTTGGCAATTCCAATGCCAGGTTTACCATTGCAATTCTCCGGGGTCGGGCTTCGACTGGGCTTGGGCTGCCAGGACTTGCGAAAAGAGCTATGACAACGGCGCGGCAGACCTCGCGGTAAGGCCGTGGGAATGAGCCGATGAAGGAATTGCAACGCGGCATGGTGCAAAGGCTTTGGTATGAGCGGACGGTCCGGACGCAACTCCTCATAGCGGTTGGAGCGATCAACCTCCTTGCCGCCGTTCTTGCTGGCGCCATCTCGATCTTCAACACGCGAACCGCCACCCGCGTCGAAATAGAGGCCTCGCTCGAAATCGCCGAACATTTCGTCACCGCGACCCTGAAAGACCTCGCGGCCCGGGACAAGGACGCTCTGCGCAACGAGGATCTTTCCCTGCACCTCAAGAATCTGCGGCACGTCCGCATCATGTTCATGGACGAGACTGGCCAGCTCACAGTGTTGTCGCCGCAATCAAAACAGCGTTACGTGCCGCGCTGGTTCGCTTCAATGGTGCGTCCGCAGCTTGCCGGCCGCGCGGTGCGTCTCGTTGCGTTGCCGCACGTGAATCCCGTCATCATCGTTGGCGAGCCCGCCGACGAAATCGCCGAAGCTTGGCATGATTTTTCTTCGCTCGCGCTCATCTGGCTGGCCATCAACGGGCTCATCCTTGTGCTCCTCTACGTCGTCCTCGGCCGCGTGCTCGATCCGCTCGCCCATTTGTCCAAGGGCATGCTGAGCCTCGAGGACGGTCACTACGCCACGAGGATTGCCTTGCCGAGAGTGAAGGAGCTCGCGATCATCGCCCAACGGTTCAATACGCTCGCCGGCGCGCTCGAGACCGCCCGCGACGAAAACAGCCGGCTCTATCGCCAGCTCATCACTGTGCAGGAGGAGGAGCGGCGCGAGATCGCCAGCGAACTGCATGACGAGGCGGGGCCGTGCCTGTTCGGCATTACGGCCAACGCTTCCTCGATTCAGAATCTCGCCAACCAGCGGCCCGACCGCAGCAGCCCGGAAATCTCCCGGCGCGTCGGCGAGATCCTGTCGATCGCGGAGCGCCTCAAGCTCTTGAACCGGGCGCTTTTGAAAAAGCTGCGCCCGATCCCGGTCGGCCGCACCAAGCTCGCCGACCTGCTCGAAGAGCTCATCGTCGGCTTCAGGCGCCGCCACCCCGATGTGCATATCGCCGTCACCTTTGGCCGGCTTGCCGAGACCTACGGCGAAGCCGTTGACCTCACCCTCTATCGCTGCATCCAGGAGGGAATCACCAATGCGATCCGCCACGGCAAGGCGGCCTGTGTGAGCGTCGATCTTGCGGCGATACAGGCCTCCCGCCGCAATGGCGCGAAAAAGACGCGGGCCCGGCTCGTCCTCGAATTGAGCGACGACGGAATTGGCATGGCGGAATCGACGCCGAAAGGCTACGGCCTGACGACGATGACCGAGCGCATCCGTTCTCTCGGAGGAGTTTGCATGATCGAGAGCGCACTAAAAAAGGGCACACGCATTCACGTTGAAATTCCCGTCGAGCGCGCCACCAAGGAGCGCGCGCGCAGATCGGAACTTATTGGAGCGCTGTCATGACCCGCGTGCTCGTCATCGACGACCATCCCATCGTGCTGCAAGGCTGCCGCCAATTGCTCGAGGATGCCGGCATCAAGCAGATCGTCCAGGCGCAGAGCCTGGCCGACGGCTTCCGTCTCTATCGTGCCCACAAGCCCGACCTGATCATTGTCGATTTGGCGATGCGGACGGGCGCTTTGGGCGGTCTTTCCTTCATCCGCCGGCTCCGCTTGCACGATCAAGGCACGCCGATCCTCGTCTTCACGATGCATTCGGATCCGGTGATCGTGAGCCGCGCGCTCGAGGTTGGCGCGACCGGCTATGTGCTGAAGGACACCTCGCCGGACGAGGTGCTGAAAGCCTTCCAGAAGGTGCGCGAGAACCGGCCTTATCTCAGCCACGACCTCGCCTCCGAGGTCGCCTTCATGGAGGCGAGGGGCACGACCAATCCGTTGAAGCGCATGACGGTGCGCGAGCTTCAGACGCTCGCGCTGGTGGCCGAGGGAAAGCCCTACGGCGTCATCGCCGAGCATCTTCACGTCAGCTACAAGACCGTGGCCAATACCTGCACCCAGCTCAAGGCGAAGCTTGGGGTGCGAACGCTTCCGGAACTGATGCGGATCGCCATCCAGCATCTTCCGGCGGTCTCGGCGAAGGCCCCGCGGGACAGGGCCTGACGTCCCTTCCAGTGCCAAGTTGGGTCGAGACTCGGCGAGAACATTTGCCGATTAGGCGCCGCATCTGCGAGCGGCGCGCATGCGCACCGACTGTGTTAATACATCGAGGCTACTGCGCATAAATTATGCATGTTTTTTGCTTGACACCGGAAATTACGGGCTTCGCCATTTGATGCAGTGCAGCGACAGCAAAGACCTTTGGCAGATTTAACTGCTCCGAGCACTTTTTGCTTGCAAAGCCATTACATTTGGCAATTATGTGCGGACAGCTTGGCAACGAGTGGGATGCCGGTTTCCATCGAAAATTCGATAACGCCGCGTTGTGCTCTGCGTTAGGCTGCGATTCCTCGTGAGGTGTCACCGCGTGATGTGTTCATCGGAGGTCCCGCCGCTTGAAGCGGGCGCGAGGCGTATTTTTTTGCTTCCGCGCTTTCGGACAGCCTCCCATATCCAACGTGACAGCTTGAAAACTTGCAAGGGCCCGGTGCTCTCTTGGCATTTCGCTCAAGGAAGTGGCGCGCCTCGGCATACAGAATAACTCAGCTTTCGTTCGGTGAACTGAGTAGCTAGGGAGAGGAGAAAGACATGAAAATGAAGTTTGGTGTCCTGGCCGGGACCGTCATCGCAGTGATGATGGGCTTGTCCGGTCAGGCAGTAGCTGGCTCCGATGAGGAGCAGCTTGCGCGTATGGCTGATCCCGATCAGTGGCCTGCCCCCGGCCGGGATTTTGCACTGACGCGTCACAGCGCTTTGGCTGACATCAACACCAAGAACATCGGCAAGTTGCAGATGGCTTGGCTCCAGGGCACGAACGCGCTCCGCGGCCATGAGGGTCAGCCCCTCGTGATCAAGGACGTTGGTGGCAAGACCATGCTGTTCATGGTTTCCGGCTGCCCGGCCATGTCAAACTGCAACGTGGTTCAGGCTCTCGATCTGACCGATCCTGACAACCCGAAGCAGGTTTGGAGCTACGTGAAGAAGACCGATCGCGACGAGTCCGCTGTTCCGCGCGCTTGCTGCGACACCGTCAATCGCGGTGGTTCCTATGCCGACGGTAAGTTCGTCTATGGCACTCTCGACGGTTTCGTGATTGCTCTCGACGGCCAGACCGGCAAGGAAGTTTGGGTCGTCAAGTATGCCTATCCCGAGAAGGGCGAGACCATCACCCCCGCGCCGTTGATCGCCGACGACAAGGTGTTCATGGGCTTCGGTGGTGACGAGTTCGCCGCGCGCGGCCGTGTCGCTGCCTTCAACCTGAAGGACGGCTCGGAGGCTTGGGTTTGCCACAGCACGGGTTCCGACAAGGACGTGTGTCTGACGGCCGACACCAACAAGGCCAACCCGCAATTCGGGCAGGCTGGTTCGGACCTGGGTATCAAGACCTTCCCGGGCGAGGACTATAAGATCGGCGGCGGTGCCGCTTGGGGTTGGTACAGCTATGATCCCGAGCTTAAGATCGTCTACTACTCGACCGGTAACCCCGGCCTGTGGAGCCCGTCTTATCGCTGCCCGGACAAGAGCCACGAAGAGTGCAACGCTGGCGATTTCGACAACAAGTGGTCGATGACGATCTTCGGCCGCAAAATCGAAAACGGCGAGGCGGTCTTCGCTTACCAGATGACGCCTTTCGATCAGTGGGATTATGACGGCATCAACGAAAATATCCTCACTGACATGGACGTCGATGGCAAGAAGCGTAAGGTCCTGACGCACTTCGATCGCAACGGCTTTGCCTATGTGCTCGACCGTACCGACGGCACGCTGCTCCGCGCCACGAAATACGTGACGACGGACTGGGCCGAGAAGGTCGACATGAAGACTGGCCGTCCGGTCAAGGTTCGCGACCATTCTCCGCTCGAAGTCGGCCGCAATGTGGAAGCTTGCCCCTCCGCTATGGGTGGCAAGGACCAGCAGCCTGCTGCTGTCGATCCCAAAGAGCCGAACATGTTCTATGTGCCGACCAACAACTGGTGCATGGAGCTCGAGCCTCAGGAGCGCACGCACACGAACCAGGGCACGGTCTACGTGTTCGCGAACGTGTACATGTATCCTGAGAAGCAAGGCACGACCGGCAAGATCAAGAAGTACGACGTCTTGACCGGCAAGGCCGCTTGGGAAATCCCGGATCCGTATCCGAACTGGGGCGGCACCTTGGTCACCGACGGTGGTCTGGTGTTCTATGGCTCGCTGGGCGGTGACTTCCGCGCGGTCGACCGGGCTTCCGGTAAGATCCTGTGGAGCCGCAAGCTCGGTTCTGGCATCATCGGCAACCCCATCACCTGGAAAACCGGTGGCAAGCAGTATGTCGGTACCTATTCCGGTATCGGCGGCTGGATCGGCCTCCCGGTGACTGCCGGTCTTGACCTGAACGACAAGTTCGGTGCCATCGGCGCCACGGCCATGACCAAGGCCGCTGCTCTGGACAAGATTCCCCAGGGTGGTGAGCTGAACGTCTTCCGCATCTACGAATAAGCGGACGGCTAGCTTAGATTAACGACGCCCGGTGCCCTTGCGGCACCGGGCGTCACTGCTTTAATAGACTGGGTAGAACGCAAGACCGGTCCCCCCCGACCGTTGCGTCCCTGCAAAACCAACAACGGCAGTGTCCCCCATGTCTCTGCGAACCCTCACCACACTCTTTTCCGTCTTGGCGCTCGTCTTCGTCGCATTGCCGGCCGAGGCCGCGAAAAAGCAGGCCAAGCGCGACCTCAGCAAGGAATTCGACGATCTGACGCCGAGCGAGCAGATCGCCATCAGGGCCGCGGCCAAGGCGGCCTATAAGAGCAAAAAGCTCGAAAAACTCACCGTTTGCGCCGATCCCGGCAACATGCCCCTCTCCAACATCAAGGAGGAGGGGTTCCAGAACAAGCTGGCCACGCTGCTCGGCGGCGCCATGGGGGCGGAGGTGGTCTATTCCTGGCGTCCCTTCATCGAGCGCGGTCTGACCCGGCAGACCTTCGATCAGGACATGTGCGATGTCATGTTCGACATGCCGGCCAATTACGGGCGGCTGCTCACCACGTTTCCCGTCTACAAGACGCCTTACGTCCTCGTTTACCGTAACGACAAGGGCCTCGAACTCACCGGCCTCGACGATCCCAAGCTCAAGGATCTGAAGATCGGCGTCTTCCAGACCTCCGGCATCCGCGCCGCGCTCGCCAAGCGCGGCGTCGTGGACAACGTCAAGCTCCAGGTTCAGACCCATGACGGCGATCTCGTCATCGAGAATCAGCCTTGGTACCCCGTGCAACGGGTCGTCGATGGCGACCTCGACGTCGCCGCCGTGTTCGGCCCCTTCGCCGGCTGGGTCAAGACCATGAAAGGCGAGCCGATCGCCATCCTGCCGGTCAATCTCGACGACGACAAAGTCCCGCTCGAGTTCGAGCTCGCCATCGGCGTGCGCAAGACCGACGCCTTCCTGAAATACATGCTCGAATTCGCCCTCGAGGATCACGCCGAGGAAGTCGAGAAGATCCTCAAAGACTACGGTGTGCCGCTGGTTCAGTGCAGCAAATGCCTTGTCGCCGGCGATCTGCCCGCTCATGGCAGCTACATCGCTCTGGCCGACCAGAAGTTCGAAGCGCGCCCCGATCTCGCCTCGCCCGATCAGGTCGTGACCAAGGAGAGGCTCGAGCGCTGGATCGCCGAAGGCGCCGACCTCAACCAGGAGCTCAGCAACGCCATCAACGCCAATGACATCGAGCGGGTCAAATTCCTCGTGGAGAAGGGCGCCGAGGTGAACAAGCCCGACCTGCAAGGGTGGCTCCCGCTCAACAACGCGGCGCGCCAGCGCAAGGACGAGATGATCAAGGCGCTTATCGATCTCGGTGCCGACCCCAATCTTGCCGACGAGGGCGGAACGATCCCGCTCGTCGCCGCGGCGATGCGCGACCATGTCCCGTCGGTCAAGGCGCTGCTGGAGAAGGGCGCCGATGTCGATAAGCCGGGTCCCGACGGCGTCCACCCGCTCGCGCTCGCGATCGCCGATTCGCACTATGAAGTCGCCAAGGCGTTGATCGAGGGCGGCGCCGATGTGAGCGTGGGCTCCGGCGCGGAAGGCCTGACGCCGCTCATGGTGGTCGCGGCGCAGAGTGCGCCGGCGGAGGGCGCACGCTTTGTGCCCGGCAGCGCCCGTCCGACCGATATCGCCGCGGCGCTCATTGAACGCGGCGCGGCCATCGATGCTCAGGCCAAGAGCGGCACGACGGCGCTGATGGTCGCTGCGGCGCATAACAACGCGCCGATGATCGGGCTTCTCATGGATGCCGGCGCCGATCCGGCCCTCAAAAATGAGCAGGGCCTGACGGCGACCGACGTGGCCGAGAAGAACGGCAATTTCGAGGCTGCCCAGGCCATCTTGGTCTTGGGCTCGGCGCGTTCGGCGGCGGCCCCTGCGCCGGCGAAGGGCGACGCCGAGACGAAGAGCGAGTGACCATGCGAGGTTTCACTCGCATGTTTCGCCTCGCGCGGACGGCGCTTCTCGCCCTTGTCTTGGGCGCCCCCAGCCTTGGCCCGGTCTTGGCCTCAGAGGTTGACGAAAGCACGGTCAAGCAGGCCGTCACCGAAGTCATCGCCCAGCGCTCCAAGGACGATGCCTTCGTCTTCCACGATCCCAAGCTCGACGCCGACCTCAATCTCGTCTTCGAGCAGGTCAAGATCGTGCGCGGCATGAAGGGTTACGGCTGGTTCGCCAATACTATCTTCCACGACAAGTCCAACGATCAGAAGAAATACGCCATCGATTTCTGGTTCAAGGCCGATGGCGACAAGCTCACGCTGATGGATATCCGGGTGCAGAAGGGCCCGAAGCAGGATGGCGACAAATGGATCATGGTCACGCGCCTGCCGGTGGCCTGGTGGTGGCTGCCGGTGCAGGAACATCCCGGCGACATGGAGATAACGCGGGCCTGGCAGGTGATGGGCGCGATCCACAACTACATCGCCACCAACAAGGACGCCGACGGCAACCTGCCGGTCAAGGATGACAAGACCGGGGAAACGCTACCTCTTCAATTCGTCGAGGTTCACCAGCCGGTGCGCCATCTCAAGAAGGACGGCCAATATTTCGTCTGCACCGATTTCCGCAAGCCGGGCAGTACCGACGAGTATTACGACATCGATTTCTGGGTAACCCAGAAAAGCGGAAAGCTTGCGGTCAGCCACGTTAAGATACACAAAGTCCCGGTGCAGGAGGACGGCATCTGGATGCAGGAGCCGCGCTACACCTTCGAGGGCATGGATTTCGACGTAACCAACTGAAATAGCTGAATTTTAACCCAGTGGGAGAAAATGCCGCACCAGTCAGCCGCCGCTATCGCTGCGTCACGGTAGGCGTTATCACCGTTGGGTCATTCGACTAAACCGACCAATAACTCAAGATCCAGCTAGGGCAAGGAAACGAACAGTGCACAAGATCACCACCGGACTTTTGACGCTCGCAATTGTAGTCGGCATGGGAGCTTTCGCCTGGAAGGCCTGTGCCACCGACGAACCGGCAGCCGACCCGGCAGCGCAGGCAGAGGGCGAAGCGGCGGCCCCGGCCGGCGGCGGCGATTGCTGCAAGCCTGGCGACACCACGCCCCCGCTCGACCTCATCAAGGCGACCCCGAAGGGCGGATTGCATAACCCCTACGTCGACAAGATCGCCGAGATGACGGAGGAGGGTCACAAGAAATATCTCTCCTTCAGCTGCAATGGCTGCCATGGCGGCGGCGGCGGCGGCGGCATGTGCGTGCCGCTCACCAACGACACCTGGGTCTACGGTCCGGACGACGACACGTTGTTCAGGCTGATCGCGCTCGGCTCGGACGAACTGAAGAAGCAAGGTTACAAGCGCGTCAAGTCGGAGACCGTGGTCGGACCCATGCCTCCCTTTGGCACGATCATCAAGACCTCCGACGATCTGTGGAAGGTCATCACCTGGATCCGGTCGGTGAACCCCGGCTCGGAGAAGAAGCCGCCGCTGCAATAGCGGCGCGGCAAGCTCATCGCGCATGAAATTTTGGTAAGCCGCCAAGCTCGCGAGCGGGCTTGGCGGCTTTTCTCGTCTTTTTGCCGTTGCCACTCTTGGCATAGAAGCTTGCCGCGGTCTGGAACGGTCTTTGCCGCTTTCCCATATGGAGTGGGGCGTTCCTGCTTATTAACTTCGGCGCGTCCTTACCCTATTGTGCGGCGCTTCTTGCCAAGTCGCCGAAGGTTTGGAAGAAAGTGTCTTCGTCTCCGAGCTCAGAGCGGATGGGTTGCCCCCAGTCCCTTTGATCAGCCTTTAGGAGCATAGCTCTCGCCGATGTGGAGTTCAACTTCCGGCCGCCCTCAGATGCGGCGCACCGCCTCCGCC
>JBFWTF010000056.1:0-12685 GCA_050247995.1 Methyloceanibacter sp. | reverse complement strand
CGATGCGATCCTCGCCGCTTCCGGCGGCGGCTGGCGGCTATCGGTCGAGCGGGGCGGCAAAGTGTTCAATCTGGCGATTCAGGGCTGAGGCGATGAAGAAGGCCGCGGCGACGCTGTTCGAAGCTGCGGGGCTCGCCGAGACCGCGCCGCGCCCGCTCGCCGACCGGCTGCGCCCCGCGACGCTCGCCGAGGTGATCGGGCAGGATCATCTCCTTGGCGCGCAGGGCATGCTCGCGCGCATGGTCAAGGCCGGGCGGCTCTCCTCGGTGATCTTCTGGGGGCCGCCGGGCACCGGCAAGACCACGGTGGCGCGCCTCTTGGCCGAGGTCACCGAGCTGCATTTCGAGCAGCTCTCTGCCATTCATTCCGGCGTGCAGGATTTGCGCAAGGTCTTCGACGCGGCGAAGGCGCGCCGCGAGGAAGGGCGCGGCACGCTGCTCTTCGTGGACGAGATTCACCGCTTCAACCGCTCGCAGCAGGACGCCTTCCTGCCGCATATGGAGGACGGCACCATCGTGCTCGTCGGCGCCACCACCGAGAACCCGTCCTTCGAGCTCAATTCGGCGCTACTGTCGCGGGCGAGCGTGCTTACCTTCAAGCGCCTCGACGATGCGGCGATCGAGCTCTTGCTTGCCCGCGCCGAAGCCCTGACCGGGCGCAAGCTGCCGCTGACGGCGGATGCGCGCGAAGCCCTCATCGCCATGGCCGACGGCGACGGCCGCGGCGCCATCAACCTCGCCGAGGATGTGCTGCTCGCCGAGGATGCCGGCGCCAAGGCGCCGCTCGACCGCGAGGCGCTCGTCAACCTGGTGCAGCGACGGGCGCCGATCTACGACAAGAGCCAGGACGGCCATTACAATCTCATCAGCGCGCTGCACAAATCGGTGCGCGGGTCCGACCCCGACGCCGCGCTCTATTGGCTCGCGCGCATGCTCGCGGGCGGCGAAGATCCGCTCTATATCGCCCGGCGGCTCGTGCGCATGGCGGTCGAGGATATCGGGCTCGCCGATCCGAACGCGCTCCTCCACGCGATCGCGGCCAAGGACACCTACGATTTTCTCGGCAGCCCCGAGGGCGAACTGGCGCTGGCGCAAACGGCGATCTATCTCGCGCTCGCGCCGAAATCGAACGCCGCCTACGTCGCCTATGGCGCGGCGCGGCGCGTCTCCGAGGAGGGCGGTTCGCTACTTCCGCCCAAGCACATTCTCAACGCGCCGACCAAGCTGATGAAGCAGGAAGGTTACGGCCAGGGTTACGCCTACGATCACGACGCGGAGGAGGCCTTCTCGGGCCAGAACTACTTCCCCGACGGCATGGCGCGGCAGAGTTTCTACGCGCCCACCCCTTATGGCTTCGAGGGCGAGCTCAAGGCGCGGCTCGAACGCTTCGCCACGTTGCGCAAGAAGAGGCAAGGCTCATCGTGAGGACGCTTCTCTTCGTCGCCGGGGGCGGCGCGATCGGCGCGAGCGCGCGTTACCTCGCAGGCATCGCGTGCGGGCGGCTATTGGGCTACGGCTTTCCTTACGGCACCCTCGCCGTCAACGTCATCGGATGCCTCCTGATGGGCCTCCTGATCGAGGCGATGGCGCTGCGCTGGACCGTCCCCAACGATCTTCGCGCCTTCCTCGCCGTCGGCGTCCTCGGCGGGTTCACCACCTTCTCGGCCTTCTCGGCCGATTTCGCGCTCCTCGTGGAGCGGCACGATTACCTGCAAGCCGCTTTCTATCTCGTCGCCTCGGTCGGGCTTTCGATCGGGGCGCTGTTCGCGGGGCTCGCCATCGTGCGGGCGCTCTGACCATGGCGCGGGTCGAAACGAAAGAGGTGGGCAGCGCCGAAGACGGCATGCGGCTCGACCGCTGGTTCAAGGCGCACTACCCGCTTCTTCCCCACAGCCGGCTCGAGAAGCTGTTGCGCACGGGGCAGGTGAGGGTGGACGGCGCGCGCGCCAAGTCGAGCACGCGGCTCGCGCCCGGCCAGATGGTTCGCGTGCCGCCGCTGCCCGACGTTCCCCCGCCGCCATCGCCACGCCACCGCCTGACCAAGGCCGAGCGCGACTTTCTCGCCTCGATCACCCTTTACGAGGACGACGACCTGCTCATCCTCAACAAGCCTTCGGGGGTCGCCGTGCAGGGCGGCACCAAGACGCCGCATCATATCGACCGCCTGCTCGAGGGCCTCGGCGACGGCCCTGAGACACGGCCGAGGCTCGTGCACCGGCTCGACCGCGACACGTCGGGCGTGCTGGTCGTGGCCAAGCGCAGGGCGGTGGCGGCCAAGCTCGGCCGTGCCTTCCAGACCCGTTCGGTGCGCAAGATCTATTGGGCGCTGGTCCATGGCGTGCCCAAGCCGCACCAGGGCAAGGTCGAGGCGGCGCTGGTCAAGGCCGGGGGACCCGATGGCGACCGGGTGCGGAAGGCGCGCCCCGGCGAGCAGGAAGTGGCGCAGTCGGCGGTGACGCATTACGCCGTGGTGGACCGGGCGGGGCAAAAGGTCTCCTTCGTGTCGCTCAAGCCCGTCACCGGCCGTCAGCACCAGCTTCGCGCCCATATGGCCATCATCGGCCACCCGATCCTGGGCGACGCCAAATACCCGAGCGCCGCCGAGCTGCCGGAAGGCGTCGAGAACAAGCTCCACCTCCATGCGCGGCGCATCAGCTTTTCCCATCCGTCGGGCGAGGGGGTGGTGGACGTCACCGCGCCACTCCCGGACCATATGAAGAAGAGCTTTGCCCTCTTTGCTTTTGATGACGGGGCGGAGGCCGATCCGCCGGCCTGATGCGGTATGATGGGGGAAACCCGACCGGCATATCAGGAGGCGAGACCTCGATGCATCCAAGACCAAGTTGGTTTGCGCGCTTCGCGCAGACCGTCTCTCACGTCACGGGAAGACCCAAAGCCTTCATCTTCGCCGTCACGGCGATCGTGCTCTGGGGCACCACGGGGCCGTTCTTCGGCTTCAGCGACACCTGGCAGCTCGTCATCAACACGGCGACCACGATCATCACCTTCCTCATGGTGTTCGTGATCCAGAACACGCAAATCCGCGACACCATCGCCATGCAGATCAAGCTCGACGAACTCATTCGCGTGACGCGCACGGCGAGCAACAAGCTGCTCGATCTCGAGGAGCTCGACGATCGCGAGCTCGAGGCGCTGCGCCAGACCTACGAGAAGCTCGCGCGGGAAATTCCGCATCACCAGGCGCGGCGGCGGCGCAGATGAGCCTTCCCAAACGGTTCTACCAAAACGTCGATGTCGCGGAGCGGGATGGCGGCAATGCGCCGCTCCTCGACGGCAAGCCGATCCGCACGCCGGGCAAGCGCGAGCTCCTGTTGCCGTCGCGGGCGCTGGCCGAGGCCGTCGCCGCGGAATGGCGGACGCAAAAGGAGACCATCGATCCCGCGACCATGCCGCTGACCAAGCTCGCCAATAGCGCGATCGACGGCGTGACGGGACGCGAGGAGGATGTGATCGGCGACATCCTCGCCTATGCCGGGTCAGACCTCCTATGCTACCGGGCCGACGGGCCGGGCGGTCTGATCGCGGCGCAAGCGGCGCATTGGGACCCGGTCCTCGCCTGGGCTAAAGCCGCGCTCGGCGCGCAGCTTGCTCTGGCGCAGGGCGTCGTTCATGTGGCCCAGCCGCAAGCGGCGCTCGACCGCCTCAGGGAAGCGCTCAGGGACCACGACCCGTTCGGCCTTGCCGCGCTGCACGTGATGACCGGGCTGACGGGCTCGGCGCTTCTCGCCCTTGCCGTGGCGCTGGGCCGGTTAACGCCGGAGGAGGCATGGAAGGCGGCCCATGTCGATGAGGATTGGCAGATCGCCCAATGGGGCGAGGACGCCGAGGCCGCTTCCCGGCGGGAGGCGCGCTGGCGCGACTTCGCCGCCGCCGCCCGCTGGCTTGCGCTGCTCCAGGACTAACGGCCTATTTCCCTCTCCTAAGGGGAGAGCAGAAAGATCAGCCGTGTCTCTTTTCGGACCTCCCCTTCATGGGAAGTCGGCGCGCTCAATTCCGGCACTTGCCTGGATGGGCGACGTCGGTGCCGGCTGCGGCAGCCTGGCACGAATTGCTGTAATTCTCGCCATTACAGCCGCAAACAGGCAGGTACTCTCGGGTACAAACCTGCGGTCGAGGACGACATGTCCCGAAGAAGTCCCCTCCGCCACAAACGGCTCCTTCGGGATAGTCGCACCAGTCCTTGTCGTCACAGACGAAGCCGGGAAAGCCGCCGCAGACTGGCGCGTCTAGTTTTTTGCCTTTTTCGACGATCTCCGTAGCCGGCAAATTTGAGGTTCCTAGGATGAAGATCAGTGCTGCAAAAAGGGCTCTTCTCATGGTTGCCTCCATAGGGAAGATACACGCAAAAGTAGCACATTCTCCTTATGCTACCAAGGGCCGCCTCCGGCACCGGAATTATTCGGAAGGGGATTGCAAACTGTAATTGAGAGACGGGTTCGCCAGCATCATGCTATTGCCACCAAATACGGCGTCCTCCGAGGCGGTGCCATGAAGGAAGTCCTTGAAGAACTTGAGATTCGCCGCGACAAGGCGCGGGCTGGCGGCGGCGCGGCCCGAATCGAGGCGCAACACGCCCGCGGCAAGCTGACCGCGCGCGAGCGGCTCGAGCTGCTGCTCGACGAGGGCTCCTTCGAGGAGTTCGACATGTATGTCGAGCACCGCTGCATCGATTTCGGCATGGAGAAGACCCGCGTCCCCGGCGACGGCGTGGTCACCGGCTGGGGCACCATCAACGGCCGCGTCGTTTACGTCTTCGCCAAGGACTTCACCGTGTTCGGCGGCTCGCTGTCGGAATCCCACGCCGAGAAGATGGTCAAGATCCAGGACATGGCGCTCAGAAACCGCGCGCCGATCATCGGCCTGTTCGACGCCGGCGGCGCGCGTATCCAGGAGGGTGTGGCCGCGCTCGGCGGCTACGGCGAGGTGTTCCTGCGCAACGTGCTCGCCTCGGGCGTGATCCCGCAAATCTCGCTCATCATGGGTCCTTGCGCCGGCGGCGACGTCTACTCGCCGGCCATGACCGACTTCATCTTCATGGTGAAGGACACCTCCTACATGTTCGTCACCGGCCCCGACGTGGTGAAGACGGTGACCAAGGAGGAGGTCACGGCGGAAGAGCTCGGTGGGGCGTCGGTGCACACGACAAAGTCGTCGATCGCCGACGGCGCCTACGAGAACGACGTCGAGGCGCTGCTCCAGATGCGGCGGCTGATGGATTTCCTGCCCTCGAGCAATCTCTCCGGCGTGCCCGAGTTGCCGAGCCGCGATCCGTGGGACCGCATGGAGAAATCGCTCGACACGCTGATCCCCGACAATCCCAACAAGCCCTACGACATGAAGGAGCTGATCCATAAGGTCGTGGACGAGGGCGATTTCTACGAGATCCAGGAGAGCTTCGCCCGCAACATCGTCGTGGGCTTCGCGCGGCTGGAAGGGCGCACGATCGGCGTCGTCGCCAATCAGCCGATGGTGCTCGCGGGCGTGCTCGACAGCGACGCCTCGCGCAAGGCCGCGCGCTTCGTGCGCTTCTGCGACTGCTTCAACATCCCGCTGGTCACGTTCGTCGACGTGCCCGGCTTCCTGCCCGGCACCGACCAGGAATATGGCGGGCTCATCAAGCACGGCGCCAAGCTGCTGTTCGCCTTCACCGAGGCCACGGTGCCGAAGGTCACGGTCATCACCCGGAAAGCCTATGGCGGAGCTTACGACGTCATGAGCTCGAAGCATATCAGGGGCGATGTGAACTACGCCTGGCCGTCGGCCGAGATCGCGGTGATGGGGGCCAAGGGCGCGGTCGAGATCCTCTACCGCGCCGAGCTCGGCGATCCGGCCAAGATCAAGAAGCGCATCGACGACTATCAGGCGCGCTTCGCCAATCCGTTCGTGGCGGCCGAGCGCGGCTATATCGACGAGGTGATCCTGCCGCACGGCACGCGCAAGCGCATCGCCCGCGCGTTGCAGATGCTGCGCAACAAGCGCGTCGAGAACCCCTGGAAGAAGCACGACAACATCCCGCTCTAGCGGCGCGGGGAATCGTCAAGGTCGCTATTCCCCTCTCGCCTTGTGGGAAGGGGTGAGGGGCATCCCGTTTTTTCGACGCCGCTTCGCGGCTTACCCCTGACCGCGCGTGCTCTCCCCAAGGGGAGGGCAAAAAAAGCAAATCTGGCGCGGCGGCCTAAGCCGGTCTTGCCGGCCCGCTGTTCGGCTTGAGGCGATGGGCGAGGGCGATCAGCTTCGCCTCGTCCTGCGGCGTGGACGGAGGCACCTGGTTGTCCTGGATCGCTTCGCGCGTGACCCGGTCGAACTGCTCGAGCTGCGCCAGGATCCGGCTGCCGAGCTCGAGATATTGCTGGCGGATCAGGCCGAGCCGGCAGCGAAGCTCTTCGTTCGAAGCGCTCAACGCCACCAATTCGCGCTGCTGGGCGTTGACGCGGTCGCGCAAGGCATCGCGATCGGCGATGAGGTGCTGGATTGCCGCCGCGCCGGCGATGGCGACGCTCTCGATGGTGTCCTCGGAGCCGCCCTCTGAGAGTTGGGCTTGAGGCTTCGGCGTAATGATCTGTCGCAGGGTCTCAATCATTGCGGGGCCAACTCCGTTTATCCGGCGGGACGGGGGGATGATTCGAGCGAGAGCATTGGGGACAACTTTCGCGCAAAATTGTGGAGCTTGGCGGCTCGGCCGGACTTTTTCTCCGGCTATTGTTAATCCCGTCGCAAGGGGTTGATTTTTGGCTCGCGGTTAATTGTGTTGGGTCAACCGCTAGCAACATTCTTGCCGTCAACGACACGGAGGCGCGCGATGCCGAAGCCATTCCGAACCAATGCGCCGTTCGAGGAGCACCTCGTCCGTTACGGCCTGCCGTTCGCGCCGTTCCTGATCGCCAAGGCGCGCGGCACGGTCCTGGTCGATACCGAGGGCAGGGAACTGCTCGATTTCACCTCGGGACAAATGTGCGCGACGGTCGGCCACAATCATCCAAGGATCGTGGCGGCAATCGAGGCGGCCTTGGACGGCGCGCTGCATCTGTTCAGCGGCATGCTCAGCCCCCCGGTGGTCGAGCTGTCGAAGCGGCTTGCGTCGATGCTGCCGCCGTCGCTGTCGAAGGCGCTGTTCCTCTCGACCGGCGGCGAAGCCAACGAGGCCGCGCTCAAGATGGCCAAGCTCCACAGCGGCAAGTACGAAATTGTCGGCTTCACCGGCGCGTGGCACGGCATGACGTCGGGGGCGCAATCGGTCAACTATTTCGCGGGGCGCAAGGATTACGGGCCGATGCTGCCGGGGGCGCTCGCGATCCCGGCGCCGAACGCCTATCGCTGCCCGGTCCGGCATTGCCGCGACGCCTGCGACGGCACCTGCCTTGCGGTGGGTTTCGATCTCGTCGATGCGCAATCGACCGGCTCGCTCGCGGCGGTGATCGCCGAGCCGGTGGAGAGCGCGGGTGGCGTGATCGTGCCGCCGGAGGGCTATTGGCAAAAGATCAAGGAGCATTGCGAGGCGCGCGGCATGCTGCTCATCTTCGACGAGGCGCAGACCGCGTTCAGGCTCGGCCGGGATTTCGCCTTCCAGCATTTCGGCGTCGAGCCGGACATTCTCGTCTTGTCGAAGACCCTCGGCGGCGGCATCCCGCTTTCCGCTGTGATCACCTCGGCCGCCATAGAGGCCGATTGCCATGACAAGGGCTTCCTGCATGTGACCTCGCACGTGTCGGACCCGCTGCCGGCGCAAGTGGGGCTCGCCGTCCTCGACGTGATCGCGGAGCAGGGGCTCGAGGCGCGGGCCGTCGAGATGGGCGCACGGCTCGCAGCCGGCTTGCGCCACTTGCAAGAGCGGCACGAGATCATCGGCGATGTCAGGGGGCTCGGCCTCCTCTACGGCGTGGAGCTGGTCGAGGATCGGGAGACACGGGTGCCCGACCCCGAGAGGGCGCGCGCCATCACCGCCCGCTGCATGGAACTCGGCCTCTCCATGAACATCGTCGCGATCGGCGCCATGGCGGCGATCTGGCGCATCGCCCCGCCGCTCACGGTGAGCGCAGAGGAAATCGACCGGGCCATCGCCATCTTGGATCAGGCGATCGGCGAGGTCTTGGCGGGTCGCGCGTCTCGCGCGCCATAGGCTTGGGGGCCGCGCCGAACCCCGGCAACGGCGACGCCGCCATCGCCGGCCGGGCCGCTCGGGGGGTGGCCCAAGCCCCCGTCTCGGGCTAATTTCCAGGGGTCGCGGGAAGGGGTAGAGGGATGCGCATACGCGCCCTGGGAACGATCCTGCTGGGTTTGACGGCCGCCGTGCCGTTGGCGGGCGGCCTCGCGCACGCTCAAAGCCAGGACCAGGCCAAATCGTCGCCCGAGCTGGCCGCGGAGGCCGCGCCAGCCATTCCCGAGGCGTCCCAGGAAGCGGCTCCCGTGGCCGCGGCACCCGAGGGAGCCCCAGCGGCAGCGCCTGTGGCCATGCCTCCCGCCGCACCGGAGCCCGGCCTCTCCGCTCCATCCGACGCCACGCCAGAGCCGGCCGCGACCGAGATTGCCCCCGCGCCAGCCGATCAATCCCAGGCGGCCGCCCCGCCGCCCGCGCTACAGGCGGACCCAGTCGTCGCGGCCATCAGGGCCAAGCTCGCGGACCCCGCCGCGGCCAAGGACGCCCATCCGGACGACCGCGTGGCGCTGACGGACTTCTACGCCGCGCGCGAGGGGGCGCCGTTGTGGATCACCGAGATGGGTTTCTCGGCCAAGGGACAGCAGGTTCTGTTCGAGATCGAGAAGGCCGGCGATTGGGGGCTCGACGCGGCGTCCTTCGCCCTGCCGCGTTCGGACGCACTCACCACGACGCCCGAGGCCCAAGCCGACGCCGAGATCGCGCTCGACCTCGCGCTTCTGAAATACGCCCGCTACGCAAGCGGCGGACGCTTCACGCCGTCGAAGGTGAGCGCCTTGTTCGACCAGGCGCCGCCCGTGCGCGATCCCAAGACGGTGCTGGCGGACATCGCGGCGGCCGAGGCCCCGGACGACTACTTGCGCTCGCTGCACCCCAAGCACGAGCAGTTCATGCGCTTGCGCGAGGCGTTGCTGAAAGCGCGCGGGGGTAACGCGGAAGGGGCCGAACCCGCCGCTGACGGCAAGGACGTCAAGCGCATCCTCATCAACATGGAGCGCTGGCGCTGGATGCCGGAGAATCTCGGCAGCGTCTACGTGTTGAACAACTCGGCCGCGTTTATGCTCTACGTGGTCAAGGACAACAAGACGATCTACGCCGACAAGACGCTCGTCGGCACCATCGGCTACGCGACGCCGATCTTCTCGTCGCCGATGACGACCATCGTCTTCAATCCCGATTGGAACGCGCCCGAGACGGTGGTGAAGGAGAACATCCTGCCGGCCTTGCAGAGCAAGAAATTCTCGATCCTGAAGACCCACAAGCTCTTCGTCAGCTATAACGGCCAGCCGATCGATGCGACCAAGGTCGACTGGAACCGCGTCAACGGCCTCGCCTATACCTTCTCGCAGAAGGCCGGCCCGCATAACAATCTCGGCAAGGTCAAGTTCCTCTATCCGAACCGGCACACGGTCTACATGCACGACACGCTGCCGGTGCGGAAGAAATACTTCAAGAAGTCGGCGCGCTTGATCGGGCATGAATGCGTGCGCATGGAGAAGCCGGACAAGTTCGCGGCCGTCCTGCTCGCCGAGAGCAACGGCGTGACGGAGGCCCGGGTCAAGGAATTGTGGAACAAAGGCAATAACGCCTCGGTCGCGCTCGAGCGGAAAATCCCGGTGCACATGGTCTACTTCACCGCCGTGGCCGATGACGGCGGCAAGGTCGAGGCCTTCACCGATGTCTACGGGCTCGACCGGAAGCTCGCCGCCAAGATGTTCGGCGATGCGACCGGATTTCCAGAGCCGCCGCCGGAGAGCAAGGAACCGCCGCCGGGCGAGACCGAAGCGTCGACCCCGGCCGCGCGGCGCACGACCGCCGACAACGACATGGCGCGGGCGATGTCGGGCTTCCTGGGAGAGTGATGCGTCGATATCGAGGAGGCTCGATGAATAGAATCGTTCCGCCTTTCTTGCTCGGGCTCGTCGCCTGCGCCTCTGGTCTTTTCGCCACGGCGCCCGCGCGCGCCAATTGCTACGAGCTGATCGGCTGCTCGGACAAGGATCGCTACAAGATTTCCGATCTGATGCAGCTCGGCTGCCAGCCGCTGTGGGAGGTCCGCAACTGGATCTACAAAGAGCGCGGCTATTGCTTCCGCACGCAGAAAGCGATCGAGGCTTTCGGCAATGCCGGTTGCCGCTACGACGACGTCGCGCAGGTGCCGCTCAGCGAGATCGAACGCGCCAACATGAAGGCGATCAAGAGCGTCGAGGTCAAGAAGGGCTGCTAGGCCGTGGCCCAATAGGGCTTGGCGGCGAGGCGCGCCACCCAGGCGGCGATGTTGCGGTAAGGCGCGACATCGAATTGGAGAAAGGCCGGGTCGCGGTCGAGCCGCGGGGCGATGGCGAAATCGGCGATGCTCAAGCGGCCGACGATGAAGTCGCGGCCTTCGAGCTGCCGGTCGAGCACCGGGAGGAAACGGGAGAGGCGGGCGTTGGCGTCGGCGAGGATGCCGGGGTCATTGCCGGGCCGGTTCAGCACCTTCGGCTTGATGACGCGCTCCCAGAGCAGCGCGTCGATGGCGGCCTCAGGCCCTCCGGTCCACCAGAACAGCCACTGATTGATGAGGGCCTCGGTCCTGGTGTCGCTTCCGCCGAGCGCGCGCTCGGGCCGTTTGGCGGCGAGATATTTGAGGATCGCGGGCGATTCCCACAAGACGAAGCCGTCCTCTTCCAGGACCGGTACCCTGCCGTTCGGATTCATGGCGAGATATTCGGGCGAGCGGGTCTCGCCTTTGCGCGGGTCGCGCTCGACGATCGCCAAGGGAATGCCGAGCTCGGCGGCAATGAGCCGCACTTTGCGGGCATGCGGGGAGTCGTGCATGTCATAAAGCGTGATGGTCATGCCGCTATCCTAACAGATCGAAGCGCCCCGAACTTCGGCCCTGGGGGTAACCAAAGGGCATAAAAGGTCCAAATTTCGCCGCGAATCCGCACCATGTGCCCCTGCCTGACGTTCCACCGTCAAGCCGCGCCCTATTCGCCTTGCCCGAGGGCGGAAGGCTGCTTAGGGTCCGGCCCGTTCGCCGTCGCCAAGGGGCGCAATTTGGCCTTCTCCGGTGGCTAGGGTGAAAGCCGTCGCCGGGGCCCAGGGCCAGCAAGACATCGCATCATGATCAAACGCTTCATCATCGCCGCCACCATCGTCGGCCTGTTCCTCGGCGGACTGGCCTACTTCAACCTCGTCTTCAAGCCGAAGATGATCGGCGAGTTCATGGCGAAGATGGTGCCGCCGCCGGCGACCGTCACCTCGGAGCCTGCCCGGACCGAGAACTGGACCGAACGGATGCGCGCCATCGGCACGCTCGTGGCGATGGAAGGGGTTGAGGTCGCTCCGCAAGTCGCCGGCCTCGTCACCGACTATTTCTTCGAGAGCGGCGACGACGTTACGAAGGGCGCCAGGCTCGTGAAGCTCGACACCTCGGTCGAGGAGGCCGAGCTCGCCGACAACAAGGCGACGCTCACGCAGGCGAACATCGACTATGAGCGGCAGAAGAATCTCGTCGCGAAGGGCGCGGTCTCGCAAGCCACGCTCGATCAGACCATCGCCAAGCGGGACTCGGCGCAAGCCGACGTGCAGCGGGTCGAGGCCATCATCGCCCAGAAGAACATCACGGCGCCCTTCGCCGGGCGACTTGGCTTGCGCTACGTGGAGAAGGGGCAATACGTTGCCGCGGGACAGCGCCTCGTCCTGTTGCAGGCGCTCGACCCGATCTGGGTCGATTTTCCCGTGCCCGAAACCATCGTCGGCAAGTTCGCCGTCGGCAGCACGGTCGAGCTGACCGCCGACGCCTTCCCGGATCGTTCCTTCAAGGGCGAGGTCGAGGCCTTCGACGCGCGCCTGAACCAGGATGCGCGCACGCTGATGGTGCGGGCCAAGGTGCCCAACCCGGACCGCACGCTCATGCCCGGCATGTTCGCCAACGTCGCCGTTCTCGCCGGCGGCGAAAAGGAATTCGTCACGGTGCCGCGCACGGCGGTGACCTACGGTCTCTACGGCGACAGCGTGTGGGTGGTGAAGTCCGGCGCGCCGGAGCCTGCGCCTGCGCCTGCGCCCACGCCCACCGCTTCGAGCGAGCCGGTGACCTCGGCCATCGCCGCCGACGCCGCGCCGACGGGCGCCGTTCCCGCCGCGCCCAAGCTTACGGCAGAACGCCGCTTCGTCCGCGTCGGGCCGACCCAAGGCGACCGCGTCGCCATCATCGAGGGCGTCAAGGACGGCGAGGAAGTGGTCACGAGCGGCCAGCTCAAGCTGCAGCCCGACGCCACCGTCAAGATCGACAATTCGGGCGCGTTGAAGGCGCCGGCGGAGCTGCCCAGGCAATAAGCCCCATGCGCTTCACCGACATCTTCATCAAGCGGCCCGTGCTCGCCACGGTGGTTAGCCTCTTGATCCTCCTCATCGGGGCGCAGGCCGGCTTCAAGCTGCCGATCCGGCAGTATCCGGAGCTGTACAACACCACGATCACGGTCACCACGACCTATCCCGGCGCCAACGCCGACCTGATCCAGGGCTT
>JBFWTF010000055.1:0-12758 GCA_050247995.1 Methyloceanibacter sp. | reverse complement strand
AGGGCCAGCGCATGCACATCACCGGCCTCGAGAACCTGAAGAAGTGAGCCTCATGCCGAGGATCGCCCGAAGGGCGCGTCTCGAAGCATGCACCTAGCCGCGCGCCCTTCGAGACGGGCGCGTTCCTCCTCCTCCTCAGGGTTATGATATGCTTCCCACCCCCCGTGAGGGGGAGCGGGTCCATATAAAGCGGCGCTGAAGCGAGCGTCAGCCGAGCATCGCAAGATGTCGGCGGAACGTTCCGTATTGGGCCGTTCCCCTTTAGTCTTGCGGCGGGAGGCCGCCTGCCCCATTTTCGTGTCAGACCCCGTGTTCACCCTCGCCCATCTTTCCGATATCCATTTGAGCCCGATGCCGCGGGTCAAGCGCCGCGAGCTGATGAGCAAGCGCGTGCTCGGCTACGTCAATTGGCATCGCGGGCGGAAATACGTTCACCGGCGCGAGATCCTCGACCTCATCACGAGCGACGTGACGGCCCAGGCGCCGGACCACATCGCCGTGACCGGCGACCTCGTCAATCTCGGCCTGCCCGAAGAGTTCCTGCGCGCGGCCGCCTGGCTCAAGGATCTCGGGCCGCCGCACCACGTCACCGCCATCCCCGGCAATCACGACGCCTATGTGCGGCTTCACCCTGAGGCCGGAACGCACCGCTGGCGTCCTTACATGGTGGCCAATGAGGCAGGCGCAGCCCTGTTCCCGACGCCCGCCACGCTCTTTCCCTTCGTGCGCCGCTTCGGCGACGTCGCCATCGTCGCGACCTCCTCCGCCATTCCTACCATGCCGTTCATCGCCGCGGGCAAGATCGGCTCGCTGCAACGGAATTTTCTCGCCGCGGCGCTCGACGAGCTGGCCAACGCCGGGCTCTTCCGCGTCGTGCTGATCCACCATCCGCCCTTGCGCCGCCAAGCCGGCTGGCATCGCGGCTTGCGCGACGCCGGCAAGGTCACGCGAATCCTGCGCCAGCACGGCGCCGAGCTCGTCCTGCACGGCCATAGTCACATGCAATCGGTGCACGAGTTGCCGACCGCGACCGGCACGGCGCTGATCGTCGGCGTGCCTTCGGCGTCGGAGGCGGTCGAAGGCCGCATCCCCGCGGCGCGTTACAACGCCTATAACATCGCGCGCGCAGGCGGCGGCTGGCAGGTGGAGATGGTGGGCCGCGCCGTCGGCGACGGCGACGTCTTCGAATGCGAGAGGCGCGTGCTCAAGGCGCGGTGAGCAGAACCGCCAGGAACAGACCCAGCGCGCCGGTGAGAATGCCGATGGCGAACGCCCCGATCACCACGCCGACCGGCGTGACCGAGGCCCGAGGCTCCCCGCTCGCCGCAACCACGCGGCCGCTTTCGGCGAGCGCCGATTCCTGCCGTTCGCGCCGCACGATTTCTTGCGCCATGTAGCGCATGATGCGGTCGGCGATATCGGTGACATTGGTGGCGCTGAACAGCGTGCGGCGGCCGCTCTCGCCGTTGCGCACGAAGAGATAGGCGCCCGAGGCATCGTCGACCGCGGCATAGGTGAAGAGATCGATCCACAGCCGCGCCGGGCGGCTCGGCACGAGCACGAGATTGAAGCGGTCGTCATGGTGGGGAAGCTCGGCGAAGACGGTTTCGAGCTCGGCTTTGAGGAGTTCGAGGCGGGCGATCTCGCCGTCGCGCCTGTCGGCGGACCGCTCCAGGCGCTCGGCCTCGTCCACGCGCGCCTTGCGGATGGCCTCGCGCAAAGACCGCGAAGTGGCCGGCCGCGCTAGGTTCTTGACGCTTTCATCCATCCCCGTAGCCCTTGGTCCTTGGCCTCAGCATAACGCGCTAAGGGGCGGAAACGCGACTGAAATCCGAATGCTTAATGCGCGGCGAGCACGACCGCGGCCCGTGCATCGTCGAACCATTTGTCGATTGCCGTGTCGATATTGGCCTCCAGCCCCGCCTTCCACGTGGCGATGGTGGCGTCGAGAGCTTCATCGTTGGCGGCGACGAAGCTCTCGCGGTTGAAGGCCTCGTTGGTGGCATTGGCGAGATAATCCACAGCGGCGCCGATCACGATGCCGATCGCGGCGCCGACCACCTGGCCGCCCACCGGCTCGACCACCGTGCCGGCGATGGCGCCCTGCTGGGCGAAGGCGACCCGCGTGCCGAGCGAGGTGGCGACGCGGCGCGACAACTGCCCGAAGCTCTGCGTGATGACGCCATTGATGGCGGGGCCGAGCGCGAGCGCGCCCACCGTGCCGCCCGCGGCCGCGGCGCCCACCCCGACCACGCCGTCGAAAGCGCGATCCTCCATCAGATAGGTCGGCGCCTTCCATTTCTGCGCATCCCAATCGAGCTTGACGCTGCTCATCGGCGTCGCGGCCGGGATGTCCTCGAGATGGCTCGTGTGCTCGGCGAGGAACAGCTGGAGCCGCATGTCGCCATTGGCGATCACGCGCCGGTAGCTGTCATGGGCGTGGCGCACCGCCTGCTCGACGCCCTTGGCGAGGGTGATGTCGCGCAGCTCGGGCTTGAGCACCTGGTCTTTGTAATTGGTGAGGAAGTAATCCTTGATGTCGGCTTCGATCGCCTCGTTGACCGTCTCGTATTTGCCGGCCTCGAAGAAGCGCGTGATGGCCGACACGACCGTCTCCTTCAGCACGACATAGGAGCGCTTCCACTCGAAATACCAATCGGCATAGGCCGAGATCGCCTGCTCGCGATCCTGAAAGGCGAGCGCGAAGCTGCGGTCGAGATCCTCATGCGCCATCTCCTTGATGCGCGCCCGCTCGTCTTCGAGCATGAGGATCGTGTCGTTGACGAATTTGTCGGCCTCCGACTTGGCCGCAACGACCTTGCGCAAGCTGCCGTCAACGTCCCTGATGACGAGATCGACGGCGTCGGGCGGCAGGCTCTTGGCGCCGAAGAAGATGTCGAACACGCTGTTATCGGCGTGTACCGGCGCGGTGTGATCGAGATGGCGGTAATAGGAGCGGTAGAAGGTCGTGCCGAGCGAGACGAGCGCGTAGGCGGAGAGGATGAGCCCGATCGCAATTCCGACCGGCCTGAGCAGCGCCCCGAGCGCGCTCTGCTTGACGATCTTCACCTTGGGCGCCCGCGACCGCCGCGAGGCCTTGGCGGGGGATCCTCCGGCGCGCCTGCCCGCGACCGGCGCAAGCGCGTGGTCCGGATCGGCGACAAGGGCGGTGCTTCGGCCTTTGGGCATATCGTGCAGCATCGATGGGATACCTCTTGAGCCCGGTTCTGACGGACTTGGTCCCCCCAGCCGCTTCATATAGGCGCTGTTCCGGCGGCTTTTAAGGCGGAAGAATCGCTTTCCGGCACCCCGCAAAGGGCCGAATCGCGCCGGTCCTCAGACGTGGGCCCGGGAAATTTCGGCGACGATCACCGAGACGCCCCAGCGGATGGCCAGGAACAGCCCGACGGCCACGCCGAAATTGACGGTCCGGTTCAGCCAATGGGCGCGGCGCTTGTTTGCGAGAAAGCCGAACAGATTGACGTACCACTGGTCGGCGTAGGACAGGCAATAGACGAAGATCACCACGAGCGCGAATTCGTGCAGGTAGAACAGGACCGCGCTGCCCGATTTCTCGTAGAAATACTTCAAGCCTCCGACCAGGACGAAATTGCGCAGGAGGTCGAAGAACCACTGCGAGAAGTTGCGCACGAGCTGCCACAGCTCGACTTGCCCTTCCCGCCGCTGCAAGACCAGGTTGAGATAGTGGGTGAAGTCCACGGCCGTTGAAATTCTACAGGGCGTCCACGCCCATCTCGCCCGTCCGCACCCGCATCGCGCCTTCGAGGTCGAGCACGAACACCTTGCCGTCGCCGATGCGCCCGGTCCGGGCCGCCCCTCCGATCGTCTCGACGACGGAATCCGCAACCGCGTCGTCCACGGCAATCTCGAGCTTCACCTTGGGCACGTACAGCACGGTGTATTCCGCGCCGCGATAGATCTCGGTCTGTCCCTTCTGCCGCCCGAAGCCGCGCACTTCGCTGACCGTCAATCCCTGCACGCCGATGCCGGCAAGCGCTTCGCGCACGGCGTCGAGCCGGTGCGGTTGAATGACTGCAATGATGTATTTCATGATGCTCGTCCCCGCTCGCTTGCCGTTACATGTTGTAGGCGCGCTCGCCATGGACCCTGGCGTCGAGCCCCTGCTCCTCGGTCTCGGCGCTGACGCGCAGGCCCATGACCGCTTTGACGCCTATGGCGATGATCAAGCTTATCCCGAGCGACCACGCGGCCGTGACGACGAGGCCGGTCAGCTGGACGCCCATCTGCCCGCCCATGCTGCCCCCTTCCGGAAAGCCGATGCCGCCGAGCGCGGCGTCCATGAAGACGGCGGTGAGCAGAATGCCGGTGGCTCCGCCCACGCCATGCACGGCGAACACGTCGAGGCTGTCGTCGATCTTGAAGCCCCGCTTGATCAGGCCGACCATGAAATAGCAGATCGTACCGCCGACGAGGCCGATGACAAGCGCCGCGCCCGGGCCGACATAGCCCGAGGCCGGCGTGATCGTGGCGAGCCCCGCCACCGCTCCCGTCACCGCGCCGACCAGGCTCGGCTTGCCGAACTTCCACCATTCGGTCGCGATCCAGACGAGGGTGGCCGTGGCCGCGGAGATATGCGTCACGGTCATCGCCATTCCGGCGTCGGCCCCGGCCGTCAGGGCGCTGCCGGCGTTGAAGCCGAACCAGCCGACCCACAGCATGCAAGCCCCCGCCATCGTCATCCACGGCGCATGCGGCGGCCTCACCTCGTCGGGAAAGCCGAGGCGCGGCCCAAGCAGGACGGCGAGCACAAGCGCCGTGACGCCCGCGGTGAGATGCACCACGAGGCCCCCGGCGAAGTCGCGCACGCCCATGGCCGCGAGCCAGCCGCCGCCCCAAACCCAATGCGCCACCGGCACATAAACCAGAAAAAGCCAGAGCAGACTGAACAGCATGACCGCGCCAAAGCGCATGCGCTCGACAAAGGCGCCGACGATGAGCGCCGGCGTGATGATGGCGAAGGTCATCTGGAACATGAAGAACACGCTCTCGGGCAGCGACGTGCCCGCCGCCACCGCATCGCGCGGAACGCCGACGAAAAGCGCCTTGCCGAGATCGCCGAGATAGGGGCCGCCGGCGTTGAAGGCGAGGCTATAGGCGCCGGCAAGCCAGGCCACCGAAACGAGGCAGGCGATGGCGAAGCATTGCATCAGCACCGAGAGCAGGTTCTCGGCGCGCACGAGGCCGCCATAGAACAAGGCAAGTCCCGGCAAGGTCATGAACAGAACCAGCGCTGTGGCCGTGATCAGCCACGCGGTGTTCCCCGCATCGATCATTTGGCGCTCCCCCGAACGTTGTGGTTTTGCGAGAAACTAGCACGGAGAGAAAGATCGCGGCAAAGGCGGGGCCGCGGTTGCCGCGCGCTTGCCCACAGGAGTGTCGCCCCGAGATACGTCACAATGTGTGGTTGAGCCATGCTATAGTCGCGCCATGAGCAAGGCCTTCGTCAAGGAGCCCGACAGCGGCAGCGACGTCTATGACGATCTGCCCGATCGCCCGGTCTCGCCGCATAATCTCGTGACGCCGAAAGGGCTCGAGATGATCGAGGCCGAGCTCGCCCGCCTCCACGCCGAACATGCCGCGGCCCATGAGGCCGACGACCGGCCGCTTTTGGCCAAAATCAACCGCGATCTCCGCTATTGGACCTCGCGCCGGGCCACGGCCCAAGTGATCGAACCCCCAAAGGATACGAGCGAGGTGCATTTCGGCTCGACGGTGACCATCGAGCGCGAGGACGGGCGGCTCCAGACCTACCGCCTTGTCGGCGAAGACGAGGCCGATCCTTCGCTTGGCACGCTCTCTTATGTGTCGCCGGTGGCCCAGGCCATGCTCGGCAAGCAGGTGGGCGACGTGGTCGAGGCCGGCACCGCCGAAGCCACCATCGTCAAGATCGCCTGAGCGATCCTAGCGCTTGGGCCCCTGATCGCTCGGTTTCTCCAGCATGAGCGCCCCTTCTCTTTGCACCAAGGCCTTGGCCTTCTCGGCGAGGAGAGCCAGCACCCAAGGGAGTTGCACCTCGAGCCGCACGTGATCGTCGGCGACATCGACCGTGCCGGTTGTGGTCTGCCCGAGCAGGCTGGCGCGGAAATCGAGGTGGTCTCCCGCCCACTCGTCCTTCACCACGACGAAGCTCTGGCCGAAGCTCGAGCGCACATTGCTGAACCCGGCCTTGAGACGCCTCGCCGCCTCTTGCCGCCCGAGCCTGTGGGGGATGGTGACGACGACGGGCCGGGACATGGGGAACCTCTTAAATTGCTTACAACTTCCGCTGTCATGTGGTGCGGCGCAGGCCCAACTGCCAGGGGGCCGCTTGGCGCGAAAGGCTCAAGCCGGTCCGTCTTTCTTATCGACGTGGCCGAGATCGCGGGAGGGCGCGACCTCGTCCCTCACCATCTGCTTCAGCTCCTTGATCTCGGGAAAGCGGCCGCGCTCGCCGCGCGACCACAGGAGCTTGCCGTCGATCCGAATCTCGAAGACGCCGCCCGTGGCATCGGGAATGAGGGTGACGGAGCCAAGCTCCTCGGCGAAGGTCGAGAGCAGCTCCTGACCCATCCAGGCCGCGCGCAAGAGCCAGTTGCAGAGCCGGCAATAGGTGATGGCGATGTTGGGTTTCGGCGGAATGGCGCGACGCTCCCGCTGCCTGAGGCGAATTCCTGCCAATCTAGTCCGCGAGACCTGCGCCCCTCAACAATTCTTGACCGAGGGACCAAACCGGCAAAAAACGCGACCGAATCAGGGGAAATCGCCCAAAGCCAGGCCCAAGCGCCCTTTCGACCGGCCGCGGGTTGTCGTAAGGTACGGCGCCATACGGCCGATGGCCCCCGTGTCATCACCCCGTCACCATAATCTTGAGTTATCCGCCGGAGCAATTGCGGGAAGGAAAAGCCATGCGAATCGACCGTAACGTCCCCTTTCGCCTCCTGGCTGTCCTGGCCTTGGCGGTCGCGCTCCTGTCGTGGCCGAACGGCCGGGCAGCCGCCGGCCCGTTCGACACGCTCTTGGGGTCGTGGCGAGGGGCGGGACAGATCAAGCTGAGCGACGGACGGACCGAACGCCTTAAATGCAATGCCTACTACACCGGCGGCGGCTCGCAGCTCGGCAAGGCCATCCGTTTCCAAATCGAAAGCACCAATTTCGAGATCAGGAGCAAGCTCAGCCAGTCCGGCAATCGCATCTCCGGCACCTGGGAGGAGCGCACCTTCAATGCCGCCGGCACCGCTTCGGGGAGCGCCTCGGGCGATAGAATAAGCCTCCAGATCAGTGGCGGCGTTTCCGGCAGCATGCAGGTCTCCTATAGCCGCTCGCGCCAAAGCGTCTCGATCTCGACCCAAAATATCGCCCTGAAGAGCGTGACGATCGATCTCAGCCGCAGCTAGCCGGCCCCTCTTGCCTCCGGCCATCCTCCGAGGCACCGTCTCTTTGACAGAGCCTGCAACCGGCGGGAGGAGCCAGCCATGGGCGAAGTTCTGCTGACTAGCCAATTGAAGGGGGAGCGGCTCGAATTTGCCGCCTCAGGCTCGTGGACGGCGGCGCATGCCGGCGAGCTCGAGACGCTCGTTGACAGCGCCGCCAGCCAAGCCGCCGCGGCCAAGAACGTCTCGATCGACATGGGCGGCGTGCGCGAGTTCGATACCTTCGGCGCGTGGCTGCTGGAGCGGCTGACGCGCGCCTGGTCGTCCGCCGGCGCGGAACTGGAGATCGTGGGCATGCCGGCCCACGACCGCAACCTGCTCGCGGAGATGCATGGCGTCAACCGCGAGCCCATGCCGGCGCCCTCGCGCGGGAACAGGATCGTCGGCGCGCTGGCCGCGGTCGGCGCGGGCGCGGCCGAGCTCGGCAAGAACCTGCTCGCCTTCGCCGACATGCTCGGTGCCGTCGGCGCCGCAACGATCCGCGTGCTCGCCCGTCCGCAGGAATTCAGGTTCACCTCGACCGTCAATCAGCTCGACCGCGTCGCCTGGCGCGCCGTCCCCATCATCCTCCTCATCACCTTCCTGATCGGCGGCATCATCTCGCAGCAGGGCATCTTCCATTTCCGCAAATTCGGCGCCGAGCTCTACTCGGTCGACCTCGTCGGCATCCTCGTGTTGCGCGAGATCGGCGTGCTGATCGTTGCGATCATGGTCGCGGGCCGTTCGGGCAGCTCCTACACGGCCGAGCTCGGCTCGATGAAGATGCGCGAGGAGATCGACGCGCTCCGCACCATGGGCTTCGACCCCGTCGAGGTGCTGATCCTGCCGCGCATCCTCGTGCTCGTCATCGCTCTTCCCGTGCTCACCTTCCTCGGCTGCATGGCCGCGCTCTACGGCGGCGGCCTCGTCGCCTGGCTCTATGGCGGCATTAGCCCTGACATCTACCTCGCGCGCCTGACCGAGGCGATCTCGCTCACCCACTTCAAGGTCGGCATGATCAAGGCGCCCTTCATGGGGCTCGTGATCGGCGTCGTGGCCTGCGCCGAGGGGTTGCGCGTCAAGGGCAGCGCCGAGTCCCTCGGTCTTCGCACCACCGCCTCGGTGGTTCAGTCGATCTTCCTCGTGATCGTGCTCGACGGCCTGTTCGCCATCTTCTTCGCCTCGATCGGGATGTGACCGATGACGCAGGAGCCCGTCATCGAGGTGCGCGACCTGGTCGTAGGCTTCGGCGACCAGATCGTGCTCGACCATCTCTCCCTCGATGTGAGAGCGGGCGAGATCCTAGGCGTCGTCGGCGGCTCCGGTGCGGGCAAGTCGGTTCTCTTGCGCACCATCATCGGGCTCTTGCCGCGCCGCGGCGGCTCGATCGAGGTGCTGGGCGTCGATCTGACCAAAACGAGCGAAACCGAGCGCCGCGCGCTCGAACGCCGCTGGGGCATCCTGTTCCAGCAAGGCGCGCTCTTCTCCTCGCTCACCGTGCGCGAGAACGTGCAGTTCCCGATGCGCGAGAACCTCGAATTGTCGCAGCGCCTGATGGACGAGATGGCGCTCGCCAAGCTCGAAATGGTCGGCCTTACGCCGGAGGATCTGAACAAATTTCCGTCCGAGCTGTCGGGCGGCATGACCAAGCGCGTGGCGCTCGCCCGGGCTCTCGCGCTCGATCCCGAGATCGTGTTCCTCGACGAGCCCACCTCGGGGCTCGATCCGATTTCCGCCGGCGATTTCGACGAGTTGATCCGCACGTTGCAGCAGACCCTCGGGCTGACCGTGTTCATGGTGACCCACGATCTGGAGAGCCTTTACAATGCCTGCGACCGGGTGGCGGCGCTGGCCGACGGCAAGGTCGTGGCGGAAGGTCCTCTTGCAGTCATGCTCGAATGCGAGCATCCCTGGGTGAAGACCTATTTCAAAGGAAAACGCGGCAGCCTGCTCGCTGACCGGCAATTGAGCGCTTGAGAGACCGAGGGAACCGACCGATGGAAACGCGCGCCCGCTATGCCTTGATCGGATTGTTCATGCTGGCCGTGATCGCGGCAAGCTTCGCCTTCGTCTACTGGCTCGAAAACAAAGGCGGTTTCGGCCAGCGCGAGACCTATCAGCTCAAATTCCAGGGCTCGGTCTCGGGCCTGTTGGTCGGCTCGGCCGTCCTGTTCAACGGCATCCGCGTCGGGGAAGTCACGGACCTCGGCCTCAATGCCGACGCGCCGCAAGACGTGATCGCGACGATCGCGGTGGTTCGCGGCACGCCGATCCGCGCCGACACGGAAGTCAATATCGAGACCCAAGGCCTAACCGGCGGCGCGGCGGTGGCGCTGCGCGGCGGCAGCGCAACCTCGCCCCTTGTCGCGGGCGAAGGCGGCGCGCCACCTATCCTGATCGCCCAGCCTCAAGCCGGCCAGGACTGGACCCAGGCGGCACGTGACGCCTTCCAAAGCGTGAGCCAGGTGCTCGCCGACAATTCCGAGGCGCTCAAGAGCGCCATCGCCAACATCGACAGCTTTGCCGGCGCGCTCGCGCGCAATTCCGGCAAGGTCGACGGCATACTTGCGGGGCTCGAGCGCATGACCGGAGGCGGCACGAGCCCGGGCGAGATTCCGGTTTACGATCTCGCCGCCGCCACGACCGATTTGCCCGCGGCTCCCGCCGAGCCGCCGAGCTGGTTGATCGTCGTGCCCGAGCCGACCACGCTGATGGGCTTCAACACCGACAAGATCCTGACGCAGCCCTCCGAGGGCGAGAGCGTGCCCGTCGCCAATGCGCGCTGGGGCGACAATGTTCCCATTCTCGTCCAGTCGAAGGTGATCCAGAGCTTCGAGAATGCGGGCTTGGCGAAATCGGTAAGCCGCACGCGCGACGGCGCGGCCGGCGACTATCAGCTCCTCATCGACATCAGGACTTTCCAGATCTCCACCGCCGCGGCGCCGCCAACGGCCGAGATCGACTTCATCGCCAAACTTCTCGACAAGGACGGCAAGATCGTCAACGCCAGCACCTTCCAGGGCAGCGCGCCGGTCACGGGCGAAGGCGCGCAAGCTTACGTGAACGCCATGGACGTGGTCTTCGCCAAGCTTGCGGGCGAACTGATCGGCTGGGTGACGACGGCGCTCGCCGCGCTGCCGCCGCCCGAGCCTACCGCCCCGCTTCCACCCGAGACCCCGAGCGATGACAGCATGGGTGGGCAGCCGGGCTGACCGCTAAAGCTTGAGGGTGAGTCCGTCGTAAGCGACACCGGCGTCGACGCCGCGCTCCTTCCCGAGCTGCTCGATGCGCGCGGCGATGCGCTTGGCATCGCCCTTCACGATCCCGCTGCCGCAATGGGTGAAAATCGCACGCGTGACCCCCTCCGCTTCACACCAGTCAAGCTGCGCTGAAATCGGCGCGTGCCCGATCCGCACCCGGCCGCGCATCCTCACCATCGAGCGGACGACCGTGGCGCCGTCGCCGATGTAAAGCGCGATCTGGCGCAGAGCCGCGCCTTGCTGCGGGATCGCGGCAAGATCGGGGGCGTAGAAGACGGTCGAGCGGCCTCCCTTCACGCGGAATCCGACCGCCGGCGCCCGCAACGAGTGCTCGACCGGGAAAGCTTCGAAGGTCACGCCGCCGATCGCGAACGCTTCGCGCGCCGCGATCACGCCCCGCTCCGCGATGGGAAAGCGGCCGATCAAGGACCAGGTCTCCTCGGTGGCATAGACCGGGCATGGCGCCCCGCGGGCAAGCCCGTCGGCGTGATCCGCGTGGCCATGCGTGAGCACGATGGCGGAAGGCGAAACCGATTTCAGCGCCCTCAGCCAATCGGCCCCGCAATCGATCATGATGCGGGCCCGCCCGCGCCTGACCAGAAGCGCGCTATGACGGCGGTGGCGGCGAGATTTGCTCTCGATCTCGCCGCGCGTGCCGAGAAACGTAAGTTCGATCTTCGTAGCCCTTGGGCTTCACACCTTAGGAGAGCTTAGGCCTTCTTGACGGCGATTGTCTTCTCTCTCTTCTGGGCTTCCGGCGATTTGGGCAGGACGACCGTGAGCACGCCGTTCTTGAACGACGCCGCGATCTTGTCGGCATCGACGCCATCGGGCACTTGGAACGAGCGTTGGAACGAGCCGAAGCGGCGCTCGGAGAGATAGTAATCCTTCTTCTTCTCCTCCTTCTCTTCGCGCTTCTCGCCCTTGATGGTGAGCATGCCGTCGGCAAACTTCACCTCGACATTGCTCTCATCGAGCCCCGGCAGCTCCGCCGTGATCTCGTATTCCTTCTCCTTCTCGGCGACATCGACGGCAGGGACTTTGCCGAAGGCGAGCTCGCCGCGCCCAAATGGCTCGATGTCGAACAGGGAACGGCCGCTCGGCCAACGGCCGGGACCCCAGCCGAAATCTTCGAACAGGCGGTCGATCTCGCGTCTGAGACCTGTCATTGGGCGCCATTCTCCGGCGCCCGCCTCGGGACTTTCTTTCCGAATAGGCAACTTGGTTACAGGTTCGGCCATGACGGCGCCTCCGTGGAAATGGGGGGAATTTTCGAGGATGGATCTACCGAGCACGGAATTGCCTTGGCCGCCTTGACCGGGATCAAACGCCCAAACTCTCGTCTGGCCTATGCGTATGATCTTGGCGTCACCGCTGAAAGAGCGCGAAGTGCAATCAAGCCCAAAAAGTCAGGAATTGCGCGACCAGGCCCTCGCCGCGATCAGAAGCGAGGCGCGCATCGGCCCACATTTCAAGCCTGTAGCTCTCGACATCGCCGAGGATGGAACCGCGACAATCCAGGCCGAGGTCGAGACCGTCGCGATCAAGCGGCTCGCGCTCGAGCGGCTCGCCGCGACCGAGGGCGTGACCGCCATCGTCGACCGCCTGCGCGTCAAGCCGGCGACCGTCATGAGCGACGACGGGATCCTCGATCATTTGCGCAAGGCCTATTACGCCGAGCCGGTCTTCCGCCGCCTCAGGATCAAGGAGCGCGAGAACGGCGCGGTCACGCTCGTGCGCGATGCCTTCGAGGACGCGCAAGGCGAGATCGAGATCGAGGTGACGAAAGGCGTCGTCATTCTGAACGGCGCCGTGCCGGGCCTTGCCACCAAGCGACTCGCCGGCGTGCTTGCCTGGTGGATGCCGGGCGCCCGCGACGTCGTCAACGGCATCGCCGTGGAGCCCCCCGAGGAGGACAATGCCTACGAGATCGAGGAAGCGGTACGGATCGCCCTCGACAAAGACCCCATCGTCGATGCGGCGCAAGTCCGCGAGGGCGTGCGGCAGCGAACCGTCCGCCTGACCGGAGCGGTTCGTTCCAACGAGGCGCGCCATGCCGCCGAGCAGG
>JBFWTF010000054.1:0-12887 GCA_050247995.1 Methyloceanibacter sp. | reverse complement strand
GTTGGCGGCGGCGAACAGCGTCGCCAGCCCGACCAGGAGCCAGACGCTGCCCATGATCGGCACGCCGAACAGCACATGCGCCGCGCCGACGATGATCGTCATCTGCACGAAGCCGACGAGGACGAACGGCGCGATCTTGCCGATCATGATCTCGACCGGCTTGATCGGCATGGCGAGCAGGCTCTCCATCGTGCCGCGCTCGATCTCGCGCGTCACCGCGAGCGCGGTGAACATCATCATGGTCATGGTGAGCACCACGCCGAGCAGGCCCGGCACGATGGTGTATTGGGTGATGCCTTCGGGGTTGTAGCGGTTCTGCACCGTGATGCCGAACGGCGCCGCGGTCCTGGCGAGATCGTCGTCGGGCCCGCGCAGCTCGCGCCGCATCGCCGTGTCGAGCAGGCCTTGCAGCGCCGAGACCGCCGTGCCGGTCGCGACCGGGTCGGTCGCGTCGGCGATCACCAGGATCTGGGGGCGGTCGCCGCGGCGCACATCGCGCTCGAAGCTTGCCGGGATCTCGACCGCGAACTGCACTTCGCCCGCGCGCACCAGGCGGTCGAGTTCGGCCGCGTCGTGCACCTGCACCTTGAAATCGAAATAGTCGGTGTTGCGCATGGAAGCGAGCACCGAGCGGGTCAGAGGTCCGTCGTCGCGGGTAAGCACCGCCGTCGGCAACTGCTTGGGATCGGTGTTGATGGCGTAGCCGAACAGCACGAGCTGCATGATCGGCACGATGATCATGGTGGCGAAGGTCATGCGGTCGCGCCGCATCTGGACGAATTCCTTGATGACCATCGCCCACATGCGCCGGAAAAAGCCCGGATCGCGCCGCTCGCCGGCGCCGTAATGGTAGGGCGCGTCCTTCATGCGAAATTGTCCTTGGCCTTGTTCATCAGCAGGATGAACACGTCTTCGAGGCTGGGCTCGCCGCGCATCCAGCGATGGGCGCCGTCTTGGGCTTTGGCCGACTTGATCGCGGCGTCGAGCGCGGACCTGTCGGTGCCCGAGACATGGAGTTCGGCGCCGAACGGCGCCACCATGTCGATGCCGGCGCGCTTCTGGAGCGAGGTGCCGAGCCGTCTGAGATCGCCGCCCGAGACGATCCAGGTATTGAGGCCCGACTCCGCCACGACCTCTTTCGCGGTGCCTTGCGCCAGAAGCTCGCCAAAGGCGATATAGGCCAGCTCGTGGCAGCGCTCGGCCTCGTCCATGTAATGGGTGGAGACGAGCACGGTGATGCCCTCGGCGGCGAGGCTGTGGATCTCGTCCCAGAACTCGCGCCGCGCCTTGGGATCGACGCCGGCGGTCGGCTCGTCGAGCAGGAGCAGGCGCGGTTCGGGCAGGATGCAGGCGCCGAGCGCAAGCCGCTGCTTCCATCCGCCCGACAGTTCGCCCGCGAGCTGGTCCTGCCGGCCGGTCAAGCCGAGCCTGGCGATGGCGCGGGTTGCCGCGCCCTTGGGGTCGGGAACGCCATAGACGCGGGCGACGAATTCGAGATTTTCGCGGATCGACAGGTCGGAATAGAGGCTGAAACGCTGCGTCATGTAGCCGACATTGCGCTTGATCGCCTCGGCCTCCGTCCTGATGTCGTAGCCGAGGCAGGTGCCCTGCCCTGAATCGGGCGTGAGCAGCCCGCACAACATTCTGAGCGTCGTGGTCTTGCCGCTGCCGTTAGGGCCGAGAAAGCCGTAGATCTCCCCCTTGGGCACTTTCAGGCTCAAGTCGCGCACCACGGTCCTGCCGTCGAAGCTCTTGGTCAGGCCGTTCACGTCGATGGCGATCTCCTTCATCGCCGCACCATCTGCTCGCCGGGCGCAAGTTGCACCGTCACCGGCTGGCCCGCGGTCAACTCGGCGGCGGCCCCGTCGGGGCGCGCCTCGACGAGATAGACGAGCTTCCGCCGCTGCTCGCGCGAGAAGATCACCGGCGGGGTGAATTCGGCCTCGCGCGAGATGAAGCTGATCTTGGCGTGGAGGTCGGGCGGGCAGCCGTCGCACGTCAGCGCGACGCGCTGATTAACACGGAGTGCGGCGCGCTCCGGCTCGGCGACGAAGAAGCGAACTTTGAGATTGCGCGGCGGCAGCAGCGCGGCCACGGCCTGACCCACCTTCACCACCTCGCCCGGACGGAAATAGATTTCCTGCACGGTTCCGCTCGCCGGCGCGAGAACTTTGCGCTTGGCCAAATTCTGCTCGGCTTCGGCCAGAGCGTGGCGCGCCGCCTCGGCATTGGCGGCGGCGGCGTCGATCATGTCCGAGCGGCCGGGGAGCCGTGCCGCCGCGATGCGCTTCTCCGCTTCCGCCACGGTGGCTTGGTTGCGGTCGTGCTGGGCGATGGCGTCGTCAAGCTGCGCCTTGGTGTTCCAGCCCTTCTCGTAGAGGGACTGGGCGCGCTCGAGATTGTTGCGCGCCACTTGCAGCATGGCCTTGGCCTCGGCGAGGCTGGCCTCGAGCACCTCGATCTCGCCCGGCCGCTGCAATTCCGCCTTGGCGTCGGCTACCCTCGCCTCGGCCTCGGCGACGCGCGCTTTCGCCGCCGCGACCGCTTCCTCCTGCTCGGAGCTTTCCAGCGTGAAAACGGGATCGCCTTGCTTGACGCTGTCGCCTTCCTCGACGGCGAGCGTCTCGATGCGGCCGCCCTGCTCGGAGCCGACGAGGACGAGATCGGCCTCCATGTAGCCGGGGAACACGCCGTCGTCGTTCGCCGTGAAGGTGGTGAGCACGAGGATGCCGGCGGCGAGCACGAGGCTGCCGATGAGAGCGGCGATGCGTTTCATCGCGCCGCTCCGCCGCCGCTCGCTTGCGGCGCCCTGATCGCCTCGACGATGAGGTCGATATGGGTGGCGAGCAGCTTGTTGGTGTCGAGATGGTGATGGCGCTCGAACAGGGTGCGCCAGACGACGGCGAGCAGCGCCGGCGCGATCAGGAGCTGGGGAAAGTCGCGCAAAGCGGTCGGCCTGAACTCGCCGCGCGCAATGCCGCGATCGATGAACTCCCGAAGCGTCTCGCGCGCCTTGGCGATGACCTGGTCGTAGTAGAATTCGGTGAGCTCGGGATGCTTGTGGCCCTCGGCGATGAGGAGGCGCGCGATCAGCACGCGGCGCGAGAGCACGAGTTCCTGGAGGAAGGCAAGGAACGGTCCCTTGAGGAAGGCCTCGCAGGAAATGTCGGTCGCCAGCATGCGCTCGCGCATGGCGTCGAACAGCGGCGTGATGACGCTGCGGATGACGGCCTTGAACAGCTCTTCCTTGGTCTTGAAGTAGAGATAGGGCAGGCCCTTGCTGACATGAGCGCGGGCGGCAACGTCTTCGAGCCTGGTCGCGGCATAGCCCTTGGCCGCGAATTCCTCGAAGGCGGCGGCGACGATTTCGGTCGGGCGGGTATCTTTACGCTCGCGGCGCTTCTTTGCGCGCTCCGGCTTTTCGGCGCTTTCTTTCCCGCGCGCGGCTCTCGTCCCGGCCATTGCCTCGTCCTCGGCTTTGCCACCCTGTTCCGGCCTTCAATTTATGACTGACCGGTCAGTACCACAAGAGGTCCAGAAATAGGCTTTCTGGGGCAAGCAGTTAGGCCGAAAGTCGGCAGCAGAAGCGGTGGAAAAGCGCGCGCCGGGAAGCCTCAGGCGCGGGGGTGGGCGCTGGTATAGGCCTTGAGCAGATGCGCGCGATCGACCTCGGTATAGCCTTGCGTGGTCGAGAGGCTGGCGTGGCCGAGCAGCTCCTGGATGGCGCGGAGATCGGCGCCGGCGCCCAGCAAATGCGTGGCGAAGGAATGCCGGAGCGCATGCGGCGTCGCCGTTTCGGGCAGGCCGAGCGCGGCGCGCGCGCGCGCGATCCTGAGCTGGATGATGCGGGGCGAAAGCTCGCCCCCGCGCACGCCCACGAACAAGGGATCGTCAGAGCCGAGCTTTTGCGGCAGAAGCGCGAGATAGCGCTCGACCGCCTCGCGCACGATCGGGAGCACGGGAACGACCCGCGTCTTCGCCCCCTTCCCCGTCACGCGCAGCATGTCGCGGCCCTTGACCGGGGCATCCCGCCGTTTCAGCCCGAGCGCCTCGGAGATGCGCAAGCCCGAGCCGTAGAGCAGCGCGAGCACGGCGGTATCGCGCGCGAGCACCCATTCCGGCGCGTCGGGCGAGACGATATCGCCGCTGTCGATCAGCGCGGTGGCCTTCGGCGCCGTGAGCGGCTTCGGCACCGAATGCGGCAGCTTGGGCAGCGCCACGGCGCGGATCGCGTCGTTCTTGCCGTAGCCGCGCCGCTCCAGGAATTTGTAGAACATGCGAAGCGCGCTCAAACTGCGCGACAAGCTCCGGCTCCCCACCCCCTCGCTCCGCCGCGCCGCAAGGAAGGCGCGGACATCGCGCGCCTGAAGCGCGATGAGCTGCTTCATGTCGGGGATCTTGTCCTGCGACCGGGCGATGAAGGCGAGGAACTGGGTGATATCGCGCGCGTAAGCCTCGGCCGTGTTGGCCGCGAGCTGGCGCTCCACGGCCAGATAGGCGAGCCAGTCCTCGACCGCCTCGCGCAAGTAAGGCGTGCCTGGAATCGTTACCGCCTTCGCCTTTTCAGCCAAAGCCCTGTCCCTCGCATTGCGCTGCTACTATGCCTAGCTGAGTCGTTAGCCCCACGTTAAGTCCGCAAATCGCCCTTGGCCAAAGCGAAGACCAAGCAAGGAGAAAAGCGCGCGGCGCCGCACACGGTGCCCGTGCTCCTGCCGCTCGCGCTGCCGGGCCCTTACGACTATCTCCTGCCCGAGGGCGCAGGAGCCGAGCCCGGAAGCTTCGTCGTCGCCCCGCTCGGGCCCGTGGAATATCTCGCCGCCGTGTGGCGGCGCGCGGCCGATGCGCCCCCGCCCGACCTCGACCGCAAGAAACTCCGCGCCATTCTCGAGGTCATCGACGACGTGCCGCCTCTCCCTCCCGTCTCGCTCGACTTCGCCGACTGGGTCGCGAACTACACCCTCGCGCCGCCCGGCATGGTCTTGCGCATGATGATGAGCGCGGGCCGCGCCTTCGATCCGCCCGCGCCCCGCTACGGCGTGCGCCTCATCGGCCCTCCCCCTCACCGCATGACGCCGGCCAGGGCCCGCGTGCTCGAAGCGGCCAAGAACGGGCTCATCTGGGTCAAGTCGAGCCTCGCCGAGGCGGCCGGCGTGAGCCCTGGCGTCATCGACGGGCTGGTCGATGCCGGCGCGCTCGTGGCCGAGCCCCTGCCCGACTGGCATGCCCTCCCCCTCGATCTTTCGCGCGAGCGCGCGACGCTCACCCCGGAGCAGGAAGAGGCCGCCCGAACGCTGCTCGCCAACACGGGCGACGGCTTCGCCGTGACGCTGCTCGACGGCGTCACCGGCTCCGGCAAGACCGAAGTCTATTTCGAGGCGATCGCGGCCGCGCTTCAGCGCGGGCGGCAAGTTCTCGTGCTCATGCCCGAGATCGCGCTCACCTCCCAGTTCATCGCCCGCTGCGAGGAACGTTTCGGCGCGCCCCCGGCCGAATGGCATTCCGGCGTGTCCGCGCCGCTGCGCGGCCGCATCTGGCGCGCAATCGCCGAAGACAAGGCGAAGCTCGTCGTCGGCGCCCGCTCGGCGCTGTTCCTGCCCTTCCCCGATCTCGGGCTGATCGTCGTCGATGAGGAGCACGACCAAAGCTACAAGCAGGAGGACCGCGTCGCCTATCAGGCGCGCGACATGGCGGTGGTGCGCGGGCGTCTCGGTGATGCGCCGGTGGTCTTGAGCTCGGCCACCCCCTCGATCGAGAGCCTCGTCAACGCAAGCCAAGGCCGCTACCGGCACATCAAGCTAGGGCTCCGCTACAAGGCCGCAGGCCTCCCGGCGCTCGCCGCCATCGACATGCGGGCGAATCCGCCCGAGCGCGGACGCTGGCTCTCGCCCGTTCTTGTCGAGGCGATCGCCGAGACGCTAGGGCGCGGCGAGCAGGCTCTCCTCTTCCTCAATCGCCGCGGCTACGCGCCGGTGACGCTGTGCCGGAAATGCGGCTTCAGGTTCGAGTGCCCCAACTGCTCGTCCTGGCTCGTCGAGCACAGATTTCGCCGACGCCTCGAATGCCATCATTGCGGCACCTTCACGCCCATCCCCGAGGAATGTCCCAAATGCGGCGCCGAGCATTCGCTCGTCCCTTGCGGCCCCGGCGTCGAGCGCATCGCCGAGGAGATCGCCGAGCGCTTTCCGGACGCGCGCCGCGCGCTCCTGTCGAGCGATCTCACCCCTTCCATCAGCGACCTCCGCGAGACCTTGCGCGAGATCGAGGAGCGCGAGGTCGATATCGTGATCGGCACGCAGCTCGTCGCCAAGGGCCATCACTTCCCGGGGCTCGCGCTCGTCGGCGTGGTTGACGGCGATCTCGGCCTGGCGCAGGCCGATCCGCGCGCGGCCGAGCGCACGTTCCAACTGATGAGCCAGGTGACGGGGCGCGCGGGCCGCGACGCCATTCCCGGGCGCGGTCTGATCCAGACCTACATGCCCGAGCACCCGGTGATGCAGGCGCTGATTTCGGGCGACCGCGATGCCTTCTATGAGCGGGAGATCGCGGCGCGGCGCGACGCGGGGCTGCCGCCCTTCGGCAGGCTTGCCTCTCTGCTCGTGAGCGGAAGCGCGCGCGATGCTGCCGAAGCTTACGCCCGCGCCGTGGCGCTCGCCGCGCCCGCTGCCGCCAAGATCGAGGTGCTAGGTCCCGCCGAGGCGCCGCTCTCGGTCATCCGCGGCCGCCACCGTTACAGGCTCCTGGTCAAGGCCGCGCGCGAGGCCGACCTCCAGGCCTATTTGCGGCTCTGGCTCGCCCAAGTTCCCAAGGCCAAGGGCGACTTGCGGCTCGCCGTCGATATCGACCCCTATTCCTTCCTCTAGGGGCCGGCAAAGGCCACGGAAAATGGCCCTTTCCCGGGCTTCTTTTCGGGCCTTCCCCAGGTTGCGCCCCCCTTACCCTTATGATAGAGCCTCCGCGGGCTTCCGGGGGCTTTCCAACAGGCCTTCCACCTGTTGACGCGGGAGCGCCAATCCCAGCATTTCTCGGGTCCGGGGACGGGGCGGCTTCGATCAGCGCCCGTCCGAGAGGAAAAGACTTTGGCGGTCGAGGAGCACACAGTTTCGGGCGTTGCCGGGCGCTATGCGACCGCACTGTTCGAGCTCGCATCCGAAGGCAACGCGCTCGATAACGTCGCGGCCGATCTCGACCGCTTCGGCCAAGCCCTCGACGCCTCTCCGGACCTCGCCCGCCTCGTCGCAAGTCCCGTCTTCACCGCCGACGAGCAGGGCCGCGCGCTCGCCGCTATTCTCGACAAGATCGGCATCGAGGCGCTGACCCGCAATTTCCTCCTTCTCCTCGCCAAGAACCGGCGCCTCTTCGCCGCCCGCGACACGATCGGCGCCTTCCGCGCCATGCTCGCGCAGCATCGCGGCGAGATGAGCGCGTCGGTGATTTCGGCCGAGAAGCTCACCGAGGCGCAAGCCGCCGCCTTGAAGCAGGCGCTCAAAGCGGCGCTCGGCAAAGACGTGTCGCTCGAGACCCGCGTCGATCCCGCCCTTCTCGGCGGGCTCGTGGTCAAGGTGGGCAGCCGCATGATCGACACCTCGCTGCGCACGAGGCTCAATTCACTCAAAGTTGCCATGAAAGAGGTTGGCTAATGGATATCAGGGCCGCTGAGATCTCCGCGATTCTCAAGGAGCAGATCAAGAATTTCGGTCAGGAAGCGGAAGTCGCCGAGATCGGCCAGGTGCTCTCGGTCGGCGACGGCATCGCCCGCGTCTACGGCCTCGACAAGGTCCAGGCCGGCGAGATGGTCGAGTTCGCCGACGGCACGCGCGGCATGGCGCTCAACCTCGAAGTCGACAATGTCGGCATCGTGATCTTCGGCGACGACCGCCACATCAAGGAAGGCGACGTCGTCAAGCGCACCGGCGCCATCGTCGAGGTGCCGGTCGGCAAGGGGCTGCTCGGCCGCGTCGTCGATGCGCTCGGCAATCCGATCGACGGCAAGGGCCCGATCAAGTCCGACGAGAAGCGCCGCGTCGACGTCAAGGCGCCCGGCATCATTCCCCGCCAGTCGGTGCACGAGCCGATGCAGACCGGGCTGAAGGCCATCGACGCGCTCATCCCCATCGGCCGCGGCCAACGCGAGCTCATCATCGGCGATCGCCAGACCGGCAAGACCGCCATCATCCTCGACACCATCCTCAACCAGAAATCGATCAACGCGCTCGGCGACGACAAGAAGAGCCTCTATTGCATCTACGTCGCCGTCGGCCAGAAGCGCTCGACCGTCGCCCAGTTCGTCAAGGTGCTGGAGGACAACGGGGCGCTGCCTTATTCCATCGTCGTCGCCGCGACGGCGTCCGATCCCGCGCCGATGCAGTTCCTGGCGCCCTTCTCGGGCTGCGCCATGGGCGAGTTCTTCCGCGACAACGGCATGCATGCGGTCGTGTTCTACGACGATTTGTCGAAGCAGGCCGTGGCCTATCGCCAGATGTCGCTCCTGCTCCGCCGCCCGCCGGGACGCGAGGCCTATCCGGGCGATGTGTTCTATCTCCACTCGCGGCTTTTGGAGCGCGCGGCCAAGCTCAACAAGGACAACGGCTCGGGCTCCTTGACCGCGCTTCCCGTCATCGAGACGCAAGCCAACGACGTGTCGGCCTATATCCCGACCAACGTGATCTCCATCACCGACGGCCAGATCTTCCTCGAGACCGACCTGTTCTATCAGGGCATCAGGCCCGCGGTGAATGTCGGTCTGTCGGTGTCGCGCGTGGGCTCGGCGGCGCAAGTGAAGGCGATGAAGCAGGTCGCGGGCAAGATCAAGGGCGAGCTGGCGCAGTATCGCGAGATGGCCGCCTTCGCCCAGTTCGGCTCGGACCTCGACGCCACCACCCAGCGCCTGCTCAATCGCGGGTCACGGCTCACCGAGCTGTTGAAGCAGCCGCAATTCTCGCCGATGAGCGTCGAGGAACAGGTCGTCGTGATCTATGCCGGCGTCAACGGCTATCTCGATCCGATCCCCGTCTCGGCGGTGCGCCGCTTCGAGGACGAGCTCTTGCGCTTCATGCGCGCCGAGCATCCCGACATCCTCAAGTCGATCCGCGACGCCAAGGAGATCTCCAAGGAGACCGGCGACAAGCTCAAGGCCGCCGTCGACAAATTCGCCAAGGCCTTTGCGTGAGTAGCCCATGCCTTCGCTGAAGGAGCTTCGCAACCGCATCGCTTCCGTCAAGGCGACGCAGAAGATCACCAAGGCCATGCAGATGGTGGCCGCGGCGAAGCTCAGGCGCGCGCAAACGGCGGCCGAAGCGGCGCGGCCCTACGCCACCCGCATGGAGACCGTGCTCGCCAATCTCGCCACGGCTCTCGCCGGCCGCGAGGGCGGTCCTCCCTTGATGATCGGCACCGGCAAAGATGCCGTCCATCTCCTCGTCGTCTGCACCGCCGAGCGCGGCCTGTGCGGCGCCTTCAACTCGGCCATCGTGCGGCTCGCCCGCGAGCACATCAACCGGCTGCTCGCCGACGGCAAGCAGGTGAAGATCCTCTGCGTCGGCCGCAAGGGCTTCGATCAGCTCAAGCGCCTTTACGCCCCGCTCATCCTCGAGACCGTCGAGTTCCGCGGCGTGCGTCAGCTCTCCTTCGAGCATGCCGAGACGGTCGCCGAAAAGGTTCTCGCGCTCTTCGCCGAGGGCGCCTTCGACGTGGCGACCTTGTTCTTCTCGCGCTTCCGCTCGGTCATCAGCCAGATCCCGACCGCCCAGCAGATCATCCCGGCATCGATCCCGGCCGAAACGCCGGATGCGGGTGCATCGCTTGGCGGCGCCGTCTACGAATACGAGCCCGACGAGGCCGACATTCTCGCCGAGCTGCTCCCCCTCAACATCGCCGTGCAGATCTTCAAGGCGTTGCTCGAGAACGCGGCGTCCGAGCAGGGCGCGCGCATGAGCGCCATGGACAACGCCACCCGCAACGCGGGCGACATGATCGGCCGGCTGACGCTTCGCTACAACCGCACCCGCCAGGCCATGATTACCAAGGAACTGATCGAGATCATCTCCGGCGCCGAGGCCCTCTAGTCATTTTCGACCGTAAGGAACGCTTGCAATGGCAAAAAAGTCACCCGTGATCGCAGAGACCAAGAAGCAGGAGAAGAGGATCGCCGAGGGCAAGGGCGCGCGCGGCCATGTGCGCCAGGTCATGGGCGCCGTGGTCGACGTCCAGTTCGACGATCACCTGCCTGAAATCTTGAACGCGCTCGAGACCGACAATCAGGGCAATCGCCTCGTGCTCGAGGTCGCCCAGCATCTCGGCGAGAACACGGTGCGCACCGTCGCCATGGACTCGACCGAAGGGATGGTGCGCGGCCAGGAGGTGGTCGACACCGGCGAAGCCATCGCGGTTCCCGTCGGCGACGAGACCTTGGGCCGTATCATGAACGTGGTCGGCGAGGCGGTGGACGAGGCCGGCCCGATCAAGACCGCCGAGAAGCGCCCGATCCATGCGCCTGCCCCGTCTTACGTCGACCAGTCGACCGAGGCCGAGATCCTCGTCACCGGCATCAAGGTGGTCGATCTGCTCGCGCCGTATTCCAAGGGCGGCAAGATCGGCCTGTTCGGCGGCGCCGGCGTCGGCAAGACCGTGCTGATCATGGAGTTGATCAACAACGTGGCCAAGGCTCATGGCGGCTATTCGGTGTTCGCGGGCGTCGGCGAGCGGACGCGCGAAGGCAACGACCTCTACCACGAGATGATCGAGTCGGGCGTGAACAAGGACCCGCGTAAGGAGGGCAGCGCCGCGGGCTCGAAATGCGCCCTGGTCTACGGCCAGATGAACGAGCCCCCTGGCGCCCGCGCCCGCGTCGGTCTCTCGGGGCTGACCGTCGCCGAATATTTCCGCGACCAGGGCCAGGACGTGCTGTTCTTCGTCGACAACATCTTCCGCTTCACCCAGGCCGGCTCCGAAGTGTCGGCGCTGCTGGGCCGCATCCCCTCAGCCGTGGGCTATCAGCCGACGCTCGCGACCGACATGGGCGCGCTGCAAGAGCGCATCACCACCACGCAGAAGGGCTCGATCACCTCGGTGCAGGCCATCTACGTGCCGGCCGACGACCTGACCGACCCCGCGCCCGCGACCTCCTTCGCCCATCTCGACGCCACCACCGTGCTGTCGCGCGGCATCGCCGAGAAAGGCATCTATCCCGCGGTGGACCCGCTCGATTCGACCTCGCGCATGCTCGACCCGCGCATCGTCGGCGACGAGCATTACGCCGTCGCCCGCCGCGTTCAGGAGATCCTCCAGCGCTACAAGGCGCTTCAGGACATCATCGCCATTCTCGGCATGGACGAGCTGTCGGAAGAGGACAAGGTCACGGTGGCGCGCGCCCGCAAGATCGAGCGCTTCCTCTCCCAGCCGTTCCACGTGGCGGAGGTGTTCACCGGTTCGCCCGGCGTGTTCGTCGATCTTGCCGACACGATCAAGGGCTTCAAGGGCCTGTGCGAGGGCGCCTACGACCATCTCCCCGAGGCGTCTTTCTACATGGTCGGCACCATCGAGGAAGCCGTCGCCAAGGCCGAGAAACTCGCCGCGGAGGCCGCTTAGGCATGCCCGACGCTTTCAAGTTCGAACTGGTTTCGCCCGAGCGGTTGCTCGTTTCGGGCGAGGTCGAACAGGTTCTGGTGCCGGGCGCCGAGGGCGACATGACCGTGCTCGCCCATCACGCGCCGCTGCTTTCGACGCTTCGCCCTGGCCTGCTCGAAATCGGCATGCAAGGCGGCGAGCACAAGCGCTACTTCATCCGCGGCGGCTTCGCCGAAGTGGGGCCCTCGGGCCTCACCGTTTTGGCCGAGACGGCCATCGACCTCCTCGAGCTTGACGCGAGCCAGCTTGCGCAAGCCGTGAAGGATGCCGAGGAGGACGTCGCCGACGCGGCCGAAGATCACGACCGCGACCGCGCCCAGACCAAGCTCGATCAGCTCCGCCAGGTCCAGGCCGCGCTCAATCTTTAGGCCTGACGCATTACTCCGTCTGATTGAACTCTCGACCCCCACCCCGACGCTCCCCCTTGCAGGGGGAGGGAGAGCAACAGGCCGCTCTCCATTCTCTCCCCCCTGAAAGGGGGGAGTAAGAGGGGGGTCATGCTTCAAAGAAGTCCTAGCGCGCGTACGGCCCGAGCTCTTCGACCACGCTGAGATAGACCTTCCGCTTGAACGGCACGACGAGCGACGGCAGCTCTTTCAGCCGCGCCCAGCGCCAGGTGTCGAACTCCTGCTCATGCCCGTCGCGCGGACCGATATCGATCTCGCTTTCGGCCCCTTCGAACCGCGCCGCGAACCACATCTGCTTCTGGCCGCGATAGCGTCCCTCCCAGGCGATGCCGATGAGCTCGGCCGGCAGGTCGTAGGTCAGCCAGTCGCGCGTCCTGCCGATGAAGCGCGCGCTGACGATTCCGGTTTCCTCGGCGAGCTCGCGCCGCGCCGCCGCTTCCAGGTCTTCGCCCGCGTCGACGCCGCCTTGCGGCATCTGCCACCACGTGCCGGCGCCCTCGGGCTCGCCCTCGTGATCGGCGCGCCGCCCGATGAAGGCGTGGCCTTCGCGGTTGAGCAGCATGATGCCGACGCAGGGCCGGTAAGGCAGAGATTGCATGTCTGTCATGGAGAGGCGATCAGCTTTGCGCTTGCGACCTGATCGCGGCGCTGACCGGAACGAGAACGATGCCCTTGCTTTCGAGCTTCGCCGCCCAATCGGCGATTTGCTTGGCGGTGGCGGGCTTCATGCGTACCACGCCGATGGCCACCCCCTTCTCCTTGGCGGCCTGCTCGAGCTTGGCGAGCTGCTGCGCCGGGTCTCCGGCGTCGAGCTGAACATTGACCACGAAATAGTCGAGGCCGATCGCGCCGGCAACC
>JBFWTF010000053.1:0-13524 GCA_050247995.1 Methyloceanibacter sp. | reverse complement strand
GACGTGCTCGCCAAGTCCGAGGCGCTGCGGCTGAAGCTCACCGCCATGATCGAGGACGACGTCAAGGCGTTCGACGCGGTGATGGGCGCCTACGGCATGGCCAAGGAGACCGACGCTGACAAGGCGGCGCGCGAGAAGGCCATTCAGGCCGCGCTCAAGCAGGCGACCGACGTGCCCTTGCGCTGCGCTGCGGCGGCGCGCGAGGTCATCGACCTTGCCGCCATCGCCTCCGACAAGGGCAATCTCAACGTGATTTCCGATGCGGGCGTCGCCGTGCTGGCCGGTTATGCTGCACTGCGAAGCGCCGCCTTGAATGTTTTCACCAATGCAAGAATGATATCGGACAGGGCTTTCGCCGAGGCTAGGCTAGAAGAGCTCGACGCGCTGATGTCGGGCGCTGAGAGCGTGACCGAGAAGGCCTATGGCGTGGTCAAGGGCAAGGTGAGCTAGAGCGCGGGGCGAAAGCGCGCCCCGAAGCACCGGTAAGGGAGGAGAAAGAAGTGGACGTTCACGAGTATCAAGCCAAGGAATTGCTCGCCAGTTTCGGCGTGCCGGTGCCCAAAGGTGCAGTCGCCTTCAGCCCCGACCAGGCGGTTTATGCCGCGACCGAACTCGGCGGCTGGAGCTGGGCGGTCAAGGCGCAAATTCACGCCGGCGCGCGCGGCAAGGCCGGCGGCATCAAATTGTGCAAGACCTATCACGAGGTGCGCGACGCTGCCGCCGGGATGCTCGGCAAGCGGCTCGTCACCATCCAGACCGGGCCCGAAGGCAAGCCGGTTCAGCGCGTCTATATCGAGGTGGCCGAGCCGTTCGACCGCGAGCTCTATCTCGGCTTCGTTCTCGACCGCAAAGCGGAGCGCATCCGCGTCATCGCCTCGCAGCGGGGCGGCATGGAGATCGAGGAGATCGCCAAGACCGAGCCCGAGGCCATCCTTCAGGTTCTGGTGGAGCCGGCCGTGGGCTTGCAGGCCTTTCAGGCGCGCGAGCTTGCCTTCCAGCTCGGCCTCAGCATCAAGCAGGCGCAGAGCGCGGTCTCGACCATCATGAACGCCTATCGCGCTTTCCGCGATTGCGACGCCACCATGCTCGAGATCAATCCGCTGGTGGTCGCCAAGGACGACCGCGTGCTCGCGCTCGACGCCAAGATGTCGTTCGACGACAACGCGCTGTTCCGGCGCCACAACGTCGCCGACATGCACGACCCCTCGCAGCAGGATCCGCGCGAGGCGCAGGCCGCCGAGCACAATCTCAACTATATCGGCCTCGACGGCGAGATCGGCTGCATCGTCAACGGCGCAGGCTTGGCCATGGCGACCATGGACATGATCAAGCACGCCGGGGGCACGCCCGCGAACTTCCTCGACGTGGGCGGCGGCGCCTCGCCGGAGCGCATCGCCACCGCGCTCAAGCTCGTCTTGTCCGACGCCAAGGTGAAGGCCGTGCTCGTCAACATCTTTGCCGGCATCAATCGCTGCGATTGGGTCGCCAAGGGCGTGGTGAAGGCCTACGAGACCGTCGACGTCAAGGTGCCGATGGTGGTGCGGCTGGCCGGCACCAATGTCGAGGAGGGGCGCAAGATTCTGGCGGAGAGCGGTCTCAAGCTGATCACCGCCGATACGTTGGCCGAAGCCGCCGAGAAGGCCGTGGCCGCGTGCCAGGGCCGGCTTGCGGCGTAAGTCCGAGGATCGGGAGAGCGATATGAGTATTCTGATTGACGAAACCACGCCGGTCCTCGTGCAAGGCATGACCGGCGACAAGGGCACCTTCCACGCGAAGGAAATGATCGCCTACGGCACCAACGTGGTCGGCGGCGTCACGCCCGGCAAGGGCGGCCAAACCCATCTCGACCGGCCTCTGTTCAACACCATGAAAGAGGCGGTGAAGGCGACCGGAGCGACGACCACCATCACCTTCGTGGCGCCCGCCTTCTGCGCCGACGCCATCATGGAAGCGGCCGACGCCGGCATCCGGCTGATCTGCTCCATCACCGACGGCATCCCGGCCCAGGACATGATGCGGGTGAAGCGCTACATGATGCGCTACCCCAAGGACCGCCGTGCGGTGATGGTCGGGCCGAACTGCGCCGGCATCATCAGCCCCGGCAAGGCCATGCTCGGCATCATGCCCGGCCACATCTACCTGCAAGGCAAAGTGGGGGTGATCTCGCGCTCGGGCACGCTCGGCTACGAGGCCGCCTCGCAGATGAAGGCCAAGGGCATCGGCATCTCGACCTCGGTCGGCATCGGCGGCGATCCCATCAACGGCTCGTCGTTCCTCGACCATCTCGCTCTGTTCGAGGAGGACCCGGACACCGAAGCGGTGCTGATGATCGGCGAGATCGGCGGTCCGCAGGAAGCCGAGGCCTCGGCCTGGATCAAGGACAACATGTCGAAGCCCGTGATCGGCTTCGTCGCGGGGCTCACCGCGCCGAAGGGACGGCGCATGGGCCATGCCGGCGCCATCATCTCGGCTGCCGGCGACAGCGCCGCCGAGAAGGCCGAGATCATGCGCTCCTGCGGTCTTACGGTTGCGCCCAATCCGAGCGAGTTCGGCTCGACGGTTGCCGGGGTCCTGGCCTCCCGGTGAGAACGCCGTGCGAGCGTATGCGTGCTGGCTAGAATGGCCGGTTGCCCGGATCGGCCGGGGCTTTAGGGACGGGCGCCTCGCGCGCCAAGCCCTGCGGCCCCGGACGCCAGCCGGTTCTACGTCGCCAGCCTGGCGGCGCGGTTGGGAGTGCCTCCTATTGCAATGAACAAGGAGCTGAAGCCGTCCCCCCGCGATCTCGCGCCGTCAGAGGCCGTGATCGGCGGCACATCGCCCGAAGGCGCGGCCGATCTCCTGTTCCGCCTCCTCATCGAGGTGGTCCGCCGGCATGAGCCAAGGATCGAGCCCATTCTCGCCGGCGAGGCCGACATCGCCGGCTTCTCACCCCAGCTCCTGGCGCGGGCGCTTCAGGCCCAAGGCATCTGGTTCCAGCTTCTGGCCATCGCCGAGCAGAACGCCGCCATGCGCCGGCGCCGTAACATCGAGCGGACGCGCGGGCGCGCGGCGCTGCGCGGCACTTTCGACCACGTCATCGCCGAAGCGGCGCAGGACGGCATCAAGCCGCAGGACGTCCAGGCGCTGCTCTCGAGCTTGCGCATCCGGCCGGTCATCACCGCTCATCCCACCGAGTCGAAGCGCGTCACCGTCCTGGAGAAATATCGCAAGATCTACCTCCTGTTGTTCGAGCTGGAGTTTCCGCGCTGGACCGAACGCGAACGGACCGCGCTGATCGACGCGCTGCGCGATCAGATCGAGCTCGTATGGATGACGGGCGAGCTGCATCTGGAGAAGCCGACGGTTCAGCACGAGGTCGCCCGCGGCCTGCACTTCTTCGACGAGACGATCTTCGACAAGGCGCCGGAGCTGCTCGGTCGGGTCGATCGGGCGCTCGGCGAGAACTATCCGGGCGTCCGTTTCGAGCTGCCCCCGTTTCTCCAATACGGGTCGTGGATCGGCGGCGACCGCGACGGCAATCCTTGGGTGCGAACCCCCGTTACCGATTGGACCCTGCGCCAGAACGCGCTGGCGTCGCTCCGGCATTATCGCGAGCGGATTCTCGGCCTTGCCCGGTCGCTCTCCATCACCGAGCGCGCCCTCCCGGTGCCGCCGGGCTTTCGCGCCGAGCTCGCGCGCGCGCTTGCGGCGAGCGGCGAGGAGGAGCGGGTCAAGGCGCGCAATCCCGGCGAGCCGTACCGCCAGTTCCTTTCGCTGGTTCTGCGCAAGCTCGACGCCAGGATCGCCCGCGTCGAAGGGCAGGACGTCGGCGGGCCGGGCGCGGCCTATGAGAGCGCCGACGAGCTGATCCTCGATCTCCGCACCATCGAGCGCGCGCTCGAAGAGGCGGACAGTCCTTCGATCGCGGCCGGCCTGGTGCGGCCGGTCCGGCGCGCCGTCGAGATCTTCCGTTTCTCCACCGTGCGCCTCGACTTGCGCGAGAATTCCACCAAGACCACCGCGGCGCTTCAGGCGTTGTGGTGGGCCACGGCGGGCCACGGCGACGACAGCCCGTCCGAAATCGGCAGCCGCGAATGGCGTACCTGGCTCTACCGGGCGCTCGCCCGGCCGCTCACCGGTCCGCACCTCATCCCCGACCTGCCCCCCGAAGCATCCGAAGTGATCGACATGTTCGCGCAAGCGGCGGCGGCGCGGCGCACGTTCGACCGCGACGCCATCGGCTCCTTCATCCTGTCGATGACGCGCTCGGTGGACGACATTCTCGGCGTCTACGTCCTCGCCAAGGAGGGCGGCGCCTTTCTCGATGCGGCCGGCACCGAGGTCTGCGCCCTTCCCATCGTGCCGCTGTTCGAGACCATCGGCGATCTTCGCGCCGCGCCCACCATCATGCGCGAGGCGCTCGCGGTGCCGCTCATCCGCCGCAGCACCCATTGGCAGGGCGGCGTGCAGGAAGTGATGATCGGCTATTCCGACTCGAACAAGGACGGCGGCTTTGTCGCCGCGAACTGGGAGCTGTCGAAAGCCCAGTCGCAGCTCACCAAGGTCGGCGCCGATGCCGGCATTCCCATCGCCTTCTTTCACGGCCGCGGCGGCTCGGTCTCCCGTGGCGGCGCGCCGACGGGCCGCGCCATCGCCGCTCAGCCCGCCGGCTCGATCCGCGGCCGCTTCCGCGTCACCGAGCAGGGCGAGGTCGTGTCCTACAAATACGCCAATAAGGGCACCGCGCTCTACCAGATGGAGCTGCTTGCCGCGAGCGTGTTCGAGCACGCGCTCAAATCCGAGCGCGAGGACGCGCTGAAGCCGAAGCGCGAGTTCGACGACATCATGGAGGCGCTCGCGGGCGCATCGCGCGCCGCCTATACCGGGCTCGTCACCCATGCCGGCCTCGTCCAGTATTTCCAGGCGGCGAGCCCGATCGAGGAGATCTCGATGCTCAATATCGGCTCGCGGCCGGCGCGCCGCTTCGGCGCCAAGACGCTGGCCGACCTTCGCGCCATCCCGTGGGTGTTCGCCTGGACGCAGAACCGCCACATCATCACCGGCTGGTATGGCGTCGGCTCTGGCCTTCACAGCCTGCTTCAGGTGCGCGGCCAGCAGGGCGAGGCGCTTCTGCCGCGTCTCTTCCGCGAATCCCGCCTGTTCCGCCTCATCATCGACGAAGTGGAGAAGACGCTCCTCCTCGTCGATCTCGATATCGCGCGCGGCTATGCCAGCCTGGTCGAGGACGAAGGCGTGCGCGAATTGATTTTCAGCATGATCGAGCAGGAATACAGACTGACCTGCGAGATGGTGCTGAAGGTGAGCGGCGGAGCGGAGATCGCCGAGCGCTTCCCCGAGTACCGCCGCGCGCTTGCCGCCCGTCTTCCCGCCGTCAATGCCGTCAGCCGCATGCAGGTCGAGCTCTTGCGCCGGTTCCGCGGCGCCGAAAAGGAAGCCGACCGCGACGCCTATAAATCCGCTTTGCTATTGTCCATCAACACCGTTGCCGCCGGCCTCGGCGCCACAGGCTAAACCAGAAGGGAGTATCAAATGAGCTTTACCTTGATCCAACAGGCGACCCCGCGTCTCCACCGTTCAGAGCTGGCCGTGCCGGGGTCCAATCCCTCGCTGTTCGAGAAGGCGGCCAAAGGCGGCGCCGACATCATCTTCCTCGACCTCGAAGATGCCGTCGCGCCCGACGACAAGGAGCAGGCCCGCAAGAACATCATCCAGGCTCTCAACGACCTCGACTGGGGCACCAAGACCATGATGATCCGCATCAACGGTCTCGACACCCACTACGCCTATCGCGACGTGGTCGATGTCGTCGAGAACTGCCCGCGCCTCGACATGATCCTGATCCCCAAGACCGGCGTGCCGCAGGACGTCTACGCCATCGACATGCTGGTCACCCAGATCGAGCAATACAAGAAGCGCGAGAAGCGCATCGGCTTCGAGGTCCTGATCGAGACCGCGCTCGGCATGGCCAATGTCGAGGCGATCGCCCAGAGCTCCAAGCGCCTCGAGGCGATGAGCTTCGGCGTCGCCGACTATGCCGCCTCGACCCGGGCGCGGACCGTCGGCATCGGCGGCCCTCACCCCGATTACGGCGTTCTCACCGACAAGGACGCGCAAGGCAACCGCGCCTATTACTGGGGCGATCCCTGGCATTTCGCCTTGTCGCGCATGATGGTCGCCTGCCGCGCCTATGGCTTGCGCCCGATCGACGGGCCGTTCGGCGATTTCTCCGATCCCGACGGCTATCTCGCCGCGGCCAAGCGCGCCGCCGTGCTCGGCTTCGAGGGCAAATGGGCCATCCATCCGAGCCAGGTCGATCTCGCCAACAAGGTGTTCACGCCGTCGGAGGCCGAGGTCACCAAGGCCAAGCGCATCGTCGAGGCCATGCAGCAGGCGGCGCGCGAGGGCAAGGGCGCGGTGTCGCTCGACGGTAGGCTCATCGACATCGCCTCGATCCGCCAGGCCGAGGCGCTGCTCAACAAGGCCAAGCAGTGCGGCATGGCTTAGGCCCACGCCGCGCTCATTTCTGGAAAAGGGAGAGGCCGGCACGGTCCTTGCGCTAAAGCAGCGAAGCGGTAGCGCAAACGACGAGCGTGCCGGCCGAGGGCCGTACGAGACGGACCCCCACCCCTGTTAGCCAGGCGCGAACTGGCTAACGTCCTCTCCGGTCTCGGAGAGGGGAGGGGAAAACGGCGAGAAACACATGGCGGGGTCGAGCGCGCGTTCGATCTCGAGCGTGTCCGGAGCCGATTCGGGTCCTTGGGCGAGAACCCGGTTGAGGGCTTGGAGGGGGATGGGCACCCGCTTCAGAGCGGGTGCCCAACTGGGAAGTGGGAAGAGGTTGGTCATGGGGACCTCGGCCACTGCCTCGGGGCAGCGTACTAGCGGGTCATGTAGACGTTCGGGAAGCCTTCGGCCAAAACCGGGCTGGCGGAGGCGACGACGAGCGCGACGGCGATGATGAGCTTCTTCATGGGGGTTCTCCTTGAGGGGGGTTCGTGTCGGGTTAGCGGGTCATGTAGACGTTCGGGAAGCCTTCGGCCAAAACCGGGCTGGCGGAGGCGACGACGAGCGCGACGGCGATGATGAGCTTCTTCATGAGGGTTCTCCAAAATCTGGCCGGTTGAGGGGATGTCCGATTGGCTTGGCCAGGATTGCCCTTCGAACAAGCGTAAGGTGGACGCTTCGCGCGCGTTTTCCCAATAGCGAGTGGCTATAGACTCGCTGCTTCACGTCTTGGGTGAAGGCGGGAGGTCCGCTCTCCTGTTGCCGAAAGACCATATGCACAGTTTTTTGCCCGGGACGCGCCACGCGCGCCCCGTTTCGGCCTAAGCTTCTCGCTTCGAGAATCGGACGGAAGAGGGGGAAGCTTCGATGCGGATCGGACCTGCACTGTCACTCGCCGCTTCCGGCTTGGCGCTCTTTTGCTTCGCCGGGGCTGCGCACGCGGATCCTTTTAGCAAGGCGGTTCAGAAGGCTTGTGGCGCCGACTACCGCAAATATTGCGGCGAGTATGGCCTCGAAAGTGCCGCGCTGCGCGTATGCATGGACAAGGCGGGGAATAGCCTCTCCAAGAGTTGCGTCAATGCCTTGGTCCAGGCGGGAGAGGTCTCCCAGGCGGAAGTCAATCGCCGCAAGTCTGCGAGCCGTTAGGCGCGACGGAAAAAACGGCAGGGCGGCTGCGATGTCTCGCGCGGAGCGCGGGCGCGGGCCGCCATTCCTGCCTTGGCCTCTCGCATTCACCTTGACATGGCGACCGAGAGTTGGCCGTTGTCAGCTTCGCCCGAGGCTGGTCTGATGACCCAGGCCAAAGGAGTCTCGCATGCCAAAAATGACCGCCATCCTTTCCCTCGCGCTCCTGCTCGCTCTCGGCGCTCCCGCCGCGCGGGCGGATGACGCCCAAGCGATCGACGCCATCAACAAGGCGGCCGCTTCCCTCGATACGGCCTTCGAGAAAGACGATGCCGGCACCGTCAAGCAGCTCATGACCGCGGACCATATCGCGGTCACGCCCTATTACGACGGACCGCAAACCGTGGCCGAGCAGATCGCCTCCCTGCCGGACTTCGCATATGAGCAGACGATCGCCGGCGACGTGTCGGTCGCGATGCTCGGTCCCGATGCCGCCTTGCGCAGCTTCGCCGCCGAATTGAACGGCACCTTCAAGGGGCGTCCGATGCCCGCCCGCGTCTTCGTCAGCTCCATCTGGGTCAAGCAGGACGGGGCCTGGGCCGAGAAATTCTACCAGGTGACGGCGCTCCGGCCAGGTCACGGCGAGCGCCGCGCCTGCCGGGCTCTGGCCGGGACCTATCTCAGCAAGAACGTCGCCAAGGGCGGCGACGGCGGCGTCATCAGCCGCAGCATCATTTCGCTCGATCCCTCCGGCATCGCGCTCTTCACCGATTCCGGCGAGGGCGGCGAGGCGGGATTCGCCCCGTTCACCGACGGCCGGGGCACGTGGCAATGCGTGGCCGGCGCCGACGGGACGCCGCGGGCCCACGCCACCACCCTCGACTTCACCGAGCCCACGGAGGCGCACCCAAAGCCCGGGATCGGCCGGCTCGATTTCGACTTCGCCGCAGGCTCGGGCGACGATGACCTCTCCGGCACCGCGACCCTCCATCTCGTGCCGCTCGATGCCGATCCGCTCGATGAGTCCACGCTCAAGGATGGGCGTTCCTTCGCTATCGGCGCCGAGCGGGTCGAGCCTTAGGCGGTGGCGATCAAAGCCGGAAGTCTGCAACAGGGCCTCCCGGCGGAGCCGCTCGCGGCCGAGCTCGCCGAGGCGCTCCACGCCCGTCCCGGGCTTCGCATCGAGCGGATCGTCTCGACCGGCCAAGCGACGCCCGAAGGGCAGTGGTACGACCAGGACGACGACGAGTGGGTGCTGCTCGTGTCCGGCGCCGCCCGCCTCCTCATCGAGGGCGAGGCGCGCGAGCGGGAGCTTTCCCCCGGCGACTGGCTGCTCCTCCCGGCCCATTGCCGCCACCGCGTGACCTGGACGAGAAGCGATCCGCCCACGGTCTGGCTCGCCTTCCATTTCGCCGCCTGAAGAATGGGTCCAGCTCCTCTTTTCTGCTCTCCCTGCCGCTAAGCCGCCGCCTCTCTGGGCGCCGATTGGGATTGGGACCAGTGGCCCGCATGCTGGCCGCCGTCGACATGCAAGACCTCGCCGGTGACGAATTCCGCCTTGTCGAGATAGAGCACGGCGTCGACGATCTCCTCGACCGCGCCGATGCGGCCGACCGGATGCAACGAGGCGAGGAATGCGTGGCTCGCGGCTGCATGCATCGGCGTCTCGATGATGCCGGGCGAGACCGCGTTCACGCGCACGCCCCGGCCGGCGAACTCGATGGCGAGCGAACGCGTCACCGCGTTCAGTCCGCCCTTGCTCAGCGCCGTCATGGCCGCCGGCACGCTTTGCAAGGGCTGGTCGGCAAGCGTCGTCGTGATGGTGACGATGTGACCCGCTCCTTGCGCGAGCATGCGCCGCGCCGCCGCTTGCGTGACATGGAAGAACCCGGCGACGTTCACGCCGAACACGCGCGCGAAATCTTCCGCCGCATAGTCGATGAACGGCTTGGGAATGAAGATGCCGGCATTGTTGACGAGCGTATCGACGCGGCCGAAGCGTTCGACGGCGGCCGCGACGACGCGCGCGGCGGTTTCCGGATCGGCGATGTCGCCGGGTACGGCGAGCACGTGCGGGTCGTTGCCCTGCTTGATCGAGCGGGAATTGGCGACAACGCGATCGCCCCGGGCGCGAAAGCCTTGCACCAGGCCCGCGCCGATGCCCTGCGAAGCGCCGGTGACGATAACGACTTTGGGTGAGTTGCTCATGGTGATCTCCGCGAAAAAACCGATTGTGGCGGTAGAGCGGAGGTGGCGATTAGGAACCGATCGGACAAGAATTAGCGCCGATCACATGATCGTGAGTTATAGACCGAACGGTCGCCAATTATGCGAGATGCCGGTCGCGGCCGGGGCGGCTCACTGCTGCGGGGCGTCGGGGAATGCGCCGGGATCGTCGGCGAGGATCTTCGACATGAAATAGCGCGGCGGCAGCGTGGCCGCGACCTCGTCGATGCGCCAATGCCCGTCTTCGCGCACGAGATCGAACAGCATGTTCTTGTGCTCGCCCATATTGATAAAGGTCGCCCGGACTTGCGCCTTGTCCCCCTCGCGCGCGACCGGCACGATCTTGAACTCGCTCAGCGCCCAATCCTGACCGTCGACAAAGACATCCCAGTCGATCCGGCCGACGTAGCCTTCGGGCGTCTCGCGCGCGTCCTTGTCGATCAGGGCTTGCAGGCGCTTGCTGTAGATATCGGTCATCGCCGGGACGTCGTCGTGCAAATAGGTTTGATAGACCGCCGCGATCAGCGCCACGGGATCGCTGTCGGCGGCCTCGGGCGGCGCCGCGGCCCCGACGGCGACGGCGAGAACAAGCGCGAGGACGAAGCGCATGGGCGTATCCTTACAGTGAAGCGAGCGCCGGCCCCGCCACCGCCAGGTTGGCCGCGAGAAAGATCGCGAGCAGCACGATCGCCCAAACCCGGTCGGCGCGGGCCACGGCCGCCTCGGATTCGGCGTCGCCGCCGCGCCATGACGTCGCCACCACGCGGGCGAGCGTGACGATGATGAAGAGGTAGGCGAGCAGGTATATCTTGTCGAGCATCATGAGGTAATCGACGTCGGGCAGCGCCGCGCTCGCCGTCAGTTGCAGCGCGACGAGGGTGAGGAGCGCGGTGATGCCGAGCCCGATCCGGCCCTCGACGTAGCGCGGCCGCACGAAGAACACGAGGCTCGCGCACACCACGATCAGGGCGATCGGCACGAAGGTCTTGAGCGACATGGCGACGACGGGGCGCGTGACCGGCACCGTCACGGCGACGCGCGAATAGGTCTCGGCCTCGGGCTCGGCGAGATCGCCGAAATTGGTGGGATAGGTGTTGCCGGCGACGCTCATCGCGGGCGCGCCGACGTGGAAGCCGGGCAGCGTGATGACGGGATCGATCATCGCCGGATGATCGCCGTCCGGCACGAAGGTCAGCGCCTCGTTGCCGGAGACGGTGTCCTCCATCAGCACGGTCAGGAGCTGCGTGTCGAAGGGATACTTCCCGAGATCGAACTTGGTCGAGAAGCGCCCCTGGTAGCGGATGACCGAATAGAGGCTGCCGTCGGGCATCGCCTTCGGCTCGTCGTAAATGATCTCGCGCAGATTGTCGTCGGAGGCGACGCGGTTCATGAACTCCATGGTCTTGGCGGGATCGAGCTCGCTCCCGCGCCAGCGGAACCAGACATAGAGATCGACGACGTAGTTGTTCGCCTTGAAGTCGAGTTCCTGGATGTCGTTGATATAGGCGCCGACGGCCACTTGCGCGGGGCCTTGCGGCGCGGGCGAATCGGCGATCGCCTCGGTCACGGCAGGGGGCGCCCCTTGCGGCGCCTCCACGCTCATGGCCGGGAGCGCGGCGAGCAGGATCGCGCCGAGAGCGGCGGCAAGCGCGCAGCCGGCGCGCGCAATGGCCTTGAGCCGGGGAAGGTGCGGGATGAGGTCGGTCAATTACTTGGTCGGGGTTCTCACGCGGGGGGCGGAGTGGTGTAGCGCCAGGCTAAGCGCGGTTCAAGCGCTCACCCGGCCGCCCCGTGCAAATGCCGCGACAGCCATGAAGACAGGCGCTTCCGCCCCCAATCGTGGGCCGAGCGCAGCACGCGGCCCATATTCATAAAGCCGTGGATCGTGCCCTCGCGGCAGTCGTATTCGACCGACACGCCCGCTGCGGACAGTCTCGCCGCATAATCCGCGCCCTCGTCGCGCAAAGGGTCGTGCCCGGCCGTGACGATCAGCGCCGGCGGCAGCCCGCGATAATCCTCATAGAGCGAAGGGATGGCGCGCGGGTCGGTGAAGGGCCAGGCGAGCCCGAAATAGTGATCGAAGAACCAGCCGATCATGTCGCGCGGGATGGGGAACTGCTTTTCGAGCGTTTTGCGCGACGGTAGCCGCCCGGGCAGGTCGAGCGCGGGGTAGATCAGCGCCTGGGCGCGGACGGGAGCTTCGAGCGCGCCCTTGGTCTCGTGAAGCGCGACCGCCGCGAGCCCGCCGCCGGCGCTGTCTCCGGCGATGGCGATGCGCGCCGGGTCGAGCCCCATCGCTTCCGCCTCGCGCGAGAGCCAGACAAGGGCGGCCACAGTGTCCTCGACCGCGGCGGGGAAGGGGTGCTCGGGCGCGAGGCGGTAATCGAGCGATAAGATGGTCGCAGCCGTATCGTGGCAGAGCGTGCGGCAGAAGATGTCGTGCGTGTCGAGATCGCCGAGAACGCAGCCGCCGCCATGCATGAAGAGGATGGCGGGGGCGTCGCCCCGGGGCCTAGTTCCCCGCGCGCCGTCCCGCGGGCTGTATTGACGCAGGCGCATCGCGCCGGCAGGTCCCGGCACCGTGAGGTCGCGCACGTCGCCGATTTCGGGCGGGGCGATCTCGGTCTTGCCGAGAGACCGGCGGTATTCGGCGCGCGCAACCTCGGGCGAAAGCGTCCACAGCGGCGTCGCCGTCGCCGCCGACGCCCAATAGAGCAGAGCCTCTGTTTCGCGATCGAGCTTCAAGGCGTTTCAGTCCAGACCTTGCCCGTCCTCTCCCCTGAAGAGTACCGCGCGCCGATGAAGAAAGAATGGTGCCCCAGGCCGGACTCGAACCAGCACGTCGTTGCCGACAACAGATTTTGAGTCTGCCGCGTCTACCAATTCCGCCACTGGGGCTGGGGCGGGAACATGGGGTAAGCGTGGCGCGCGGTCAACCGGGGCTATCCGCCCGCCCCACCTCGCGGCCACCTCAAGATGACGGGTGAGACTGCTGCGTCGCGGCGACCTCCGAATGATGGCAAAGCCACTTTCGGGCCGGCGGGGCGGACGCTTGCGGCCCGGACCCGCTTTCCGACCCGATGGACAAGACCCTGGCGCCCGGCTAAGCAAGCGGGATGCTGCGCAGCCTCTACGACAAGGTCATCGCTCTCTCCGAGAGCCGCCATGCCTTGACCACGCTCGCGGCCGTTTCCTTCGCCGAAAGCTCGTTTTTTCCCGTGCCGCCCGACGTGATCCTGGTGCCCATGGCGCTGGCCAAGCCGGAAAAGGCGCGGCTCTATGCGCTGGTCTGTACCATCGCCTCGGTCCTGGGCGGCATCCTCGGCTATGCCATCGGCGCCTTCCTCTACGACACGGTGGGCCATTGGCTGATCTCGGCCTATGGCTATGGCGAGGGGGTCGAGTCCTTCCGCGCGGCCTACGCCGAATGGGGCTCCTGGATCATCCTCATCAAGGGCATGACGCCGATCCCCTACAAGATCGTGACTATCGCCTCGGGCTTCGCCGGCTACGACTTCTTCATGTTCGTGCTCCTGTCTATCGTCACACGGGGCGCGCGCTTCTTCCTCGAGGCCGAGCTCTTGCGCATCTACGGCGAGCCCATCCGCGATTTCGTCGAGAGGCGGCTCACCCTCGTCACCACCGGTTTCCTCGCGGCGATCGTCGGCG
>JBFWTF010000052.1:0-13772 GCA_050247995.1 Methyloceanibacter sp. | reverse complement strand
GCGATCGCTTGCGGGAATGGATGGGCGTCACGCGGGAAGAGTTCTATGACGAGGCGAGGGTGGCCATCGTGCCGATGGGGTTCTGCTTTCCCGGCCAGGACGCGAAGGGCGCGGACTTGCCGCCGCGGCGCGAATGCGCTGGCCTTTGGCATCGCGACCTGTTCGCGGCGCTGCCGCAGATCGAACTCGTGCTCGCCGTGGGGTCCTATGCGCAAGGCTTCCATCTCGGCGCGGCGGCGGGGAAGAGCTTGCAAGCGACGATGGACGATTGGCGCAAGCATCTAAGGCGCAGGAAGCGCCCGCGCGTCCTGCCGCTGCCCCATCCGTCGTGGCGCAACAATGACTGGCTCAAGCAGAATGTCTGGTTCGAGGCGGAGCTTCTGCCCGTGCTCAGGCGCGAGGTGAGGCGGCTGTTGTCAGAAGCGCCTTGCGGTCAGTAGAAAAATAATCTACCAAGTCGAACGCGCATTACAGATATTGGAATATGGTTCCAATATCTGGCTGTCGCGAGCAATGTTATTGCGGATGCCCGCCATGCTCGACCGAATGGACCGCAAGATTCTCGACATTTTGCAGAAGGACTGCACGCTTCCCGTCGCCGAGATCGGCAAGCGGGTCGGGCTTTCCACCACGCCGTGCTGGCGCCGTATCCAGAAGCTCGAGGAGTTGGGGGTGATCCAGGCGCGCGTCGCGCTACTCGACGCCAAGAAGGTCAATGTCGGGGTGACCGTGTTCGTCTCCATCACCACGAGCCATCACACCCAAGACTGGCTCGACCGCTTCCACGCGGCGCTCAACGAATTCCCCGAAGTCGTCGAGTTCTACCGCATGAGCGGGCAGGTCGATTATCTCTTGCGCGTGGTCGTGCCCGATATCGAGCGCTACGACACTTTCTACAAGAAGCTGATCGGCAAGATCGAGCTGTCGGACGTGAGCTCGGCCTTCGCCATGGAGCAGATCAAGTTCACGACGGCGCTCCCGCTCGACTACGCTTCCGAGAGCCCTTAGCCGTCTTGAGGCTTGCGCCCGAGCCGCGCGATCAGGCTCGACGTATCCCAGCGCGCGCCGCCCATCGCCTGGATTTCGGCATAGAACTGATCGACCAGCGCCGTCACCGGCAGTTCCGCGCCGTTCGCCCGCGCTTCCTCGAAGATCAGCGCGAGGTCCTTGCGCATCCAATCGACGGCGAAGCCGAAATCGAACTTGCCTTCGACCATGGTGCGCCAGCGGTTCTCCATCTGCCACGACTGCGCCGCGCCCTTGGCGATGGTGTCGATCACCTTCTCGATGTCGAGACCGGCGGCTTCGGCGAAGTGAAGCGCCTCGGCGAGCGCCTCGATCAGGCCGCCGATGCAGATCTGATTGACCATCTTGGTGAGCTGGCCCGAGCCGGGCGGTCCGATCAGATTGCACGCCCGCGCGTAGGACGCGATCACGGGCGCGGCCCGGCCGAACGCGTCCTCGTCGCCGCCAACCATGACGGTCAGCGTGCCGTTCTCGGCGCCGGATTGGCCGCCGGACACCGGCGCGTCGAGCGCATCCGCGCCGCGGACGCGCGCGGCGGCATGAAGCTCGCGGGCGATTTCGGCCGAAGCCGTGGTGTGGTCGATGGCGATGGCGCCGGCGGCGAGCGTGGCGAGGATTCCGCCCGGCCCGAGCGTCACCTGCCGCAAATCGTCGTCATTGCCGACGCAAGTGAAGACGAAGTCCGCGCCCTCGGCCGCCTCGGCGGGGGTGGGAGCGGAACGGCCGCCGAATGTCTTGACCCAAGCGTCCGCCTTGGCCGGCGTGCGGTTGAACACGACGACGTCGTGCCGCCCTCGCGTCTTGAGATGGCCGGCCATGGGAAAGCCCATCACGCCGAGTCCGATCCAGGCGACTTTGCTCATGCGCTCGGTCCCGATTGCGAGGACGTAACTGCCTCATCGGCGCCCATGTCGGCAAGCCAAAAGGAGATGGCCGGGCGAGCCCGGCCATCTCGAGTTGGTCAGCTGACGCGTTTCCCTCTCCCCCAAGGGAGAGCGGCCGCAAGTAAGTCAGGCGATCGGCGCCTCGGGAAAAGCGAGTTGCTCGCGCGCGCGCCACTCGTCGGTGACGTAGTTGATGATGAGCGAAGTGCGCACGCCCTTGATCGGGCGCTTCTCGAAGCCGTGATAGGTGTTGCTCGACGGGATGAAGATCATGGCGGCGTTGGGAGCGAAAGGCGAGCGGCCGATATGGCGCTTGTCCCCGTCATAAATATCGGTGCCGAGATCGTGGTGGCTCGGGTCCTTGGACAGATAGATAAGCATGGTGAACACCTTCACCCCGAGATCGGTGTGCGGCTCCAGCCAGAAGCCGTCGATGTCCTGCGCGTACTCGATGCGGAGATAGGTACCCTCGAGATTGGTGCCGCAGGTTTTCTCGATATGGTTGGTGATGCGCTTGTCCTGAAAAGCCTGGGCTATGGCGTCGCAGACGGGGAAGCGCCCGCGGTTCTCGACGTCGAAATATTTGCGCGTGTTGTTGTGCAGTTCGCGCTTGCCGGAGACGCCCTCAAGCGATGGCGCCTCGAAGGGGAGGGCAAGAATGTCATCGACGCAATCGGCGGGAAGACTGGTCTTCAGGGTCCAGAAGCGATAGGGCTCACTGGCTCGTTGGGCGCTGTCGAGGCCGGCGATGAAGCTGCGAACGACGTCGTTCGCCGTGCTTCTACTTTCGGGCCCGGCAGGATGCTTTACGGCGACGCTTTCCCTCATGGGTGGGGTATCTCCCTCTTAAAAATCGAAACAATGCTGGCCATCCAGCGCCCAGGCGGCCTCATCTTTGGCTCAAATAGCACCCGCGACAGGGCGGCGCAAATGCAGTGCGTGGAAAGTGGCGGCTTAGCTCGGCGCGTTTTGCCGAAAACGCGCCAATATGAAGCGCTTAGGCTGCGGCGTGCCCGCCGTCAGTTGAAGTCCCCCCAACGAATGCGTGTTTGCAAACCGTCGAGTTCAACCTCGCCCTCTTCGTCGGCCAAGGTGTCGGAACGCAGGCATTTCGCGATCATCTCGAGAAGCGAAGCGTGGAGTTCGCGCTCGGCGGCGAATTGCGGCGGGTTCGCGGCGAGGAACTCGAGGATCTCCCCGTAGTCCGCCATGTTCACTCCCACTCTTCCAGAACCGAAAGAGCGTGCAAGGCCCGTGTGTCAAAACTGAGGCTCGAAACGCCCGGGGCGGCGCCCAGCCGCGGCCTATGGGCCGAGGCGGTAGCGTCCGAGCGCCCGCAGCGGCGCGCTCCCGCTCTCGCCGAAGAGCGAAAGCGCATCGACGGTCACGCCGGAAGCGCAGACGTCTTCGAGCACGGGCCAGAGCGCTTGGGTCACGCGTTCGAGATGGGTGGATTCGAGCGGGCCGGTGAGCGTGATGGAAAAGCGGTAGTGGTTTTCGCCATTGCCCGGGGAAGCGGCGAAGTCCTCGAAGGACGCCGCGCATTGCGCCGCGAGCCAGTCGAGCATGGGCGTCGCCTCGACGGGCCGCAGCACGAGAAAGCGGCCAGCGCGCGCCAGCGTCAAAGGTCCGGTCGCCAAGGGCTTGCGCTTCTGCGCGAAGTTGACGAGACGCGTCCTCATGGCATCGAGCCCAATGCCCGGGCGCGGGGCGAACGGCGCCTTGATCAGCGCATGCAAACCGCCGTAGCGGCCGGGCGTGGGCGTAAGCCGAGCGAAGCCCGTGGCGCTGAGGCCGGCATCGGAGAATGCCTGCAACGTCACGCCGTCATTGGCGCGGCCGAACCAGGAGCGTCCGAAGGCGGCGAGCGCGGTGCCGGGCTGCGGCGTATACAGAATAGCGTAGCGCGCGAAGGCCGTTTGCGGGGAGGCCGCGTACGGACTGGAATGGTCGCGGCGAACGGAATGGGGCATCGGTTCCTCCTCGGTGCGGCGCGTTGGCTCGCGTGCCGCTAGCTTCTCCTTGGGGAGCTAGCACGCTCCTGTGGCGCGGGCGCGACGGGTTCTTGGCGAGAGCGAGGCCGAGGCATGAAGCATCGATGAATCAAAATTTACGGATTCGATCTCGCAACTGCGAAGCGCGCGTTCGCGCGCCCTTTGACAGCGGCGCGTTTCGCGGGCATGCGTCGTTGCCGCATCGCGAGAAAAAGACCCAATGATCGAGCTTTACGCCTGGAGGACACCCAACGGCTGGAAAGTTTCCATCATGTTGGAAGAGGTCGGGTTGCCTTATCGCGTTCACCCCGTCGATATCGGCAAGGGCGAGCAGTTCGCGCCCTCGTTCCTGGCGATTTCTCCCAACAACAAGATCCCCGCGATCGTCGATACCGACAACGGGCTGCATCTGATGGAGTCGGGCGCGATCCTGCTCTATCTCGCCGAGAAGACCGGGAAGCTGTGGCCGCGGGAGTTTCCGGCCAAGTGGCGCGTGCTCGAATGGCTGATGTGGCAGATGGGAGGGCCGGGGCCCTTCCTCGGCCAGGTGCATCATTTCGTGAAGTTCAATCCGGGCAAGAGCGAGTACGCCGAGGAGCGCTACACCAAGGAAGCGAGGCGGCTCTGGCAGGTGCTCGAACAACGGCTCGGCGAGGTCGAGTATGTGGCCGGCGCGTACTCGATCGCCGATATCGCGATCTGGCCGTGGATCTCGCGGTTCGCCTGGCAGCCGGTGGACTTCGCCGATCACCCGAATGTGAAGCGCTGGTATCTGGCGATCGCGGAACGGCCCGCGGTCATACGCGGCTTCGACATGCTGAAAGAGGGGCGCGCCATTCCCTTGCCATGAAGCCCGGTCACCCTATGTTTACGGGTTTAGCGTCGCTTGTGGCAGAATGGCGCCTTCGGCCGATTGGCGCCTGACGGGGCGAAGCGCCTACCGCAAGCGGCCGATGCGAGAGGAGACCCATCATGAAAAGCACTGCGAAGCGCGCGACCATGCTCGCCGCGATGTTTGCTGCCGCGTTGGCGATCGGTCAGGTGTCGGCACCCGGACCCGCTTCGGCGCAAGTGATCGAGCGCGGGGTCCAGGGCGGGATCGCGGGCGCGATCATTGGCGGCATCATCGACGGGGGTAAGGGAGCGGGCCGCGGCGCCGCGATCGGCGCGGGCATCGGCGTCGTCACCGGCGCCATCGAGAGAGACAACATGCAGCGCGCCTACGCCTACGGGCCGGGTCCCTATGGCAGCCCCAATCTCGTCTACGACACGCAGGTCGCGCTCTACCGGCTCGGCTTCGATCCCGGCCCGCCCGACGGCGTTTACGGCCGGCGCACCGCGGACGCGATCGCGCAATATGAATATGCCTATCGCCTGCCGGTCACGGGGCGGCCATCGCCGGCTCTGCTCGACCATATGATGCGCAACGGCGGCTGACGGGCAAGCGCTGCCGCGCGCCGGCTCTCAAGGGGAGGGGCATTGCGCAGGGCGCTTCTCGTTTTGCTCGTGCTCGGCGCCGCTTGCGCCCTCGTCTTCTATCTCGTGACCATGCCGGTCACGGTGCCCGCGTCCGCGCTTCCGGCACATACGCCCGATCTCGCCAACGGCAAGACCATGTTCACCGCGGGGGGCTGCGCGGAGTGCCACGCGGTGCCGCTCGAAGGTTGCGGCGATCTCAAGACCAAGGACGCGGAGATCCTCGCCGGCGGCCGCTGCCTCAAGACGCCGTTCGGCACGTTCAATGTGCCCAATATTTCTCCCGACAAGGAAACCGGCATCGGCAATTGGACCACGCTCGATTTCGTCAACGCGATGAAGCACGGCGTGGCGCCGGACGGCACCTATCTCTATCCCGCCTTTCCCTATCCCTCCTATCAGCGCATGACCTTTGAGGACCTGATCGACCTCAAGGCCTATCTCGACACCCTTCCCGCCGCGACCAGCAAGGTGGCGCCGTCGGCGCTCAGCTTCCCCTTCAACATCCGGCGCGCGCTCGGCCTGTGGAACCGTCTCTATGTTGACGGCAAGAGCTTCACGCCCGATCCCGACGCGAGCGACAAGATCAATCGCGGCGCCTATCTCGTGCAAGGTCCGGCGCACTGTGCCGAGTGCCACTCCTCGCGCAATCTCCTCGGCGGCATCGTCAAGGACACCGCATTCGCGGGCGCGCCGGGTCTCGAGGGCAAAGGGCACGTGCCGAACATCACGCCGAGCGAGGATGGCATCGGCGATTGGAGCGAGGAGGATATCGCCTACCTGCTCGAGACGGGGAACACGCCCGATTACGATACGATCGGGGAGACCATGGCGCCGGTGCAGAGGAACATGGCCAAGCTCACGGCCGAGGACCGCGAGGCCATCGCCGCTTATGTCAAGTCGCTGCCGCCGCGGCCCGATGCTGTCCCCAAGGCGAAGAAATCGGACGAAAATTAGCCGGGGGAACCCCGGCTCCCCGTCGGGTGCGATCGGTGTTACTATCCCCCCCTAGGAGAAGGCGCTTCCGGCGGGGGCGTCGAGGGGTCCCAATGGCGAGGAAATTTCAAGCGGTTCGGGGCCTCGTCCTCGGGCTCCTGGTTGCGGCTTTGGGCCTCGCCCTGGCCGTTGACGCCGCGCATGCCGGCCGGAAGGAGCGCCGGGCGCGGCAGACGCAAGAGACCTCCACCGCCGTCCAAGACCAGGAGCGCCCGCGACCTGAGGCCCAACAGCCACGGCCCCGGGCCGAGCCGGAGCGGCCGCAGCCTTCGCGCACCGAGCCTGCCGCCGCCGAAGCGCCGACGCCCGAGCAGGTCGCGGCGATCAGCCGCGCGCAGCGCTGCTGGGCGGCGCTCGGCTATTACAAAGCCGAGATCGACGGCAAGCGGGGCCGCGCGACGTGGTCGGCCTTCTGGCACTTCAAGCACGAGCATGGGCTCGCGGGCGAAAGCAGCATCCTTGCCGAAAAGGTGCAGCAGAAGATCGCCGAGCTGTGCAAGTCGCAACAAGATGCGGCCCAACCGCTCGATGCGGCGGCCGATCCGCTTGCGGCCGATCCGCTTGCGGCCGATCCGCTGGCGCCGCAGCCAGAGGCGGCGAGCGCCGAGCCGCAAATTTCCGACGGGGAAGCGAGCTTGGCCGCGGAACCCGCCAGCGATGACGTCGCCTACGCTCCGGAAGGGGAGGCGGCGGCGGAAGCAGCGGCCCCGTCGGGGCCGCGTGTCCGCCTCGATCTCGATTGTCTCGGCGAGGACCTCGTGGCCGTGCTCCGGCGCGCCCACGGTCTTGGCGTCGAGGCCGCGACCTGCGAGCGGCCCTGCGTGGCGCCGCCGGCGGGGCTGCCCCAGAGCCAGATCGACGAGTTGCAGGGGAGCGGCGCGGTGGTGTGGTGCCGCGCCTGCGTGCCGATCTCGGGCCAGCTCGCCTTGAGCGACGTGAGGCGCATCGAGCGCGCCGGGAATGTCGAGCTGTGCCCGGTCGCGCCGCGGCAACTGGCCAAGTATGGGGAAGGCGTCACCGACGGGTTGCGCTCCTATTTGCGCGTGCGCGAGCTTTATCGCGCCCTGACGCCCATGGCCGAGAACCCGAGCGCCTACGCCGTCATCATCGGCAATCGGAGCTACGAGGGCTTGCCGCGCAGCGTCACCTCCTACAACGACGCCGACGCCTTCTACGCCTTCCTGACCGAGCATCTCGGCTTCAGGCCCGACAACGTGGTCGATTTGCGGGACGCGAGAAAGGCCGACTTCGAACGCGTGTTCGGCGCGGAACCCGGCATCGACGGCGAGCTTGCGCGCCGCGTCGAGGCCAAGCCCGACGCCAAGATCGTCGTCTATTATTCGGGTCATGGGGCGACCGACGAGGGGCAGACCGAAGCCTACCTCCTGCCGGTCGATGCCGAGCCCTATCGGGAGGCCGTAGGCGGCTACAAGCTCTCCACGCTCTACGCCAATCTCGCCGGTCTCAAAGCGAGCTCGGCGCTGGTCTTGCTCGAGACCGAGTACGGGCCGGACCACGGCGCCTTGGTGCTGCCGCCCAATCTGCCCGAGACCGTGATTACCGCCTTGCCGCAGGAAGCGCTGCCGGCGCTGACGGTGCTCGCCGCCACGGATCGCGGGCAGCGCAGCTTGGCCGACCTCACCTACGATATCGGCCTCTTCACCCGCTACGTAATCGAGGGTCTCGCCGGCGCCGCCGACCTTTCGCCCGTCGGCAATGGCGACGGGACGGTCGACAGCGCCGAGATCTATGCCTTCACGGGCGCCTTCGTCGGCCTTTCGGCGCGGAAGACCTACGGCGTGCTCCAGCGTCCGGTCTATTCCGGCGCCGCCACCAGCGTGCTGACGAGCGCCAGCATCACCCAAGCCGGTTCCAACTAGGAGGAGCTCGCACGGGACCCCGCGCGGCAATCGGCGCGAGGGATGGCGCGCGAAAACCCTTTACAACGGGGCACGGATTTCATACGGGACCGAAACGCTCAGGGGCGATTCCGCTCGAAGGGCAGCAACTGACATCGGCAAGTCTCGTGTGGGAGTAGACATGGGATGGACGTTTTCACTTCTGCCGCGGAATTCTTGCGTCACCGCCGTCCCGAGCGGCCCGTCCTTGCGTTAAGGCCGCACGCCGCCGAACGCGCGGCGCGCTGGTTCATCGACAATTTCCCCGGACGCGTGCTTTACGCCGCCAAGGCCAACGACGCCCGCTCGCTCATCGACGCTCTGGTTAAGGCCGGCATTCGCGCCTTCGACGTCGCCTCCCTGGTCGAGATCGAGCGCATGGCCGGGGTTCCGGGCGCCGAGCTGTACTTCATGAATCCGATCAAGTCGCGCGGCGCGATCGCGCGGGCCTACCATGAATTCGGCATCAGGAGCTTCGCCTTCGACAGCGAAGACGAGCTCAACAAGATCGCGACCGAGACCGGCGGCGCCCAGGACCTCACCCTGTTCCTGCGCGTGGCCTGTCCCAACACCCACAGCCTCATCCCGCTCGAGGGCAAGTTCGGCGTCTCGAGCGAGGAGGCGCCGCAACTCCTCTTGCGCGGGCGCCAGATCGCCGAGCGGCTCGGCCTCACCTTCCATGTCGGATCGCAAGCGGTGGTTCCGGCCGCCTTCGGCGAGGCCATCCGCCAGATCGGCCAGCTGATCGTGGCCTCGGGCGTCATCGTCGACGCCGTCGATATCGGCGGCGGCTTCCCCAGCCGCTATCCCCATTCCGATCCGCCGGAGCTCGGCACGTTCATGGACGAGGTGGTGCGCGCGGCGGACGAGCTTGCGGTCAAGCATTCCTGCGAGCTTCTGTGCGAGCCGGGACGGGCGCTCGTGGCCGAGGCCGAGTCGGTGATCGTTCGCGTCGATGCGAGGCGCGGCAACGCGCTCTATGTCAATGACGGCGCCTTCGGCACGCTGTTCGACGCCGCCTATTCCGGTTTTCGCTTCCCGGCGCGGCTGGTCACGCCCTCGCGCCGCAAGGCGAAGCCGGTCGCCGAGTTCGCCCTCTACGGCCCGACCTGCGACAGCTCCGACTACCTGCCTGGGCCCTTCGTGCTGCCCGATTGCGTGCGGGAAGGGGACTATATCGAGATCGGCCAGATCGGCGCCTATGGCCGCGTCATGGCGAATCGTTTCAACGGCTTCGGCGAATACGATGAAGTCATGCTTCGCGACGAACCGATGCTGTCGATGTATGCCGATGCCGAGCAGGCAGCGCCCGTCGCCCTCAAGACGGCGCTGGCTTGAGGCCCGCGCAAATCGCGCGATGTCGGCGTGACGGCGGAAGCGTTACCGTCATATCATTTGAGCCATGAGCATGACCGAGCCGGTCGCCGGCATCCTGCTCGCCGGCGGCAGATCGCGCCGCATGGGCGGCGGCGACAAATGTTTGCAGGAGCTGGCGGGGAAACCGGTCCTCGCCCGCGTCATCGCCCGCCTTGAGCCTCAGGTCGCCGTCATGGTCATCAGCGCCAACGGCGACCCGTCGCGCTTCGCGGCGTTCGGTCTTCCGGTGGTTGCCGACAGCGTCGGCGGTTTTGCCGGTCCGCTCGCGGGCGTGCATGCCGGACTCGAATGGGTCGAGGCGAACTACCCAGATGTCCGCTACGCCGTGACCGTCGCGACCGACACGCCGTTCCTTCCCGCCGATCTCGTGCAGCGCTTTCGCGCCGCGCTCCCAAGCACGCCGTCGCTCCTCGTGGCGCGATCGGGGGAGGGGGTGCAGCCGGTGATCGGGTTATGGCCGGTCGGCCTCACCCCTGCGCTCGAAACCTCGCTCAACGAAGGCGCGCGCAAGACCGGCCTCTGGATGGAACAGCACGGCGCGATCGAGGTGCCGTTCCCTGACGCGACTGAAGGGGGCAGGCGCATCGATCCCTTCTTCAACATCAACACGCCTGACCAGCTCGCCGAAGCCGAAAGCCTGCTCGCTTCCAAAGCCGCCCTGCGCTAGCTCTCACGCATCTCTCTCGTCATGGCCGGGCTTGGGCCAGCCATCCACGATTCGAGAGGCGCCTTCTCCAATATCGTCATGCCCGGACTTGATCCGGGCATCTATTCCGTTTCGTCTCAGCAAGAGGAAGCGCCAATGGAATGGATTGCCGGGTCAAGCCCGGCAATGACGAAAACATGGGTCAAGCCCGGCCGGGGAGGGGAGTGGCGTTTAGGGTGCGTGGACTTCCGAGTTCGCCGGTAGCGCAAACAGAGGCAGCGCCACGATCGCGCGCGCACCGCCGCCCGGCGCATCGCCGAGGGTGAGGCTGCCGCCATGGGCTTCGGCGACTTTACGGGCGATGGCGAGGCCGAGCCCGGCGCCGCCGGTGTTGCGATTGCGCGACTCCTCGAGCCGCACGAACGGCTCGAACACCGCCTCGCGCAGCGCCTTGTCGATGCCGCCGCCGCGGTCGTCGATGGTGACGATGACGCGATCGCCCGACAGCGATGCGGTGATGGTCGCCTCGCCGCCATAAGCGATGGCGTTGTCGGTAAGGTTGGCGAACAGGCGGCGCAACGACACCGGATCCCCGAGGATTTCGGCCTCCCGCGCCTTGCCTTCGAATTTAAGCATGACCGGCGCTCCGGCGAGACGGCGATCGGAGACCTCGCGCTCGAGCAGATCGGCGATCCCGATCAACTCCTCATGATGGTCGGGCTTTCCCGTCTCGATGGCGAGAAGGGAATCGTCCAGAAGCCGGCGCATGTCGTCGAGGTCCTGCACCGCCTTGGCCCGCTCGCCTTCGTCGGCGATGAATTCGGTGCGGAGCCTGAGCCGCGTCGCATAGGTGCGGAGATCGTGCGAGATGCCGCCGATCAGTGTCATGCGGGCCTTGAGCAGATTGGCGACGCGTTGCCCCAGCCGGTTGAAGGCGGCGATGAGCGCGCGAATCTCCGGCGCGCTTCCCGGCGCGTCTTGGATGGCTTGATCGCCCTGCGCGGGGTCGATGCGGTCCACGGAATCGGCCAGGTCGCGCAACGGCCGCGCCTCGCGCCGCAGCATCAGCACGGTCGCCGCGGCGATGACGAGGGCGAGCACCGCCGCCCAGAAGCCTGGCGGAATGCCGAAGACGCTCAAGCCGAGACCGCCGCTCGCCATGACCGCGAGCCGGTCGCCGCCGGCAAGGCCGATATCGATCTCGACCGCGCCCGGCGACAGCCAGGAGAACGCGCGCAAAGGGCCGGAGAACAGCTCGGAGGAGGGCTCGACATGGACGCGGATGTCGCGCTCGCGAAGCGCCCCGCTATAGCGCTGGCGCACGAGCTCGGCCACGGGCGCCTCGTACCATTCCTGTGCCGGCACGGCCTCCTGCCGGTCGAGGATGCGGACGCGCAAATTGGTGCTGTTGGCGGCGCGGAGAACGAGCGGCCAGCTCTCCTTCGGCGTCCGCTCGAGCAGCGCGACCAGCGCCGCGGCTTGGTCGGGCAGCGGCAGGCTCAAGCCAGCCTCGGTGTCGCGGCTTCGCTGCAACAAATAAATGGCGGCTCCGAGCAATTGGAGCGCGACCAAGCCGGTCAGCACGATGAGAAGAAGCCGCGTACCGAAACGAAAGCGGATCATGGGGCGGGCGGCTTGGCCACGAGTGGCTTGGCCGCCGGCGGCGCGGCTACAAGCGGCCTGACCGCGGGCACGAACAGATAGCCGTTGTTGCGGACGGTCGTGATCGGATTGAGCCCGGGCACCGCGGCTTCGATCTTCTTGCGGAGCCGCGAGATGGTGACGTCGATGGTGCGATCGAACGGCTCGGCCGTGCGCCCGCGCGTCCAATCGAGCAGCTGGTCGCGCGACAGCACGCGGCGCGGCCGCAACACGAAGCAGGCAAGCAGCTCGAACTCGGCGCTCGTGAGCGGAATGGGTTCGGCGGCCGCGTTCAGAAGCAGCCGCGCGTCGAGGTCGATGGTGAGGCCTTCGAATGCGTAGCGGCGCTCAGGTTCGGGGGAGGGCGCAAGCCCGCGCGAGCGCCTGAGCAGCGCCCGCACCCGCGCCAGGAGCTCGCGCGGATTGAACGGCTTGGTCAGGTAATCGTCGGCGCCGATCTCGAGCCCGACCACGCGATCGACCGGATCGGCCTTGGCGGTCAGCATGAGGATGGGCAGGTCGCCGCTTTTGCGCAGGCGCTGGCAGATGGCAAGCCCGTCCTCGCCGGGCAGCATGAGATCGAGCAGGATCAAATCGGGGCGAAGGCGGAGGAGGAGCTGATCGAGCGCGGCCCCCGAGCCGGCCGTCTCGACGGCGAACCCCTCTTGCGTCAAGAGGTCGTGCACCAGGCGTTGGATTTCGGCGTCGTCCTCGACGACGACGATGATCGGGCGCTCTTGAGCCGTCATGAGCGGTGACGATAGGGGTCTTAAGCGCGGGCGCAAGACGGAAAAGCCCGCCGTTACGAATTGTTACAAGCCGGAAAACAAACGCCGCAAATTGACTCGCGGGCGGCATAGAGGGGCAAAGCGCGCCTTCTAGGGTCTTGGCCTATCGGGCGGGGGACGCCCTTCAAGGAGACTACCGATGGCAAAGACTCTCGTGACGGCGCTCTGCGCCCTGATTTTGATCGCGACCATCATCGTCACCGTTTCGGACGCGAAGGCCGATGGCCGCACCTGGCGCCGGAGCGGGGCGTTCACCGGGCCGTGGGGCGGAACCACCACGTTCCAACGCCACGGCGCCTGCCAGGGCGGCACCTGTGTGCGCGGCGGCACTGCGGTCGGACCGTATGGCGGGGTGCGAAGCTGGTCCAACACGCGCAGCTGCGCCGGCGGCGCTTGCATCGCCTCAGGCACTTATGTCGGGCCCGCCGGCGGCGTGACGACGCGAAGCGGCACCGCGACTTACGGCAATGGCGGCTGGCAGGCGCAAGGCACGGTCACCGGCCCGCGCGGTGGCACCGGCACCTATCAAGCGAGCGGCTCTTGCGCCGGCGGGTCGTGCGCCTCGTCGGGCACGTGGACCGGCCCGAATGGCGGGGTGTGGTCGAGCAATTCCAACTTGGCCCGGACCGGCAATGGCTGGGAGCGCCAAGTCGTCGTGACGGCGCCCAACGGCGCGAGCTGGACGCGGAACGGCGCGGGCTCTTGCGCGGGCGGCGTCTGCGATTTCGGCGGAACCGTCACCGGTCCGCGCGGCAACAGCGGCGCTTATGGCGGCAGCACGTGGTGGTCGCCCGGGTGGTAACCAGGCCTCGGGCGCCGATCGCGTGCGAAACGCGGGAAGCGTTACAGGAAACAAAGAGGCTGCTCAAGGCGAGCGGCCTCTTTATGATTGCGGCGTAGGGCGATTGCGAGCGCGCACATGACCGGAAAAGAACGCTTGGCCACACTTCTCCTGGCGGCCGCGTGCGCGCTCGGCTTCTCGCATGCGGCCCGCGCCGAGAGTGCGCGCGCGTATGTCATTCCGGTGCAAGCTCCGCCGCTGCGGG
>JBFWTF010000051.1:0-13833 GCA_050247995.1 Methyloceanibacter sp. | reverse complement strand
TGTCGGCGGCGCGTCATTCCAGCAAGTGGCGACTGAATATCGCATGACGCAGCGCCTCGCTGCGCTCGGATACAAGGTCGTGCCCTGCCTCGGCTTAGGCCGGGTCGAAAAAGATGGCCTCTCGTCATGGTTTTCGGTGTTTGAGATGCAGAGCAGCTGGGTCGCTCTCAGGCCGCCGAAGACCTCGATGGAGGCGTATTGCAGGGCCATCATCGCTATGGGCGTTCTGATGCGTGACCTTGCCGTGAAGCACGATCTGATCGGTTACGCCTGGTACGTGGCCGCGCCGGAGGGCGAGCGCATCATCAAGGACCTTCATCCCTTCCGGATGGCCGACCCCATTTCCATGTCGCAACTCTCCTGGGTGATGCAGCTGTTCTACGCACTGCACATTACAGCGCTGTCTGCCTTGCACCTAGCCGCATCATACAAAGTGGAACCTGCGCCGGCCGATATCCAGGTGCTGGTATTCCGGGCAATTCTGCCGGACGCAACAGGATCGGACCACGAAGCGCTACGGGGGCGGCTGGTGGCCCCCTTCATGCTCGGACCGTCCGAAAAGTTCGATCAGCGCGCTCTGGTCGAAGTGTTGCGCGGCAATCCCATCACCAGCGCGCTGCTCAAGCTCTGCCCGGAGAAATATGAGCGCTATTAGCGGCGGCGGGCACGAATTGCGCGGTGCTGGCGCTCTCTTCGCCCAAAACAGCGACTGCGAGGGGACCGAGGGTCGAAAGATCGGGCTGCCAGATCGCGCCGGTCTCGCGGTAGAGCGGCTTGTAGAGCCGGGACGCAGGCACTTCCTCGAGCATGAGTCCGGCCTCGTCGCAAAGATAGTCGTAGCCGACCGCCTGAAAGGCGCCCTCGGGGTCGATCGCCTTATAGAAATCGCGCCTGGCCTTTCTCCGTTCGGCGCCAACCATCTTCAGGTGATAGAGATTGAGGCCTGAGTCGCGCTTTTTGTATTCGCGATTGAGCGGGCTACGGCGCCCATGCAGGGGCGCGTCGGAGAAGGCTTGTCCATCGAGCACGGGAAACAGGCACGTGAGGCCCTTCTTTTTCCAGCGTCCGTCGACGCGATAGGCTGTCGGTGTGTACATCTCGCGCAAGCGGAACCGCCAAGCGACAGGCTCAATCACTCTGGTCATCGTCTTGATGCGCTCAGCAGTCGCCATCTCCAGGCGCTCGTCTGGGTCGATACAGAGCAGCCATTGCGCACCCATCTCGCGCGCGGCCTGCCGCAGCAGCGCCTTTCGCTCTCTCTCGTCGGTATAGGCTTCGCGCGCGCCCCGGTCGTCATAGGCGACGTAGCCATCGACAATGGGGCGCAAATTCTCGATCAGGTCGGGGACGAGATGGGAGTCATAGCGGAAGGAGAAAATGGCGATAACGCGGGGAGGACGGCCGAGCAGAGCGCGCGGGGACCAGCCATTTCCAAATAGGTGCGTGGTTAGAACCGGCTGCTTGGGAGACGTGGATCGCGCCGTCGCGCTCGCGGCAACCTGGGGCTCCGGCGGTCCGCTCTCGGCGGGGTGCGCGCGGTGCCACTGTCGCGCTCCGATGCAATAGGCTCCAATGGCAAGGGGGATCAACGGTCGCGCCAGCCAAATATAAGTGCGATACCGCTTGTCCACTATGCGGGAGGCACGCATGGCACGGTCGGTTCTGCGTCGCCACGCGCCGAGGCCGCATGGCAGCTTCGTGCCCCAACATTCCTGCTGAAACTTGGCAGCGCGGGCGCCACGCTGGAATTGGTCGGCAATGAGATGTTTTAGCCGCGTTGGATTCAGATGAACGGTATGGACCCTTGGTTTCCATTTCGGCTCTGAGCCGGGCGGCAGGCGCCCATTGAATTCGCTGTCCTCGCCCGTCCGCAAATCCTCGCGGAAAAGTCCGTGGAGATCGAACAGGCGCCGGTCGTAGGACGTGCCATACGGGCGCCCCGTTCGCGCGCCCGGCATCCGCTGCGACCACAGAGCAAGATGACCGGCCCAGGCGAAGGGGCTATGCGGATGGCTATTCGCCACGGCGCTACCCACCGCTTCCGCGCCCGTGCGGTGAGCGGCGAGCCGTTCCATCGCCCAACCTTCCGTCGCGCGGCAGTCCGATGCGAGAAAGGCGACATAGGGTGCGCGCGTGGCCTTGATGCCGATATTCCGCGCCGCGCCGGCATAGAGCGTCTCCTCGATCTCGATGACGGGCACGTCAATGCCGTGCCGGGTCAGGAGTCGCACCATGCCGCCCCCGCCCGAATTCACCACCACGATCTCGACCTTCGGTTGCTGCGCAAGCAGCGACCGCACCGCGTCAACCGCCTCTTCGGGCGCGCCCAAGGCAATAACGACGACCGCCAGCAATGGTGCGTGGGGATTGACATCGGGGGCGGCCAGTTTGCCCAACTTCACCAGTACGGACTTTCCATCGATGGACTCGCCCTGAACGTCGGTGAAGGTCTTCATGCGCCAAGTCGCATCGACCAGGGCGAGTTCGCCAATCGCCTCCTCACCGGAAATTCTGACGAGATGCCTATCGGAAATGACGGCCGCGAAATCAAAACGCTGCTTGAGCAGGGCCTGCAGCAAAACTTGCTGCCGTTCCATCCGGTGCCAATCGGTGGCCTTCAGGGCAACGCCGTCCTGGGCCACGCCGATCCGGGCGCCGACCCATTGATGAACGCGTTCCCCCGCAAGATACTCGTGCGGAGGCCAGAAGGAGACGGCTTTGCGCCCATCCTCGATCGGTTGCGTCGGGTGCAGCGGATACCAGAATTCGAGCCGTTCCTCGACCGGCACCGCGACCGACATACCCTCCGCCGCTCGTTCCGTTGCACTGCGCCGCAGCACCAAGCCGTGATCGCAAGGGAAGCCGAGTTCGCGCAGAGCCGCGATCAGCCCCGCGATGCCGCCGCGCGCGAAGGCCTTATTGATGCGGTGGTTGATTGAGGGACACCACAGGTCGCGTGGAATCCAAGTTAGCGTCTTGGTTGTGGGGTCGGCGATGGCGATATTGTCGGTATTCGCTTCCCACAAATCGCGATCCAGAACGCCGACGACCGTCGCCATGAGTCGCCTTCCCCGAAAGGCTCGGCAATGCGGAACACTAAAGCGAACGAGCATCCGACCGGACGCTATGGAACGTTACGCCGCGTCCGCGTCACTCCTCATGCCCAATCCTTAACGTGAATCGGGACGAGTGCAAAGCTCCCTGTGCTGAATGTCCGATCTAGGTCGGGTCGCGAGGTGTCTGGCATTTGATTTTATTCGGAGCGGTCCGCGACTGCCGGCCGGGGATGCCCCAAGCCGGGTGTGGGTCGAGCGGAAAATGGCCGGCCCGTCCATAATCGATGGTTGCGGGATCGGCCCGTGGCCGCTTGACTTACGCCATCGGGTTCGCACCGCCTGTCATCGCTCTGCCCCAGCAATGTCGCCGAAGGGCCACGAGGGCAGCATCGATAAGCCGAACTCCGCGTCTAGCTTTGCTCATCCCCCCGAGACAATAAGAAGGAGAACAGTCTCATGCGAACTCTCATCGCGACGCTCGTAGCCTTCGGCCTTGCGGCAGGCTCTGCCATGGCCGGCGATGCGCCCTCGACCAAGGCCGATTGCGAGAAGGCCGGCATGAAGTGGGACGATGCGTCCCAGAGCTGCTCGAAAGGCTAGCCTCGAGCGGTGATCCCCTTGGAGCCCCGGCCCTTCGCCGGGGCTCTTTTACTTTATGTGCAGCCCTGTGTCGCTAGCGGCCCCTGATTTGCATCGTGGCCATGGCGGACTTGAAGCTTGCTCCCGGCGGCTCGGTCCCCTAGGACATGACCAATGGGCTGGCTCCGCCGAGAAAAAGACTGCATCGCCCTGGTCGTGGCTGCGGCGCTGGCGCTCCAGGCCATCGTCGTCTCGATCGCGTCCGGCGCTCATGCGGGGGCGCTTGCCTCCGGCGGGAGCATCGTGCTCTGCACGGCCAAAGGGGCCGTTGCCCAGCAGCAGCTCCCCGGCAAGGACCCCGGCAAGGACCATCGCTCGGCCGATTGCGGCTGCTGCTCCCTGGCGTGCAGGGTTGCCTGCGGCGGCTCCTGCGGCGGGATACTGCCCGTCGCCCTCGACGTTCTGCAGCCTCGTTCGGCTCTGAAGCTTGCCACCGGGCTCCGCGTTGAAGGCCCGCGCGCGAAGCCCGCATGGGCCTTCTCGGCCCAGCCTCGGGCTCCCCCCTTCCTCGCCTAGCGACAAGGCTCTATCGCGCCCTGGCGGGCGCATCGCACGCGACACGAACCGGCCGCGCGTGGCCGGACCTCGCGTGCGCGGGCCTGTGACTGCCGAACAATTCTCGATTTCCGTCATGCGAGGACCAAAGGGGGGACTCCTAATGCTGAGACTTTGCCTATTCGCGTTCGCCGGCCTGGCGCTCACCGCCATATCTTCGCCGGCCATGGCGCACCATCCATCCGGCGTTTCCGGCACCGGCACGTCCGGGCCCATCGTCACCATCCCGGCAGCGACCTTGGAGCAAGGCGCCTTCAGTGCCTGGTCGGCCTTCGAGTACATCGCGTTCGACGAGCTGAGCGACGCGACCTTGGCGGCGGCGGCCCTGAACGACGAGCACGTGCATAGCCTTGCCACGCTTGAGAGCCCTTCGGTGGGGCTGTCCTACGGGGTGACTGACCGGCTGATGGTCTCGCTGCAACTGCCCTACGTGATCCGGACCGGGATTCGCGAAGGGGAACACGCCCACGAGGATGACGCCGCCGGCGCGGACCATCACGACGATGACGGTCACGATCACGAACAAGCGATGCCCGAGATCATCGCCCGCGGCACCAGCGAAGGGATTGGCGACCTCTCGCTCCTCGGCCAGTACCGCTTCCTGGGACAAGGCTCGGGACCTCGCGCCGCGCTTCTGTTCGGCGTTAAGACGCCGACCGGCGCGACCGATGAGCGAGACAATCAGGGTGAGTTGTTCGAGACCGAGCTCCAGCCGGGTTCCGGCTCCTGGGACGGCCTCTTCGGGCTGGCCTTCAGCCTCGGTAGTGGAAAGTGGTCGCTCGACTCAAATCTGCTCTATGCCGCGGCCGGCGAGGGCGCCCAAGACACCAATCTCGGCGACCGGTTGCACTACAATGGCGCGGTTTCCTACCGGCTCATCGGCGCTGGCCAACCGCTTCCTGCGGCGCACGAGCACCGGCAAGGTGACGACCACCGTCACCATGCTGAACAGCCGGAGACCGGCGGAGGCTTAGCCGTCGATGCCGCGCTTGAGATCAACGGCGAGTGGCAGGCGGAGGAGACGATCTCGGGCGAAAGCGATCCCAACTCCGGCGGCAACGTCGTCTATCTCTCTCCGGGCGTGAGGCTCACCGCGAATGCATGGTCCGGCTTCGTTTCGGTCGGACTGCCGATCGTGAACGACCTCAACGGTGAGCAGTCGGAAGCCGAGTACCGGTTGCTCGGCGGGGGATCGTTGAGCTTCTAGGCGACGGCCGGCTCTTGCCAGGGGAAGGGTGAACCGGGCCTCGGTTCAGCCCTTCCAGTGGAGCGCGCAGAGCAGGGTGAACAGGCGCCGCGCGGTAGCGATATCGACGGCGATCTTGCCCTTGAGCCGCTCTTGCAAGAGCCGGCTGCCCTCGTCGTGCAGACCGCGCCGTCCCATGTCGATCGCCTCGATGCGCGAGGCGGGCTGCGTCTTGATCGCCTGGTAATAGCTGTCGCAGATCAGGAAATAGTCCTTGACGATGCGGCGGAAGGGCGAGAGCGACAGCATCACGTGCTGGATCGGCGCCCGCGCCTCGTCGCCCACGGTGAAGACGAGACGGTTCTCCGCCAGCGAGAGCTTGAGCGTGTACGGCCCCGCGCCGTGATTCTCGAGCGCGAAGCAGTTCTTCTCCAGGAGATCGAAGATCGCGACCTCGCGCTCGTGCTCGACCTCCTGGGTGTGGCGGCCGATCGAGGCCTCGTCGAGCGTCACCTCGATCAGCCGCGCCTGGTCCGGCCACACTTTGAGCTCTTCGCCCTGATCTTCTTCGCTCATGGCCTAGTCTCTTATATTGAGCCTGATGGCGACGGAACGGCGATGGGCGTCGAGCCCTTCGGCTTCGGCGAGCGTCATGGCGGCGGGGCCGAGCGCTGCGAGCTGCTCAGGCGCGAGTTTCAGGATCGAGCTCTTCTTCATGAAGTCGAGCACGGAAAGCCCTGAGGCGAAGCGCGCGCTGCGCGCCGTCGGCAGCACGTGGTTCGAGCCCGCGACATAGTCGCCGATCACCTCTGGCGTGTAGCGGCCGATGAAGATCGCTCCGGCATTGGCGACGCGCGCGGCGAGCGCATCGGCATCGTTCGTGGCGATCTCGAGATGCTCGGGCGCGAGGCGGTCGGCGATCGCCGGCGCTTCGTCGAGGTCGCGCACGACGATGATGGCGCCGAAATCGCGCCAGCTCGCCCGCGCGGTCTCGGCGCGCGGCAAGACCGCAAGCTCGGCCTCGACCGCCGCCGCGACGTCGCGGCCGAAGGCGGCGTCGTCGGTGATCAGGATCGCTTGCGCCGCCTCGTCGTGCTCGGCCTGGGCGAGAAGGTCCGAGGCGATCCAGGCCGGGTCGTTGTCGCGATCGGCGATCACCACCACCTCCGAAGGGCCCGCCACCATGTCGATGCCGACCTGGCCATAGACCTGGCGCTTTGCCGCCGCGACATAAGCGTTGCCGGGGCCGACGATCTTGGCCACGGGCGCGATGGTCTCGGTGCCGTAGGCGAGTGCGGCGATCGCTTGCGCGCCGCCGATCCGGTAGATCTCGTTCACCCCGGCAAGTTCGGCGGCGGCGAGCACGAGCGGATTGAGCACGCCCTTCGGCGCCGGCACGACCATGACGATGCGGGAAACGCCCGCGACCCGCGCGGGCAGCGCGTTCATCAGCACCGAGCTCGGATAGCTCGCTGTCCCCCCCGGCACGTAGAGCCCGGCGGAGGCGACCGGCGTCCAGCGCGTGCCGAGCTCGACCCCGAGCGCATCGCGATAGCGGTCGTCCTTGGGCAATTGCCGCTTGTGATGGTCGAGGATGCGGTCATGGGCGAGCTGAAGCGCATCGCGCGTCTTCTTGTTGACCTGGCCCCCTGCCGCGGCAATCTCGGCCTCGCTCACTCTCATGCCGGCTTTGCCGAGATCGAGGCCGTCGAGCTTGAGCGTGAGATCGGCGAGCGCACGGTCGCCACCGGCGCGCACCTGCGCGAGGATGGCGGCGACCCTGTCGTTGACGTCCTCGGACTGTTCGCGCTTCTGCGCGAGCAGCGCCTTGAAACCGTCCTCGAAATTGGGGTCGGCGGATTTGAGCCACAAGGCCATGGGAATGAGCGGTCTAAGCGCCGCCGGCGCCGGGCGCATTGCCGGCGCCCGGCTCATCGCCGGGATGCTGGGGCTTGAAGCGCGTGCGCCATTCGGGCCCGAGGTCCTTGAGTTCGGCCTCGATGCATTCGACTTCGAGCTGGATCGAGGCGTCGCCCGAGAAGGTGAGCGTGAGCGTGCCGGAAGGCGGCTCCTTGGGCGTGAAGCGGACGGCAAGCAGGGACAGCACCCGGTCCCCGACCCCGGGCTTCACGTTCTTCAGCTTGGCGCTGAACACCCGGTCGAAGCGGAGCGCCGTGCGCCGGCGCAAATATTCCTTGTTCTTGTCCGCGTCCTTCGGCGTCTTCTCCCATTCGAAGCGGTTGAGCGCGGCGGCGAAGCGCCTCTGCTTCGGCAGATAGGTCATATCGGCCACGCGCAGCACCGCGTCCTGGAGCAACGAGGACAGGACGGCCAAGTCTTCCTCGTCAAGGGCGATGAGTTTCAACGGTTCCATGGGCAAAAGGGGTGAGGGCTGGTTCGCAACTCGACCTACCACGCTTTGAGCGCGGCAGGAAACCGTCAAGTTGGGGCCCTCGCCTAGTTCGAGAGCCGCTCGATCTGGGCCCCGCACTGGCCGAGCTTCTCCTCGATCCGCTCGAAGCCGCGGTCGAGATGGTAAACCCGGCCGATGGTCGTCTCCCCTTGGGCCGCGAGCCCGGCGATGATGAGCGAGACCGAGGCCCTGAGATCGGTCGCCATGACCGGCGCACCCTTGAGCCCGCTGACGCCCGTCACCAGGGCGGTATCGCCCTTGAGCTCGATGCTGGCGCCGAGCCGTGCCAGTTCCTGCACGTGCATGAAGCGATTCTCGAAAATCGTCTCGCGCACCTCCGAGGTGCCCTGGGCCGTGCACATCAGAGCGATGAGCTGGGCCTGGAGATCGGTCGGGAAGCCGGGGAAGGGCTGGGTCTCGACCTTGACCGCCGCGAGCCCGCCGCCGTTGCGCGCAACCCTGATGCCGGTCGGCCGTTCCTCGATCTCGACTCCCGTCGAGCGCAGCGTGTCGAGCGCCTCGCGCAGGAGATCGGGACGGGCGCCGTCGAGCAAGACATCGCCGCCGGTGATCGCGGCCGCCATGGCGTAGGTCCCGGTTTCGATGCGGTCGGGCAGAACGCTGTGCTCGGCGCTGTGCATCGTGTCGCGCCCCTGCACCCACAAGGTTGATGTGCCGATGCCCTCGATCCGCGCGCCCATCCGCACCAAGCAATGGGCGAGATCGGCGACTTCCGGCTCGCGCGCCGCGTTCTCGATCAAGCTCTCGCCGCGGGCTAGCACCGCGGCCATGAGCGCGTTGTGGGTCGCGCCCACCGAAACTTTCGTGAGGTCGACGCGTCCGCCCGTCAGCCCGCGCGGCGCCCGCGCATTGACATAGCCGCCGTCGAGATCGATCTCGGCGCCGAGAGCCTTCAACGTGGCGAGGTGAAGATCGACGGGACGCGTGCCGATAGCGCAGCCGCCCGGCAGCGAAACTCGCGCCCGGCCGCAACGCGCAACCAGCGGCGCGAGCACCCAGAAGCTCGCCCGCATGCGCGCCACCATCTCGTAAGGCGCGGTGGTATCGACAATCTCCGTCGCCGTGAGGCGGAAGGTCTGGCCGTCGCTCGAACGCTGGTTTGGCCGTTTTCCCGCGATGGTGACATCGACGCCGTGATTGCCGAGAATGCGCGCAAGCAGGTTGACGTCGGCAAGGCGCGGCACGTTATGCAAGGTGAGCGTCTCGCGCGTGAGAAGGCTCGCGATCATCAAAGGAAGCGCGGCATTCTTGGCGCCGCTGATGGGAATGGTCCCGGTCAAGCGCCTGCCGCCGACAATGCGGATGCGGTCCATGACGTTACTCCCTCGCGCCCCTGCGCCTCGTTTTTCTTGATTGGGCGAAGACCCCCGTCTTCGTCGGCCGAGCCCCCGTCAGGTCTCCGCCAACACTCCAATCTACTCCTTTGTGCCTAACGCTGTCTCCCCTCATTGCGATCCCTGGCGGGCTCCTTTGGCCGCGCATTCTCCTTGCGTTTCAACAAATTTGCCCTAAGTGCCGCCGCGAGCCGGGCTTTACGCGCCTCTGCTTTGGCCTTTCCGGCCGGATTTGGCTTCTTGGCTTCGCTCATTGCGGGGGTGATCCTACTCGATCAGGATTAGCGGCGTACTTACATTGGGGTGGTTCCGGGCGCACCCCGCCAACGGCGCCTCGCCTTGCACGCGCGCTGCCGCTATGGCAGTTTCGCGCGCGAAAGGCCCTTAACGGGCCTTGAGGCGCAAGGTCTTGCCCCGGGGCCGCTCGGTCCTTTCGGGCTCGAGCCCGGGACGTCGAAAGCCGCCATAGCTCAGTGGTAGAGCACGTCATTGGTAATGACGGGGTCGACTGTTCAATCCAGTCTGGCGGCACCATTTTTCAAGCACTTCCGAGGTCTGCTAACGGGCCGCTTGAGCCATCGGCCGGCGCTCGGCGCTGACCACGTCTTCATTCAGGTCATCGTGGGATGCCCGCAGCGCCTCGCGCGCCACGTCCTCTTTGCGCTTTTTCGCCACCGCCGCATCGCCCCCGCGCGTCGCCTTGTACAGCTCGAGCGTATCGAGTTCCTCCTCCTGCGACGGCGCGATGGCGAGATCGCTGTAGCTCCGGCGATCCGGCGCCTGAAGGACCTCGTTCAAGGTCTTCTTGTGCTGCCGGTAGACCGACCAATAGCCCCACGCTTTGCGCACGATCTCGCCGAGATAGCGCGGGTAGAAGATGAGCGGATTTTCGCGCTTCAGGCCGTGCCGCCGGTCGCGGCGAAACTTCAAGCGGAAGGCGCCGCCCTCGAGCGGGTGCACGTTTTCGAAGGCGACCATCAGATAGAACCACAGGATCGTCGAAAGCGTCGCGTTGGGCCGGCCCAGCTTGTTGGCGGCGACCCGGCGCAGGATCGAGCGGACATGATCGGGCGTGTAATAGGCCTGCCACGCGGCCCTGTAAGCGTCCTCCCATTCCGCATCCGACATCCGCGGATGGTGACTGACGCGATGATCGAGATCGTATTTGTTGAGATCGGAATCCATCCACGCGCCCTTGTCGAGAAGAACCTTGTGGTCCTCGGAACCAGGCAGGGGCGTGAGGAAGAAGAATTCCAGCACATCGAGCGGCAGTTCCCGTTTGATGATCTCGATGTCGCGCAGGATCGATTCGCGCGTGTCGCCGGGAAAGCCCAGAATGTAGCCGGCAGTGGTGGTGGCGCCGTGCTTGCGCCATTTCTGCAGCATGTAACGATATTCGGTGATCTTGTTCTGCCGCTTCTTGGCCGCGATCAGATTGTCGGGGTTGATGTTCTCAAGTCCGATGAACACCCGCCGCACGCCGGCCTGGGTCGTCTTCTCGATGAAATTCGGGATGCGGTGACAGAGCGTATCGACCTGAATGGTGAACCCGATATTCAATCCCTCCTCGCGCAATTCGATCAGCCGATCGACCAGCTTCTCCCAGTCGCGGTTGCGCGCGAAATTATCGTCGGTGATGAAGAAGCGATTGATTCCTTGGGCGACGTTCCGGCGCACCAGCTGCTCCAGATCGTCCGCCGAGCGGAACCGGCTCTTGCGCCCCTGCACGTTGATGATGGTGCAGAAGGAGCATTGATAGGGGCAGCCGCGCCCGAGATCGATGCTCGACAACGACCCCGCCGTGCGGCGCACATGCTTGCGCGGCAAGATCGGCGGCGGCTCGCCGGCGAGCGCCGGCAAATCCTTCATGTGGTTGTAGAGCGGGGCCAGTTTTCCGTTCCACGCATCTTGCAACACCCGGTCGAGCCGCTGCTCCTCGGCCTCGCCGGCGAAAAAGGAAATCCCGAGCGCCTGGGCTTCCTTCATCTCGGGCGGCATTTCCGGCAGCATCGCAATGCAGCCTGACACGTGAAAGCCGCCGATACAGACCGGAAAACCGCCGGCAAGGAACGGCCTCGCCAAATCGACGGCACGTGGAAATTGGTTCGACTGCACGCCGACCAGCCCGATCAGCGCCCTTCCGCCTTCTTTGCGGATCATGCGCATGATGCGCCGGGGGTGCACGCGCCGATTGGTCTCGTCATAAGTGTGGAGGCGGATATCGATGTCGGGGCCGAGCACCTGACGGCCTCGCGCATCGTCGGCAAGAGCGAAAAGACACGCCAAGGTGTTGGAGGGAATAGCCGACCGCACCCACTGAATGGGATAGCCGTCGTCGTCATAATGCGACGGCTTGATCATGATGAAATGGAACGGTTCCGCCCCCACCGTCACCCCCGATGCTCGGCCGGTTTTGGGATACGTCCCGCAACCGATTGCAGACGGCGCTAAAGTCATGGCTCAAGGAGGATCAGAGACTGCCCTCCCTTCAGCAAGGCTGCACCCCCTCGTCCGCAATTGCAAGTTCAACTTCCGGCAGGCGCCATGTCGTTGTCGCACGCAATGCGGGCATGCCCAGTCTCAGCAACCTTGGCGGCGGTAACGGCCCTTGCCGTGGTCGCCGGCGCGCGCCAGACGCGGCCCAGATCGGTGCTGAGCGCTGCCGCGGGCGCCGCGAGGCTGGTGCGTCAAGATCGAGCCGGCGGAAAAGTGCCGCCGGCATCGACCGCGCCGCCGGATCCGCCTTGCCCAGGTGAACCTCTGTCCGTCTCACCGCGTCTTTCGCCAAGGCCCCCGGCTTAGGATTTCGTTATCGCGTTGGCAGCCTGATTCTTGTGCCGTCGCCGGCAAAGGCGTAGGTTGAAATTCAAGGCGTTGAAGCCAACATAGAGGAACGGGGGCCAGGGAGGAGACCTGGCCATGATGCGGGCACTGATTTTGTTGAGTTTGGCGGGCGTGACCGCCTACATGTTGCTTCCCGCGAACGTGGAGCGGGAGGGGAATGCGGTTGAGAAGGTCTCGACCGCAAGGCTTGAGCCTCTTCCTGACGGCGAGCGCAAGCTCCGCTCCTGGGGCTCCACCCTTCAGTCTTTGGACGGCGATAGCGAAGGCGCGCAGCCGGTCGGGACGTCCGACGTCCTGAAGCAGGAAGCCCTCTATCAGCCTTACGACGCCGCGGAAATCGAAGCTTCGCCGCCAATCGCCGATACCGGCGCCCGCCGCGCGGCGGAGACCGCGATGCCCGCCGCCGCGATCCCTGATCCTGCGCATGCCGCCTGGGCCAAGGTGATCCACGGGGCGCGGGCGCACAGCGCGGCCTCCATTTCGTCTCCCGTCACGAAATTCTACCCGCAAGGGAAGGAATTGCAGATCGTTGGGCGCGAAAGCGGCTGGATCGAGCTGCTCGACCCCGCAACCCAGGAGCGCGGCTTCGTTTTCGAGAAATATCTGGTCGCGATCGACGCGCCGGGGCAAGGCCAGCCCGTAACGCAAGCGAGCGCCGAGCCGCTTCCGGCGCCGGCGACCCCCCTTGCGGCGCCGAAAGCGCAAACGCCGCGTTTCGCCGCAAAGCCCATGCAGGCCACAAACGAGGTCGGAACCATGCGGCCCGACGAGCTTGCACCCGAAGGGAAACGCGATCGGGCCGCAAAGAAGGAAGAGCGGCGCCAGCGTAAGCTGTTCCGCTTGTTTGGCCGCAACGCCGCGCCGGAGGCCTGGACGGTCGGCGCGCCGCGTTAACCCGCTGCAAGCCGCCCGCAACCAAGGCTTAAGCAACGCGGAACGCGGGCCTCCCATTTCAGTCTTTCTTAAAAGCTTAGCGCTGTGATTCACGGGCACGGGTGCAGCGGATGCTGCGCGCCAGGCCCGCCCCGTACGGCAAGCACGGGGGGAAGCTAAAGTCGTTCGTCTTTTGCGTTCCCGAGCCTTGCGCGCGACCCGCCTGAAAAGTGGGAATCGGAGTCGTGTCGCGGTTGTCGGACCAGGTCGAGGCAAAGATCGCCCGCGCCAACAGGGCGTTCCGGCTGTCGAGCCGCATCATCGCCGCGACGCAGCAGGAGCTTGAAAGCCACGGCGCGTGGCTGGACAGCCATCGTGCGAGCTGGGCCGAGGAGATCGAGCGTCACCGCCGTCTCCTCAATCGCAAATTGGCTATGCGGAGCGCCGGCCGGTTTGCCGTGAGCCTCGTCTTCGCCGCACCCTTCGCTCTCGCGCGCGCGATCGAGCGTCGGATCGAGTCCCGTTCAACGCCTGAGCCGCGTCTTTCCGAGGGCGAGCCCCCGTTCACGCGGGCGGCCGCGATCGAGCGGCGGATCGAGTCCCGTTCAACGCCTGAGCCGCGTCGTTCCGAGGGCGAGCCCCCGTTCACGCGGGCGGCCGCGCTTCAGCGCCGCATTTCGCGCATTGAGCCCCCGGCCGGGACCGCGGCGGCTACGTCACGCCCCCGTCCCCAAACCATCGCCGCGCCGAAGGCGGCTTCGCCGCTTGCGGCGCCCGGAGCGAATGTTTCGCCCGCGTCGGCGCGCTCCCGCGTCGATCGCGTTTCGACCCCGGCCATCGCCGCTCTCGCCCTTCTCATCGTTGCCGCCGGCATGCTTCGCGCGGTGTTCTCCGTTCCGCCGTCGGCGGAGA
>JBFWTF010000050.1:12302-13875 GCA_050247995.1 Methyloceanibacter sp. | reverse complement strand
CGCGAAGAAGTTGAGCTCGAAGCTCTTGCGCAAAGTCTCGTCGGAAACGTCGCCGATCCGGCCCTGCCACGCGGCGCCGGCATTCGATACGAGAATGTCGATCCCGCCGAACGCTTCCGCGAGCGCAGTGAAGACCGCCTTGACTTGATCCGGCTTGGTCACGTCGCATTGCAGCCCGAGGCCCTTGACGGCGGCCGCCGCCTCTTGCGCCTTGTCGCCGTCGATATCGACGATCGCGACCGCCGCGCCTTCGGCGGCGAGCGCCTTGGCCGTGGCGGCGCCGATCGCGCCGGCGCCGGTCACGAGCGCCACTTGCCCGGTGAGCGGCTTCGCCACCGCGCCTTTGAGCTTGGCCTGCTCGAGGCTCCAATATTCGAGCGCGAAGAGGTCGCTCTCGGGCAGCGGCTCGTAACGGCCGATCGCTTCGGCATCGGTGACGACGCGGACGGTGTTCTCGGCGAGGTCGGCGGCCATGCGCGCATCCTTGGCCGTGCGCCCGAGGCCGAACAGGCCGACGCCCGGCACGAGCACGACGCGGGGGGCGGAATCGAGCTTGGTCTTGCTGTGGCCCGCGCCCGCGTTCTCGCGGGCGAAATAGGCGTCGTATGCGCCGGCGAACTCGGTCACCGCCTCGCGCACGGCGGCGGCGAAGGCATCGAGCTTGCCCGCCTCGGGATGGGGCACGACGAGCGGCTTGTTCTTGGTGCGAATGATATGATCGGGCGTCACCACGCCGCGCTGGCTGTAGGAGGCAAGCTCCGCGCCGTTCACATAGCTCAGGATCTCGGGCCCGGTGCGGAAATCGGCGATGAAGCGGACGGGCTCGGCGCCCTCGCCTCTGATGGCGACGGCGCCGCGGATGATCGGGGCGATCTCCGCCGCCGAGGCTGTCGCCGCGGCAAGCGCGCGCGCCGCAAAGACGACGGGACGCCCCTGGCGCAAGCGGCTCTCGGCCAAGGACACCATCTCGATCATGCGCTCATAGGCTTCGCGCGCGTTCGCGCCGAAGGTGAAGATGCCGTGCTTGTGCAGGATGAGGCCCTCGACGTCGGGCTTGGCCTCGAACATTTCGGCCGCTTCCTTGGCCAGGCCGAAGCCCGGCGCGATATAGGGCACGATTCCCATGCGCCCATTGTAGACCTCGCGCGCGAGCGCCTCGCCGTCGGGCTGATCGACGAGCGCGAGCACGGCGGCGGCATGGGTGTGATCGACGAATTTGTGCGGAAGGAAGGCGTGCAGCAGCGTTTCGACCGACGGATTGGGCGCGGTGGAATCGAGCAGGTTCAGCCGCTGAACGTTGACCATGGCTTCGTCGGAGAGCGCGTCCAGCGCGCGCAGGCGCCGCAAAGGCTCGAGCTTCACCGCCGGCAAGCCCCAGGGCTCGATATCGGCCATGTCGGCGCCGGAGCCTTTGACGGCAATGACTTCATGCGTCTCGCCGAGATCATCGCTCGCGCGCGTCTTGACCGAAGTGTTGCCGCCGCCATGCAGCACAAGAAGCGGGTCGCGGCCGAGAAGGCGCGTGGTATAGACGCGGAGCGCGATGTCGGAGCCGACGCCCTTCTTGGCGTAA
>JBFWTF010000050.1:0-12202 GCA_050247995.1 Methyloceanibacter sp. | reverse complement strand
CGGCTAGCCGCGCGGCGGGGGACCGCCGAGCGCGGCTCTCGCCGCGTCGAGCACGCGCTCGAAGCCCGAGAAGATCCAATAGTGGCCGCCGCCCTGGACGACGTCGAGCCGGCAATTGGGCAGGGTCTCGGCAAGCTCGTAGGCCGCCCCCGGCGGCACGATGGCATCGTCGCTGCCCTGCCACAGCACCGCCGGCACGTCGATGTCGCGGAGCGGCAGCCGCCAGCTGGCGCAGTAGAGGCGCAAATCCTGGCGAGCGCCGTCGATGCCGGGCCGCAATCCCTCCTGGAGAGCCGCCCGGAGATTGGCTCTTACCTCGTCGCGGACGAGCACCGCCCGATCCGAGGCCGGCACACGCTGCTGAAGCGCGCGATAGCAAAGCCCCGGGGCAAAATGCACTAGGCTGCGCAGCGACCAGAAGAAGGCGGTGCAGACCGTCTCGGAACGGGCGAGCCGGGTGAAGATCAGCCGATGGGTCCTCGACATGCGGATGCGGCGCTCATATTCGGCAATCGGACCGACGGGGTTGACGAGGGCAAGCAACGCGATGCGGCGCGGCATGGCGGCCGCGGCGGCGACGGCGTAAGGACCGCCGCCGGAAACGCCGATCAGAGCGAAGCGGCGCAAGCCAAGCGCATTGGCGCATTGCTCAAGGTCAGAAGCGGCCTCGGCGAGACTCCCCTGAAGCTGAAAGTCCGAGAGCCCGTAGCCCGGCCGCTCGGGCGCCACGACGCGCAATCGCCGCTCGCGCGCCGCCCGGTCGGTGAGCGCGAACATGAAGCGCGAGCCCGGTGTGCCGTGAATGGCGAGGACCGGCAAACCTTGTGGGTCGCCATATTCGGCGAACCCGATCCGCCTGCCATCGGCGAGGCGCAGGATTTGCGAGCTGCGCTCCGGTGCGCCGTTGCGGCGCCCCGTCGCACCCTCTGAGTCAGCGGCCATGCCCATAATATTCCGCATTTTACCCGTTAGAATTGAGCATCGTGGTCGCATGGAGGCAGCGTGGTGACAAAATGGGAAATCAAGGGACGCGAGTTCGGGAATTGCAACTGCTCCTACGGCTGCCCGTGTCAATTCAATGCATTGCCGACCCACGGCCATTGCCACGGCTTCGCGGTTTATGAGATCGAGCGCGGCTTCCATGGCTCGACGCGACTCGACGGGCTGAAAGCCGCGGGAATCTTCCGTTGGCCCGGCCCGATCCACGAAGGCAAGGGCGAGGGCGTGCACGTGCTCGACCGCCGCGCCACGCCCGAGCAGCGCGCGGCGCTTCTGCGCATCCTCCGCGGCGAGGACACCGAGCCCGGCGCCACCGTGTTTTCCGTCTTCTCCTCGACCTGCGACACCCTCCATGAGCCGCTCGTGGCCGACATCGATTTCGAGATGGACATCGGCGCGCGCACGGCCAGGGCCAAGATCGAGGGCGTGGTCGAGGCGGAAGGCGCGCCGATCGTCAATCCGGTGACCGGCGCCGAACATCGCGTCCGGATCGTCCAGCCCGAAGGCTTCGAGTTCGCCGAGGCCGAGATCGGACGCGGTTCGTCGAAGACGCTGGGCCCGATCCAGTTCGAACTCGAAAACACTTACGGGCAATTCGCCGAGATTCATCTGTGCCAGAGCGGCATGGTGCGCTGAAGGCGATGGCCGCCGTCGAGACGCTGTTCAGGCGCGACGACGCCGTCGTTCTCGCGGCGATTCTCCTGCTCGCGCTGCTGGCGTGGCTGGCGACGATTGCAGGCGCCGGCACCGGCATGGATCCCTTCGCCATGAGCGGCTGGGGGGTTCCGGCCGCGCCGCCGGCGCCGGCCGCGGCCTGGAGCCTCTCCTACTGGCTCATCGTCTTCTTCATGTGGGTCGTCATGATGGTGGCGATGATGCTGCCGGGGACCGCGCCCATGGTGCTGCTCTATGCCCGCGTCGTGCGCAAAGGAAGCGACCCCGCGAGCACCCGCGTCCGGGCGGCGATTTCGGCCTTCGCGTCCGGCTATCTCGCCGTCTGGATTGGGTTCAGCCTGTTCGCCGTGTGCGCGCAGTTCGGCCTCGAGCGCCTCGGCGCGATGTCGGCGATGATGAGCCTGAGCCCGCCCTATCTCGCGGCGGCGCTCCTGATCGCGACCGGTCTCTACCAGCTCACCCCGCTCAAGCAAGCCTGCCTCAACCATTGCCGCGGGCCGTTGTCGTTTCTCGCGGCTCATTGGCGCGCCGGCATAGGGGGCGCCTTCCGCATGGGCGTCGCCCACGGCGCCTACTGTCTCGGCTGCTGCGCCGCGCTGATGCTGCTGCTGTTCGTGGGGGGCGTGATGAACCTGATCTGGATCGCGGCGCTCACGCTCCTCGTGGCGGTCGAGAAGCTGGCGCCGTTCGGCGCCGCCGTGGCCAAGGCAACGGGCGTTGCGCTGATCGCCGGCGGCGCTGTCCTCCTCGCCGCCGGGCCGTGACCCCTAGCGCGAGTAGAACTCGACGACGAGGTTCGGCTCCATGATCGTGGGATAGGGCACGTCGGAGAGCGTCGGCACGCGGGTGAGCTTCGCCGTCATCTTGTTATGATCGACATCGAGATAGTCGGGCACTTGGCGCTCGCCGCTCTGCGCCGATTCGAGCACCATGCCGGCGTCCTTGGCCTTGTCCTTCACCTCGATGACATCGCCCTCGCGGCAGCGATAGCTCGGGATGTTGACGCGCCTGCCGTTGACCCGCACATGGCCGTGGCTGACGAATTGCCGCGCCGCGAACACGGTCGGCACGAACTTGGCGCGATAGACGATGGCGTCGAGGCGGCGCTCCAAGAGGCCGATCAGCTTCTCGGAGGTGTCGCCGCGCAGCCGCGCCGCCTCGTGATAGATGGCCTTGAACTGCTTCTCGGTGATATTGCCGTAATAGCCCTTCAGCTTCTGCTTGGCGCGGAGCTGCTGGCCATAATCGGAGAGCTTGCCGCGCCGGCGCTGGCCGTGTTCGCCGGGGCCATATTCGCGCTTGTTATAGGGGCTCTTGGGACGGCCCCAGATATTCTCGCCGAGCCTTCGGTCGATCTTATGCTTGGCGTGAATGCGTTTCGTCATGCGTCGAATACTCCAAAGTCAAATCAAGCGCTTTCGCGGGGCCGATCCCCGCGCCGGTCGTTAGCACCGAGAAGGTGAGAGCCTGAGAGCCGAACCTCAAGTCCGGCAGGGGCGAAACCAAGGAAACCAAGGCTCCGCCCGCGCTCTGTTACACGCGAATGGCGGAAAGTGTCAATTGGCGCTGGACGAGGCCGGCTGGGCCGGTGCCGGGGCCGGAGCCGCGGCCTTAGGCGCCGGAGCGGCCGGAATCGACTGAACATAGGCGGTGATGGCGGCCATAACCTTCTGTTTCTGCTCCGGCGGGCATTGCGGCCGTTTCGGCGTGACGAGGCTCGTATCTTGTCCCGGCGTGCCCTCTTTGGGCGGATTCGCCGCCCCTGCGGCCCCGCTCGGCTCGCTGTCGCTGATCTTCACGTTTCCGGCGAAATAAGAGGCGGCAAACACGTAAAGGGCGTTCACCATCACGAATTGCTGCTTGGTCCAGACATTCCGCGCGGCTTCGCTCCGTAGCAAAGCCTGGTGGTTGGCCTGGGCGAGATCGGGCAGCTCGCAGGCCTCGGCATAGGCCGAGCGCGTGGCCGCGCGGATGATGCGGCGCGCGTCGTCGTCGGGAATGAGGAACTTGTTCGGGTCGGATTTGTCGAGCTTGACCTGCTTGCCGTCAGGCCCCGCCTCCTGGTCCGGAATGACCGAGAAGGCATAGCTCATCAGCACGCGCACGGCGCTGTCGCTGAGGCCGCCCTTCTTCTGCGCCTCCGGCGCGGCGGCGCGCTGACCAAGCTCCTCGGCGACAGTCCGCACACCGGCTTGATCGGCAGCCTTGAGCGGCGAGGCCGCAAGCAGCGCCACGACTGCGACGCCCATGGCACCGCCCCAATAAAAACAACGCCTTTGCATGATCGCCCCTCTTCCCTTCCCCGCCGGAAGCTAAGCATCGGTTGAGGCAATCGCAATAGGAGAAACGGGGCGGAACTATGACGATTTCCGGCCGCGGCGCAGGGCCGTGCCCGCGAGCGAAGCCTCGATTCCCCGCCAGGTACGCACGTCCTGCTCGGTTGCACTCATACGGTGAAACATGTTGCGGATGGACCGCACCATCGAGGGCCGTTTTTCCGCCGGATAGAGGAAGCCGGCGCGATCGAGCTCGCCTTCGAGATGCGCGAATAAGGCGAGCAGCTCGGCACGGCGCGCGGGTCGCGTGCGGGGATGCGCCGTCTTGCCGGCTCTGGCCCCGGCCGGCGTCTTCGCCCGTCCCAGCGCGGGCGCGGACGCTGCCCCCTTGAACCATTCGTAGCCGAACAGGAGCACGGCCTGGGGCAGGCTGAGCGAAGCGAAATCCTGGCTGACGGGCGCGGTCAGGATCGCATCGGCGAGGGCGATGGTGTCGTTGTCGAGGCCGCTCCGCTCCGGCCCGAACAGCACCCCGGTTCGCTCGGCCTTGGCGCCGCGCCGCCTGAACTCGGCCGCGGCGCGGGCGGGGCTGAGCACGGGCTTGACCATCTCGCGCGGCCGGGCGGTCGAGGCGAGAACGAAATTGAGCTCGCCGATGGCCTCGGCCACGGTCGGATAGACGGTCGCCCGGTCAACGAGAGCGGCGGCGCCGGCCGCCGCCGCTCGCGCCTTGTCGTTCGGCCAGCCGTCGCGGGGCGCGACCAGCCGCAAATCGGTCAGCCCGAAATTAGCCATGGCGCGCGCGGCGAAGCCGATATTCTCGCCGAGCTGCGGCTTGACGAGAATGACGGCCGGCATTGCCTCCTTCGTGCCGGGCGTGGCGCGGCGCGGCGCCGCCCGCTTGCGGGGCGCCCGCTTGCGGGGGGCCCGCTTGCGGGGGGCCCGCTTGCGGGAGAACGCTTTCGCCGGCTTCTGCCGCGCGGCTCTTTCCGGTCTTGCCTTCATCGCCGGAGACGATGCTATAGAGGGCGGGTGGCTCGCAATGGGCCATCGCCCATCCTGATCGCATTTGCATCCCGCGCCGGAGATTTGCGCCCGTGAACAAGATCAAGGTGAAGAACCCGGTCGCGGACCTCGACGGGGACGAGATGACGCGGGTCATCTGGAAGCTGATCAAGGAGAAGCTGATCTTCCCCTATCTCGATCTGCCCCTCCTCTATTTCGACCTCGGCATCGAGAATCGCGACCTGACCGACGACCAGGTCACGATCGACGCCGCGCACGCGATCCAATCCTGCGGGGTCGGGGTGAAATGCGCCACGATCACGCCGGACGAGGCCCGCGTCGAAGAGTTCGGCCTCAAGAAAATGTGGAAATCGCCCAACGGCACCATCCGCAACATTCTCGGCGGGGTGATCTTCCGCGAGCCCATCATCTGCAAGAACGTGCCGCGCCTGGTGCCGGGATGGACCAAGCCCATCATCATCGGCCGTCATGCCTACGGCGACATCTATCGCGCCATCGATTTCCGCGTGCCCGGCAAAGGCAAGCTCACCATCCGTTTCGAGGGCGCCGACGGCGCGCGCATCGAGCATGTCGTGCACGCGTTCGAGGGATCGGGCGTGGCGCTCGGCATGTTCAATCTCGACAATTCGATCCGCGACTTCGCCCGCGCCAGCTTCAACTACGGCCTCCGCCGCGATATGCCGGTCTATCTCTCGACCAAGAACACGATCCTCAAGGCCTATGACGGCCGCTTCAAGGACATTTTCGCCGAGGTCTTCGCGGCGGAGTTCAAGGACGAATTCGCGGCGCGCGGGCTGACCTACGAGCACCGGCTGATCGACGACATGGTGGCGGCGGCGCTGAAATGGTCGGGCGGCTATGTCTGGGCATGCAAGAATTACGACGGCGACGTCCAGTCGGACACGGTGGCGCAAGGCTTCGGCTCGCTCGGTCTGATGACGAGCGTGCTGATGACGCCGAACGGGAAGACCGTCCTCGCCGAGGCGGCGCACGGCACCGTGACGCGCCATTTCCGCCAGCATCAGCAGGGCCGCGAGACCTCGACCAACTCGACCGCCTCGATCTTCGCCTGGACCGGCGCGCTGAAACACCGGGCCACGCTCGACGACAACGCCGAGCTCGGCGATTTCGCCGAGACGCTGGAGCGGGTGACGATCGCGACGATCGAGGCAGGCTTCATGACCAAGGACCTCGCCCTTCTCGTCGGGGCCGACCAGAAATGGCTCTCGACCGGCGGTTTTCTCGACAAGATCGACGCCAATCTGCGCAAGGAAATGACCGACCGCGCCGCAGCCTGACGAATTCACGCCGGCTGCTTCCCGCCGGACGCGCTTTTGGCCGGCGCGGGCTTGCGGTTGCGGCGCGTGGCACGCGCCGTCTTGTCGGCGGCGGCGCGGGCCGCGGCCATGGCGCGTATCCGCTCCAGGATCTCGGGATGCCGCTCGGTAAGCCGCGCCAGCGACGGCGCATCGAGCACGTAGACGCGGCACCGCGTCTTGGCGACCACGTCGTGGGCGTGACGGCGCCGCTCGAGCAGCGCCATCTCCCCGAAGAAATCGCCGTCCTTCAACACGACCTGGCGCCGCGGCCCGAGCTCGACGGCGGCTTCGCCGCTGGCGATGACAAACATGGCGTCGCCCACGTCCCCGGTGCGGACGATGGGAACGCCGGGAAGATAGCTCCGCGCGTAGAGCAGCCTGGCAATTTCGGCGATCTCGCTCTCGTCCATCGATGCGAACAACGGCACACGGGCGACCATGCTCCAGGTCACGACAAACTGGTGGCGGGTCGACTCCAGGCTGAAACCGGTGGCGATAATGGCCACGGGAAGCGCCACCATACCGACGCCGAGCAGCATGACGATGCCGCCTACGATCTTGCCGAGCGGGGTGATGGGAACCACGTCGCCGTAGCCGACCGTGGTCAGGGTCGCGAGCGCCCACCACGCCGCCGCCGGAATCGAATCGAACTTGTCGGGCTGGGCATCGCGTTCGAGGAAATAGATCGCCGTGGACGAGAACAGGAGAAGGATCAGGATCACGAGGAGGGCGCCGAGAAGCGCGCGATACTCGTCCTCGATGACGCGGCCGAGCGTTTGCAACGCGGGCGAGTAGCGCACGAGCTTGAGCAGGCGGAACAGGCGCAGCACCCGCAGCGCTCTGAGGTCGGCGGAAAAGAAAGGCTGCAAGTACCAGGGCAGCACCGCGAGCAGGTCGATGATCATGATCGGACGTGCCGCGAAGCGGAGCCGGGCCTGCCAGCGCGGCATGCGGCTCAACATCGGAATTTCGACGGCGCTCCAGAGGCGAAGCACGTACTCGACGCTAAACACCATCACCGAGAAGACGTTGAAGGCGTCGAGAAGGGCGCCGTAGCGGGCGGCAACGTCGTCAACCGTCTCGGCGGCGAAGGCGATGGCGTTGGCGAAGATGAGCGTGACGATGAAGACGTTGACCGCGCGGCCCACGGGATGGGCTTCGCCGCCGACTTCAAGAATGTCGTGGACCTGCCGCCGCCAGCGCCGCCAGGCCGTCTCTTCCGCCATTCGCTTAGGCGCTTTCCGCGCGGGACGCGGCGCCGGGGCCGCCCGCTTGCGCCGCGATCCGCGCCGCGATCGCCTCGAGCGCGTCCTCGGCGCGGGCGCCGTCGGGGCCTCCGGCCTGGGCGAGGTCGGGCCTGCCGCCGCCGCCCTTGCCGCCGAGCGCTTCGGCGCCGGCCTTGACCAGATCGACGGCGTCGTAAGCGGAAGTGAGGTCGTCGGTCACGCCGACGACGAGGCCGGCCTTGCCTTCGTCGCTCACGCCGACGATGGCGACGATGCCCGAGCCCAATTGCTTCTTGCCGTCATCGACCAGGCCGCGCAAATCCTTGGGCGCGACGCCCTGAACGGTGCGGGCGAGAAGCTTGACCGTGCCGATCTCGCGCGCGGCGGGCGCCGCCGCTCCGCCCCCTCCCCCGCCGCCGCCAAGAGCGAGATCGCGCTTGGCATCGGCAAGCTGGCGCTCGAGCTTGCGGCGCTCATCGAGGACGGCGGAGAGGCGCGCGATCATCTCGTCGGGCGAAACCTTGAGCAGCTCGGCCGCCTCGCGCACGCGCATGGCTTGCGCGTCGAGATAGGCGCGCGCGGCGTCTCCGGTCAGCGCCTCGACGCGCCGCACCCCTGAGGCGACGGCGCCCTCGCTCACGATCTTGAGCAGGCCGATGTCGCCGGTGCGCCGCACATGGGTGCCACCGCAGAGTTCGATCGAATAGGCATGGCCGGCGCGCTCGCTCTTGGCATCGACGCCCATGCTGACGACGCGCACCTCCTCGCCGTATTTCTCGCCGAAGAGCGCGAGCGCCCCCTGCTCGATGGCTTGGTCGGGCGTCATGAGATGGGTCTCGACCGGCGCATTCTGCAAGATCATGGCGTTGACCAAATCCTCGACCTTGCGAATCTCGTCATCGGTCATGGGTTTCGGATGCGAAAAGTCGAAGCGGAGCCGCCCCGGCTCGACCAGCGAGCCCTTCTGCGCCACATGCAGCCCGAGCACCTGGCGCAGCGCCTCATGGAGAAGATGCGTCGCCGAATGGTGCGCGCGCGTCGGGTGGCGGCGGGCATGATCGACTTCGAGCAGCATCTCGTCGCCGACGCGCAAGCTGCCCTTGGTCATGACGCCTTCGTGCAGGTAGAGCGCGTGCAGCTTCTTCTGCGTGTCCTCGACCGCGAATTTCGCGCCGTCAACGCCGGTGAGCGTGCCGCGATCGCCGACCTGGCCGCCCGACTCGGCGTAGAACGGCGTCTGGTTGACGACGACGATGCCGCGCTCGCCTTGCTTCAGGGCATCGACGCGCGCGCCCTCCTTGATCAGCGCGACGATGCCGCCCGACGCGGTCTCGGTCTCGTAGCCGAGGAACTCGGTCGCGCCGAGCTCCTCCTTCAGCTCGAACCACAAATTCTCGGTCGCGGCCTCGCCTGAGCCCGCCCACGATTTCCGCGCCTCGGCGCGCTGGCGCTCCATGGCGGCGGCGAAGCCGCGCGCATCCACGCCGATGCCTCGGGCTTTGAGCGCGTCCTCGGTGAGATCGTAGGGGAAGCCGTAAGTGTCGTAGAGCTTGAAGGCGACCTCGCCCGAGAGCGTCGCCCCGCGCTTCAAGTCCTTGGTCGCGTCGTCGAGCAGGCGAAGCCCGCGCTCGAGCGTCTCGCGGAAGCGCGTCTCCTCGAGCTTCAACGTCTCCTCGATCAGGCTCTGCCCGCGTTCGAGCTCGTGATAGGCGCGGCCCATCTCGCCGATGAGCGCCGGCACCAGGCGATAGAGCAGAGGCTCCTTGGCGCCGAGGATGTGGGCGTGGCGCATGGCGCGGCGCATGATGCGGCGAAGCACGTAGCCGCGTCCCTCGTTGGAGGGCAACACGCCATCGGCGATGAGGAAGGACGAGGCGCGCAAATGATCGGCGATGATGCGGTGGCTCGGGGCGTGGACGCCTTCGGCCGGGACCCCGGTCAGCTCGACCGAGGCGCCGATCAGGGCGCGGAAGAGGTCGATGGCGTAATTGTCGTGAGTGCCCTGGAGCACCGCGGCGATGCGCTCGATGCCCATGCCGGTGTCGATCGAGGGACGGGGCAGATCGACGCGCTTGCCTCCGGCAAGCTGCTCGTACTGCATGAAGACGAGATTCCAGATCTCGACGAAGCGGTCGCCGTCGGAATCGGCGCTGCCGGGAGGCCCGCCGGCGATGCCGGGGCCGTGATCGTAGAAAATCTCGGAGCACGGCCCGCACGGGCCGGTATCGCCCATCGACCAGAAATTGTCGCTGCCCGAGATGCGGATGATCTTCTCGTCGGGAAAGCCCGAGATCTTGCGCCAGAGCGCGGCCGCCTCGTCGTCGTCGGCGAATACGGTGATGAGCAGGCGCTCCTTGTCGAGCGCGAAATCGCGGGTGAGAAGCTCCCAGGCGAGCAGGATGGCGCGCTCCTTGAAATAGTCGCCGAAGGAGAAATTGCCGAGCATCTCGAAGAAGGTGTGGTGGCGCGCGGTGTAGCCGACATTGTCGAGGTCGTTGTGCTTGCCGCCGGCGCGCACGCATTTCTGCGCGGTCGCGGCACGCGGCCCTTTCGGCCTCTCGGCGCCGGTGAAGACGTTCTTGAACGGCACCATGCCGGCATTGGTGAACATCAGGGTCGGGTCGTGGCGCGGCACGAGCGGCGCCGACGGCAGGACGAGGTGCTCGTTCTTGGCGAAGAAATCGAGGAAGGCCGCGCGGATGTCGTTGGTGCGGCTCGGCACGGGACCGGCGTGGTGCGCCACCTTGGCGCTGCCGCCCTTGGCGGGGGCGCGCGCGGCGTTCGCACTTGGACTTGCTGCACGGGTACGTTTGCCGGAGGTCATGGCTCGCTTAAGGGGGACCTTGGTTCGCTCTCGGACGTGACGGCGCCTATCGCAGCGACCCTAGCCGATTCGCCGGACACAAAGCGCCGACGCCCCCTCTCGGGTGGTGAGAAAGGGCGCGTCCCGGGTCAGACATAAGGTGAGGAAACGGGCCTGTCCAGCAGGCCTTAGCGGCCCATCAGGCCCTTGCGTGCTACGAGACGCGCCCCGCGGCAGGCCGCCGGGCGCTTCTCTGCATGAGGGCGGTCAGCGTACCCGGCTAGCCACGGCGTCCGCGGCGCCCGCCGCCTCCGGCAAGCGGCGTCACCTCACTCTCGCCCTCGGCAGGGCCAGCCTCGGCGCCCTCGGCGGCGTCCTCGGACCCGCCTTCGAGGATCTGGCCGGCGATCAGCCCGGCGTTCTGCCGGATCGCCCGCTCGATTTTCCCGGCCGTCTCGGGATGCTCCTTGAGATAGGTCTTGGCGTTCTCGCGTCCCTGGCCGATCCGTTCGCTGTCGAAGGAGAACCAGGCGCCCGACTTCTCAACGATCCCGGCCTTGACCCCGAGATCGACGAGCTCGCCCGTCTTGGAGATGCCCTCGCCATACATGATATCGAACTCGATCTGCTTGAAGGGCGGCGCCACCTTGTTCTTCACCACCTTGACGCGGGTCTGGTTGCCGACCACCTCCTCGCGCTCCTTGATGGCGCCGATGCGGCGAATGTCGAGGCGGACCGAGGCGTAGAATTTCAGCGCGTTGCCGCCGCTCGTGGTCTCGGGATTGCCGAACATGACGCCGATCTTCATGCGAATCTGGTTGATGAAGATCACCATGCAGCGCGACTTGGCGATCGAGCCGGTCAGCTTGCGCAAGGCCTGGCTCATGAGACGCGCCTGCGAGCCGGGAAGCTGCTCGCCCATCTCGCCTTCGAGCTCGGCCCGCGGCGTCAGAGCCGCGACCGAATCGACCACGAGCACGTCGATGGCGCCCGAGCGCACCAGAGTGTCGGTGATCTCGAGCGCCTGCTCGCCGGTGTCGGGCTGCGAGATCAGAAGCTGCTCGAGATCGACGCCGAGCTTGCGCGCATAGACGGTGTCGAGAGCATGCTCGGCGTCGATGAAGCCGCAAATGCCGCCGCGCTTCTGCGCCTCGGCGACGACATGGAGCGCGAGCGTGGTCTTGCCCGAGGATTCGGGCCCGTAAATCTCGATGACGCGGCCGCGCGGCAGGCCGCCGATGCCGAGCGCGATGTCGAGGCCGAGCGAGCCCGTCGAGACGGCCTCGACCTCGACCGCCTTCTCGTTCTGGCCGAGCCGCATGATCGAGCCCTTGCCGAAGCCGCGCTCGATCTGGGAGATCGCCGCTTCAAGAGCCTTTTCCCGATCCATCTCATTTCCTTCGACGAGGCGCAGCGCGGCATTCGACATGGAAGGTCTCCGTTATTTCACAAGGAAGCTCTGAGTCGCAATTCGGGTCCGAGGGGCCCGCTCGCATCCTCACTCCGGGAAGCTCCATTCAGCCTTTGGGGGGATCGGCTTGGGTCGCGGAGCGAGGTGCGAGCTTGGAGAACTGTACACGGTTTGTTCTCTGTTCGCAATATGTTCTTTTCTGTCTCCACTCCCTCATAGTGAGGAGCCGCCACACTCCCCTCATGCCGGGCTTGACCCGGCAATCCTTTCCGTCGGCCCTCAAGCCCGCCGAGAGGAAACGGCATGGATGCCCGCATCCCGAGTCCGGGCAAGACGACGGCGCGGGCTATGTGCGCCTGTCGCAATCGGCTCCCCGCTCTCCCCTTGGGGGAGAGCCCACGCGCGCACTTTTCGATGCGCTATCGCTGCACTCTTTGCGCATGGGCGCGCGTGGTGTGGGGTAAGCC
>JBFWTF010000049.1:0-13909 GCA_050247995.1 Methyloceanibacter sp. | reverse complement strand
CGAGCGGAGAAGCTGAACTGGCGCAGCTCGCCGCGCAGATGGAGATTCAGCAGGACCAGATCGACCTCGCCCAGCGGCTGGTCGATACGGCCGAGAAGATGCATACCGCCGGCTACATGGCGGCGCCCGAGCTTTACAGCCGGCGCGAAGGCCTGCTCCGGGCGCAACAGGAGCTGAGCGCGCTCAAGCAACGTTCCGTCGCGCGCGAGACCGAACTCGCCGAGACCCGATCGGCGCTCGACCAATTGCCGGCGCAGTCGGCCCGCAGACTTCAACCCCTGCAAAGCGAGCTGGCCGAGCTCGATCAGCGCAGCGCCGAGACGGGCGGGCGCCAATCCTTTTCCGTTCGCGCGCCCATCGACGGGCGCATCGCCAATGTGCAAGCCAAGACCGGGCAAATCGCCGATCCAAGACGCCCGCTTCTCGATATTCTTCCGCTCGAAAGTCCGCTCCAGGCGGTCCTGCTCGTTCCGACCCGCGCCATCGGCTTCGTGCGCCCCGGCCAGAAAGTGCGCCTCCTCTACGAGGCCTTTCCCTTCCAGCGCTTCGGCGCCTATTCGGGCGAGGTAGTCAGCGTGTCGAAGACGATCCTGTCGGCCGCCGATACCGGTTCGCCGGTGCAGCTACAGGAGCCGGCCTACAAGGTCGTCGCCGCGCTCGACCGTCCCGATATCGACGCCAACGGGCAAAAGATTGCGCTCCAGGCCGGCATGCTGCTTCGCGCCGACATTCTGCTCGAGCGCCGCGAGATCGTGCGTTGGCTGCTCGACCCCATCTTGAACGTGAGACTGTAGGACCGAGCCCGCGATGCTGAATTTCACCGGCGGACGGACACTCCCCGTGATCATGCAGTCGGAAGCGTCCGAATGCGGCTTGGCGTGTCTCGCCATGGTGTCGAGCTATTACGGCCACCGCATCGATCTCGGCACGCTCCGGCGCCAACATCCGATCTCGCTCAACGGCGTCACGCTCAGATCGGTGATCGAGATCGCCCGCCACCTGAATCTCACGACGCGGGCGGTTCGCCTCGAGCTCGAGGATCTCAAGCGCATCAAGCGGCCCGCGATCCTTCACTGGGATATGAACCACTTCGTCGTGCTGAAATCCGTCGGCAAGCGCGGCATCGTGCTGCACGACCCGGCCGTCGGCGAGAAGCGCGTGTCCTGGGGCGAGGCCTCGAAGCATCTGACCGGCGTCGCACTCGAGCTCACGCCGACCGAAAGTTTCGAACGCAAGGACGAACGCGCGCGGTTGCGCCTCGCGACGTTTCTGCGGCAGGCGAGCGGCGCCAAGCATGCGCTGCTGCAGATTCTCGCGCTTTCCTTCGCGCTTGAGCTCCTCGTTATCGCCGGGCCCTTCTATTTGCAGCTCACGGTGGACGAGGTCGTCGCCCGGGGCGATGTCGATTTGCTCGTCGTGCTCGCGCTCGGCTTCGCCCTGGTCGCGGCACTGACCGTCGCCGTGACCTGGCTCAGGTCGCTGATCGTCGTCATCTTGCAGAACACGCTCCATTTCGCCTTCGGCGCCCGCCTGTTCCGCCATCTCATCAGGCTTCCGCTCTCCTTCTTCGAGAAGCGCCATATCGGCGACGTACTCTCGCGCTTCAGCTCGATCGAGCCGGTTCGCGACCTCATCAGCGAGAGCCTGATCCTTGCGCTCATCGACGGCACGATGGCGCTCATCACCCTTGCGGTCATGTTCGCCTACAGCACCAAGCTCGCGCTCATCGTGCTCGCCGCCTTCCTCTGCTACGCCGCGATCCGTATCGCGCTGTTCCGCTACCTTCGCGACCTGAGCGAGCGGATGATTCAGGCCAAGGCGAACGAGACGTCGACCTTCGTCGAGAGCTTGCGCGCGATGCAGAGCATCAAGCTCTTCAACCATGAGGGTGAGCGGGAAGGGCAGTGGCTCAACCGCTTCGCCGAGACCGTGAACGCCGATGTCAGGCTCGAGCGGGCCAAGATCGCCTTCGCCGCCGCCAACGGCGTCCTGTTCGGCGCCGAGAACATTCTCGTCATCTATCTGGCGGCGCAGCTCGCGCTCGACAATATTTTCACCATCGGCATGGTGTTCGCCTTCGTCACCTACAAGCATCAATTCCTCGACAAGGCCAATCTTCTGCTCGAGAAGGCGCTCGACTTCGGCATTGTCGGGCTGCATCTGGAGCGCCTTTCCGATATCGCGCTGACGCCTCTCGAGGCGGGCCACGACAGGCCGCTGCTGAGCCGGCCGATCCGCGGCGGGCTCGAGATTCGCGACGTCTCGTTCCGCTACTCCGAGACCGAGGATTTCGTCCTCGAGAACGTCAACTTCGCCATCGGTCCTGGCGAAGCGGCCACCATCATGGGGCCGTCGGGTTGCGGCAAGACCACCTTGATGAAGATCATGCTCGGCCTGTTGGAGCCGACGAGCGGCGAGGTGTTCCTTGACGGAATTCCCTTGCGGACGCTCGGCATCCGTCCCTATCGCGACCAGGTCGCCGCCGTGATGCAGGACGACCAGCTTCTCTCGGGAACGATCGCCGACAATATCTCCTTCTTCGCCAATTCGCGCGACGAGGAGTGGATGCGGGAATGCGCGCAGATGGCCGGTATTCACGACGACATCCTGCGCATGCCAATGGCCTATAACAGCTTGATCGGCGACATGGGCAATACGCTCTCGGGCGGGCAGCGCCAGCGCGTGATCCTCGCCCGCGCGCTCTACCGCCGTCCGAAGATCCTGTTCCTCGACGAAGCGACCGCGCATCTCGATTCCGCCAAGGAACGCGAGATCAGCCGGGTCTTGCAGGAGCTCAAGATCACGCGCATCAGCATCGCGCATCGCTCGGAACTTGCCGAGGCGGCGGATGTGATGCTGCGCTTCGAAGGTCCGGAATGGGAGACGTCGATCCCGGCGCGAAGCCGGCAGATCACCCAGAGCGCCGGGACCTCCGGATCACGGCGCAACATGGCGTCGACCCCGGCTGCCTAGCGGGGCCGCATCCTCTCGGCGCATGAGGCGATTTTCGCGCACGGCGCGGCGTGACGCGGCAAGCGGTCAGAGTCGGTAGGCGACCCAGACGTTGGGCTCTTCGTAAGTTCCCGTCTTGCGATCGAGATCGATCTTGACCGGTACCAGCGCCCCTTCGATCGGATAGGCGCCGGAACTTTCGAAGCGCTGATTCGACCAGTTCTCCCAAAAGGCGATCGGTTCGTGCACGACCATCGACCGTTCGCACGGCCCGACGATTTTGCCGCCGGCGGAAAGATGGCTGCGCAGCCAGGGGTCGTAAGGGCGCCCCTCGTCGTCGGTCCAGCCGATATAATCCGCGATGGGCACCCAAGGGTGTTTGACCTTCGCCGACGGCCGCACCGGGACGACGACGCCCTCGAACTTCTTGGCTTCGGCGAGTTCGAGGAGAGAGCGGATCATCACCCGCGCATAGCCCTTGGAGCGGTGGATGGCAGGGACCGAAACCGCCAAGGCGCCGAGCATGTTTGGTTGCCCGTGCCGATTTCGCGCGGCCGTCTCGACCAGCCAATCCCAACCCTCCTGCGGAAGCTCGTCGGGTCCGGTACAGGCGAAGGGGACGCTGCTCGCGACCGCCACGGGATAGCCCGCGTCCTCGTCGACCAGGCAAAGCTGAAATTCGGGATAGGACTCGATGAGCTCGGCGTAATACTCGTAGTGAGCGCGCGTATAGCTGAGATACCCGAGGTGACTCCACGCGGCCTGCTCGATGGCGCTCGCGGCCTTACGCAGGTGTGGCGCCTCCGCGAGGGAGCGTATGGCCAGATTGTTGGCCGGCATGGTTGGGGAGTTCAAAAGCGCCGCTTTTACTAAATTTCGATTGCAACTTGCCCGAAAGGCTTAACCTTAATAGAGCGGAAAGCGCCGAGCAGCAACAGGATTGCATGGATTAACGTTAACTTCTTCCGGAGGTTAGGTGCTGCTGACGCCGTTCGCGTGCGGAACGATCAGAAGGCGGGAAAGTTATGATTATGTAGAGAATTTTAGAAAAAACGTTCTACGCAAACTTAGCCCTATCGATACAAAACACTCCGGGTGCCGGACGCGGCGCGTTAGTATTCCAGTTGTCCATCCGGCCTAAACGTTTCTCATGGCGCCTCTCGAACGCAGCCCACATTTCCGGGGTGACCTCCGCCGCTTGACCGGGATCATCGGTGCGGCGATCGCATTCTTCGGCATCCTGCTCCTTGCCATCATCGCCTATGCCGGCCGGTCGGCCAATGAGACGGCGACCGAACGCGAACGCACCCTGGTCGAGAACGCTCTCAATCACCGCATCGCCCGGATGCAGAGCGAGCAAAAGTCCGTCGCGTGGTGGGACGACGCCGTGACCAACATTGCCGACGAGGCCATCAATTTCGACTTCGCCGATACCGAGTTTGGCATCTTTCTCACCGAGACCTACGACCACGACGAGGTCCACATCCTCGATGGCAAGGATCAACCGGTCTACTCGTATTTCGACGGTAAGCGGCAGGCGCCCGCCGATTTCGCAGCCCGCGAGTCGGCTCTAGCGGGCGTGATCGCCGAAGCGCGGGGGCGCGCGGCCGATTCGCGTTTGCAACCGCGGCCCGACACGTTCAGCAACTTGCAGAGTAACTACCGCATCCTAGCGGGCGGCGGCAGCTCGGCGCGCTGGGCCGGCCACATCGTGACCCTCGAAGGCCGGCCTGCCATCGTGTCGGCCATGACGATCGTCCCCAATATCGAGATGGACCTGCTCAAGGGAACGCCCCATCTCCTGATCGATGTCGAGTACATCGATGAGCCCCTCATTTCTGAAATCGGCCGCTCACTGCTGCTGAATGGCTTTGAGCTGACGCCGCAACCGGCGCAAGGTGAGGCCATCGTGTCGGAAGCCTTCAACGGCGACGACAACATCCTGATCGGATATTTGAACTGGATCACGCGGCGGCCCGGCCACGTCCTCTTGACCATCATCCTTCCGCTCGTGGCGTTCGGCGTTCTCGCCACTGGCGTGCTGGCCGCCACCATGCTCACGCGTCTCAGCCGCACCTCCGACGAGCTGGCCAAGCGCGAGGCGGATGCCCGGCATGAAGCCAAGCACGACGCGCTGTCAGGCCTGCCCAACCGCGTGCATATGATGGAAAAGATCGATGGCTTCCTTCAGGGCCGTCTCCTCGAGACCCACGACAACCGCGCCGTTGCCGCCTATATCGACATCGATCGTTTCAAGGACATCAACGACACGCTCGGCCATCAGGCCGGCGACCGGCTGATCCAGCTTGTCGCGGAGCGCCTGAAGGGCTGCCTGCGCCGCAACGATTTCCTCGCGCGCTTCGGCGGCGACGAGTTCGTTATCCTCTGCGCGCCCGCCGGTCACGAGGCCAGCGCGTCGCTTGCGGAACGTGTCGCCAAGGCCTTCGCCAGCCCGTTTGTCGTGTACGGTCAGAGCATTCGCGTCAGCGCCTCGCTCGGCATCGCGCTCGCACCCGACAATGGGCAGACTGCCGACGTTTTGATGCGTCACGCCGATATCGCTCTCTATGAGGCCAAGGATCGCGGCCGCGACTGTGCCGTGCTGTTCTCCGAGGACATGGCGCAGCAGGTCGAGCGCCGCCGCACCATCGAATTGGATCTTCGCTCGGCGATCGAAACCGACATGCTTTGCCTGCACTACCAGCCGGTCGTCGCCTCCGATACCGGCAAGATCGTCGGCCTCGAGGCGCTCTTGCGCTGGCGCCATCCCGTGCATGGCGAGATGTCGCCCGCGGACTTCATCCCCATCGCCGAAAACGCCGGTCTGCTCCCTTCGCTCGGCGAATGGGTGCTCAATCAGGCGATGAAGGACGCCTCCCGCTGGGCCGATCTCGACGTCTCGATCAATCTCTCGCCCGCGCAGTTCCGCCATGTCGATCTCGAATCGGCGCTGCGCCGGCTCGTTGCCGAATATGGCGTCGATCCCGGCCGCTTCGTGCTCGAGCTGACCGAAGGCGTCCTCCTCGAGACGACCGACCACACCAATGCGATCCTCGATACGATTCGCGCCATCGGCTTCAAGACCGCCCTGGACGATTTCGGCACCGGCTATTCGAGCTTGGCCTATCTGTGCAATTTCAAATTCGACAAGATCAAGATCGACCGCTCGTTCGTCAGCCGCATTTCCCGGGTGGATATCTCGCGGACCATCGTTCAATCGGTGGTTTCGATCGGACGCGGGCTCGGCATGGACATCGTCGCCGAAGGCGTCGAGACCGAGTTCGAGGCGGTGACGATGGCGAAGTTCGGCTGCACCGAGTTGCAGGGCTATTACTTTTCCAAGCCGCTTCCGCCCGAAGACATGGTGGCGTTCTTGCGCACCTTCCAGCCGAAACGCATCCTGCCTCCGGTGAGCCACCTGCGCCCGGTCTCCCCGCGCGGCGCCAGAGGGTAACGGCGCCATTTCACCCTTCCGCGCCTCGGGCGCAGTCTCTAGGATCGCCTCGAGCCTAGGGAGCCGGGAAGGTGCCTGCGGACGACTCGCCCAAGAAGGACCCTGCGCCCCGCGGCAACGCCGAGTATGAGTGGGCGAGCTTCGATCCCGAGGCCTATTTCGAGCACTATTACGGCGAACCGCACCCCGACGACGATCGCGTCATCGAATTCGCGGTCGAAGCGATCAAGGCGGCGCGGCCTGCGGGCAAGCTTCTCGATTTCGTCGATGTCGGGACCGGCCCCAATCTCATTCCGCTCTTCTGCGCCTTGCCGCGGGCGCGAAGCCTGACCGTCTGGGAGCATTCCGAAAACAACGTGGTCTGGCTCAAGGAGGAACTTCAGCGGACCGACATGCGCCGGCAATGGCGCCACTTCTGGGACACGGCGCGCGCGGCCTACGGGCCGGGATACGACCTCCCCGACAGTCCCATGCCGAGCTTGCGCGCCCGCACCATAGTGCGGCAGGGCTCCATTTTCGCTCTGCCCGAGCGCACGTTTGACGCCGCCACCATGTTCTTCTGCGCCGAGTCGATCACCGGGCGGCAGGATGAATTCGAGGCGGCCTGCGCCGCCTTCGCCCGCTGCGTGAAGCCGGGCGGGAGCCTGGTCGCGGCCTTCCTCGCCAACTCGGAGGGCTACGCGGTGAAAGACAGAAGCTTCCCCGCTCTGCCTCTGTCGCCCGAGTCGGTCGTGAGCATCTTCGCGCCCTATGCCGGCGAGCTGAAGGCCCGTTCGGTCGGGATCGTCGAGCGGCAGGTCCGTAGCGGCTATTCCGGCGTCGTCTTCCTCACCGGCGTGGCAAGCTGAGGAACGGCAACCCGCCGGTCCACAATCCCGGCCCCACGCTTAAGGGCAATCGCTGTCCCTGACGAACCGCGCCTTGACCCAGCCCTGCGTCACGCGGTCGCCGTTATAGTGTGTGACGGGGCACCATCGCCTGGGCCACGGGATGCTCTCCGGGCGGCACTTGCCGTCGAGATGGATGATGCCGTGCTGTCCCGGCACCAAGGCATCGACGATTTTGGCGGAGGCGGCGGGCGACGCGCGAAGATTGAGGACGTCGCCGGCGCTCACGTTCACCACGACCAGGCAACCGGGTCCGGATGTCGCCAGGGCCGGAGCGATGCCTGCGAGGAAGAGAACGGAGCCGAGAACGGATCTGCTGATGGGGTCTGCCTCCGAGCTTGAGCCCGGCGCCACGGCGCCCATTGGGGCGAGCGCCGATGGCAACGCGGACAAGATGGCGACCCCGACAGGATTCGAACCTGTGACCCCCAGATTAGGAATCTGGTGCTCTATCCTACTGAGCTACGGGGTCTGGCGGCCTTAGGCCTCGATGGGTGTTATATAGGCTCTTTCCCGCCAGCGCTTCCATAGACGATTCTGCGGGCAGATCGTGGGCCCCGGGCTCGGCCCGACTATGGTCCAAATGGGGAGACATAAGCGGCTCCTTGGGCTCGATCGCCATGAATGGAATTCGCTGAAACAGCGATGGTCGCCACGAACTGCCGGACGGCAGACAAGACCGCCGCGCCGATCAAGCCCGCCGAGGTGAACAAGCCGGCCTAGCGCCTTCGCGCCATGGCATGGGAGGCGGTCTTTCGCTCCTACGCGACGGGCGGTTGCGGCGGCTCTGCGGTCTTGCGCGCGGCAAGGCGCGCCCCGGCGAGTCCTACGAGCATGGCCGGCACGAAGACGAGCGTTCCCTTGGCGAGAAGGGGAAGCGAGGTGACCGCCGGCCCGGGGCAGAAACCGGAGAGGCCCCAGCCAATTCCGAACAGGGCGGCGCCGCCGACAAGCCTGGCATCGATATGCTTCGCCTCAGGCAGGTAGAACCGCGGCGCGAGCAGAGGCTTCTCCTGGCTGAGCACAAGCCGGTAGCCGATGAAGGTGATGGCGACCGCGCCCGCCATCACGAAGATGAGGCTCGGATCGAAACTGCCGAAAAGATCGAGAAAGTTCTGCACCTTCGCCGGGTTCGCCATTCCCGAGACCAGGAGCCCGAGGCCGAAGATGAGTCCGGCGAGGAAGTTGACGAGATTGCGCATGGTCAGCCGAGCAGATGGCGCACGGCGAAAACGGTGGCGAAACCGGTCGCCATGAAGATCGCGGTCGCCGCCAAGGATCGCGACGAGAGCCGCGCGATGCCGCAGACCCCATGCCCGCTGGTGCAGCCGCCGCCGACGCCGGCGCCGAAGCCGACCAAGAGTCCGGACACGGCCATCAGCGCCGCATTGTCCGACACGGTCTGCGCGAAGGGCGCGCCCGCGACGACGGCATAGACGAGGGGAGCGGCGACCAGCCCGAGCACGATCGCGGCCGCCTCCACTGGCTCTCTGCCGGCAAAAGGCGGGAACAGCCTGGCAAGAATGCCGCTGATCCCCGCGATCCTGCCGTTGATGGCGAGCAGCATCACGGCGGAAATGCCGATCAGCGCCCCGCCGAGGGTGGAAGCATAGGGGGTAAATTCCGTCGCGGTCATGGGTTGTGCCTTGCCCGTTCTGCGTGGCGGACGGGATTGCGTGACCGCCTCGTCGCAGCCCGCGACTGTAACGCCCCCCGCACGCCGGGCAAACGCGTTTTGCCGGACAGCGCGGTTGGCCTTGTGCGCCTCGCGGCGGCGTCCGTAAAATACGTCATGCCGAGGCGGATCGAACGGAGCCTGGTCTTCGCGGCGGCTTCGCTTGCCGCATGCCTTGCCCTCCAAGCGCAGGCTTGCGACTTGCCCCCGCCCGAGACGGGTACCGTCGAGACGGGTACCGTCGCCGCGGTGATCGACGGCGAGACCCTCAAGCTCGCCGACGGCAGAACGGTCAAGCTGATCGGCGCCAAGGCGCCGCTTGCCCCTCTCGGCTGGCGCGGCGACGATCCCTGGCCGTTCGTGGAGGAAGCGAGGGGAGCTCTCGAAGCTCTCGCCGCGGGGAAGACGATCGAACTCCGCTTCGGCGGCAGCCGCACCGACAGACACGGCTATCTTCTCGCCCAGGCGCATGTCGTCACGGGCGAGACCCGCCTCTGGCTCCAGGAGGAACTCGTGGGAAGGGGCCTCGCCCGCGTCTATTCGCTTCCCGACAACCGCGCCTGCGTGGGCGAGCTCCTGGCGCGCGAGGCGGAGGCGAGGGGGAAAGGGCTCGGTCTTTGGGCCTCTTCGGCCTATCGCATCGAAGACGCGAATGACGCTGAGCGCCTCGGGCGCCTCATTCATTCCTACCAGCTCATCGAGGGAACGGTGCGCAACGTGGGCGAAGGAGGGAGCCGTCTCTATCTCAATTTCGCCGATGATTGGCGCAGCGACTTCACCATCAGCATCGCCCGCAAGGATACCGCCGCCTTCGCCGCGGCCGGGCTCGACCCGCGGACGCTTCTCGGCAAGCGCTTGCGCGTGCGCGGCTGGCTCGCCTGGCGCAACGGTCCCATGATCGAGGCCACCCATCCCGATCAGATCGAGCTCTTGCCGGAAAGGCGCGGCGCTGCCGGCGGCAAGCCGGAGCCGGAGAGGAGGGCTATCGCGCTCTGACCGCCGCAATGCCATAGTCTGACGTCGAGGCAACGGGGGCCTGCCGACCGCCATGGAGTCCTTTTTCCGCGTCTTTCCGCTCGACTGGGTCGCGGCCCGGAACGTCCTGATCGCGCTTGGCGTGGTCGTGGCCGCATTCGCGTCCCTTGCCGTCGTGCTGTGGCAGCTCCGCAAGCGCCGCGAAGGGCGGCAGAAGGCCCTCGCCGAAGCGATCGCCGTGCATCTTGCGGGCGAGATGATGACAAGCGGGAGAAGGGACGGGGACCGCTTCGCGCTGAAGGAGAGCAGCGCCATCAAGCGGCTGGTGCGCGACGCGGTGCTCGCCCTTTCCGCCGAGGACCCGCGCCTCGCCGGCCGGGCGCTGGCGCGGCTCGTCGCCGCGAGGCCCGCGCCGGCCACCGCGATCTTCGCCGATATCGCCCGCGCCAAACGCGCCGAGGCGGAGCTTGCCTCGCGTCAGGCCGCCGCCGCGCTCCGCCATCAGGGTGCGCTCGCGCTCGAGGGAAACTCAGGCGAGGCGCTCGACCGCTTCCGCGAGGCCGCTTCCCTCGATCCGGCCTCGGCCGAAAACCTGCTTGCGCTAGCGCTCGCGCATTTCCGTACCGACGACCTCGAGGCCATCGAGCGCTTGAGCCCGGCCCCTGAGGGAACGGACGCAAGCGGCGCCGGAGCCATCGCCATGTTCGCCGGGATCCTGCGCTTCAGGCGCGGGGATTTGGCCGGGGCGATCGGAAGGTTCACCGCCGCCAGGGGCGATTTCGCTGCGAACGGCGATGCCAAAGGCGAGGTCGATGCGCTGATCGCGCTCGCCAATGCCGAGCTGCAATCGGGCAACCGCGACGGCGCTCTTCTCAGTTTCAACAAAGCCGCCGCGCTCTGCACCGAGAACAAATATGAGCTCGGCTTCGCCCAGCTCTACGCCGATCTCGGTCTCCTTTTGCAAAGTCTCGGCAAGACGCAGGAAGCCGAGCAGATGATGATCAAGAGCCTCGCCATCGCCGACCGGCTCGGCGAGACGGCCATCGCCGCGCTCGCCGCCGGCAATCTCTCGTTGCTCTATCGCGAGAGCCACGACCTCGACCGCGCCGAGGAGATGGCCCGCCAGGCGCTCCGCCTCGAAGGGATGCTCGAGCGCAAGGATGGCGTGGCCCGGGCCGGTCTCAATCTCGGCACGATCCTGTTCGAGCGCGCCCGTCTCGACGAGGCGGGCGCCAGATTTGCCGAAAGCCTCAGCCTCTACGAGGAGCTCGGGCCGCCCGAGCGCGCGGCGGAGGCGTTGTTCAATCTCGGCAATGTGCAGCGCGCCAAGAAGCGGACCGGGGAAGCCGAAGAGAGCTATCGCAAGGCGATGGAGCTGTTCCTGAGCGTGAACGACGCGGCCGGCGTGGCTGGGGCCTCCGGCAATCTCGGCACGCTTTACCTCGAGACCGGACGGTTGCCCGAGGCCGGGGACGAGTTCAACATTGCCTTGGATGCGGCGCGCGAAGCCGGCGACAAGCGCGCCATCGCCATGCAAATGCGCAATCTCGCCGTGCTCGCCCATGCCAGGGGCGAGACCGAGGCGGCCTGCGCGGGGCTCCGCCAATCGCTCGCGCTATGTAACGAGATCGACGCCCGCACCGAGGCGGTCGAGCTGAAAGTGCTGATGGGCCAGATCGGCTGCGGGCCGGCCTAAGCCCGAATTCAACCCCCACCCCGGCCCTCGCCCCTTGTAGGGGGGCAGGGAAGCAACAAAAAACCGAGCCGCCTGTGCGGCGGCTCGGCCTATCTCCAGTCGCTGAAACCTAAGGACGCTAGGCTGCCTTTGTCCGCGCCTCCGACTCGGCTGCGATCTTGGCGTGCCGGGCGGTCTTGGCGAGAACGTCGTCGATCTTGGCGACGGCGCTGGCCTCGTCCAGCTTCTCGACGGCCGCGATCTCGCGGGCCATGCGGTCGAGCGCGGCTTCATAGAGCTGGCGCTCGGAATAGGACTGCTCCGGCTGGGCGTCCGAACGGTAGAGGTCGCGCACGACCTCGGCGATCGAGACGAGGTCGCCGGAATTGATCTTGGCCTCGTATTCCTGGGCACGGCGGGACCACATGGTGCGCTTGATTCGGGCCTTGCCCTTGAGCGTACCGAGCGCCTTCTTGACCGTCTTCTCTTCCGAGAGCTTGCGCATGCCGACGGTCGCGAGCTTGGAGGTCGGCACCCTGAGCGTCATCTTGTCCTTCTCGAAGTTGATGACGAACAACTCGAGCTTGGCACCGGCAATCTCTTGCTCTTCGATGCTGACGATCCGGCCGACGCCGTGCGCCGGATAGACGATATACTCGTTGGTCCGGAAACCGTGTCTCTGCTGGGGCTTCTTTTTGTCGGGCATTACTCGTTTCTCACTTCCAAAATTGATTTCTCTGACCTCGCGGGCCGTAGGCACAAGGTGAACCGCCGATCAGGAGCCTGATCGCGCCACATCCCCCAGTTCAGAAAAAAAAGCGCGCCCAAATAGGGACGCCTCTCGCGGTCCTTATGGCGCCGGCATTGCGCGCCATTTCGACATGACAATAACACAATCTTAGTGAATCGGGAAGCCATCCCGTGCTGCAGCAATGCCTTTTTCGCACTGCAACATGCGACATTTTGCCCCTAGGGTTAATGCTTAACCCCTTGAAGGACTTAGTCTCCTTCGCCCGGCTCGGAGGAAAAGTATTTCGCGAATTTGTCGGGCTCCGACACGAAAGCGTCGGCATCGGCGGGCGCCGCCTTCTTGCTGGTTATATTCGGCCAGGTTTCCGAGAATTTCCGGTTCAGCTCGAGCCAGCGCTCGAGCCCGGGCTCTGTGTCGGGCTTGATGGCGTCAACGGGGCATTCCGGCTCGCATACCCCGCAATCGATGCACTCGTCGGGGTGGATGACGAGCATGTTCTCGCCCTCGTAGAAACAATCGACGGGGCACACCTCGACGCAGTCGGTGTACTTGCACTTGATGCAAAACTCGTTGACGACGTAGGTCATCGTTCCCACACGTTCCGGAGGCCGCGACGGCCCAAAGTTCTAGTTATCTAGGGCGTGAGGGCGCCCGCGGGAACCGCCTGCCTATAACAATCCCTCGACCGGCACAAGGCGACCAATGATGTCGCCCCTAGGGGCGTTCGGCGGTCAGGCGCCGCCACGGAAGGCATCGATGCGCCTTCGGTCGCGCTTGGTCGGGCGACCGCCCTTGCGCTGGCCGGCGCCTTGCTCGGGCCCGCTCGCCGGCGGCTCCTGCGGGGTCAGGTCGTCGTAGAGCGTCCGTGCCAGGCTTGCCGGACCCCGCCGCATCGCCAGGGCGGCGACCCGCACCACGCGGAGGCATCCCGGCGGCGTCGCCGTCACGACATCGCCAGGCTGGACGCTGCGGCTCGGCTTCAGCACGCGCACGCCGTTGACGCGGACCTTGCCGTCTTCGATCAGCCGCGCCGCGCCCGTCCTCGTCTTGGCGAGCCTGGCGCAATAGAGCCACTTGTCGAGGCGCTGCCCCTCCATGGCGAGGTTTCAGCGACCGCCGGGCTGCCGGGCGGACAGGCGCCCCTTGAGCGCGGCAAGGGCGGCGAAGGGCGAGTCCTCGAGCTTCTTCCGCTCGGCCGCCTCGCGCGCCCGCGGTACGGCTCGCGGCTGCTCGCGCTTGGCCGGCCTGGCATGCTTGGCATGCTTCTTGTGCCGGCTCTTGTGCTCCTCCGCCTTGTCTTGACGCGCGCCTTTCTTCTTGCCCGGACGCCAGATTTCGTCGATGGCGGCCGCTTCGCCCTCGGCCGCGACCTCCGCCGGGGCGCTCGCCGCTCCGGCCGGTTCGGGCCGGCGCCTCTCGCGCTTGAAGCCGAGCGACTTCAAGATCGAGGCGAATTCCTCGCCCGAGCAGCCGACCACCGACATCAGCTCCGGGACCACGCGGAAGGCGCCGTCGCCGGTCGCTCCGGAAGGCGCCGCCG
>JBFWTF010000048.1:0-13918 GCA_050247995.1 Methyloceanibacter sp. | reverse complement strand
CTCTGCGGCGGGCGGCGGCGGCGCCTTCTCTTCGGCCGGAGGCGCAGGCGGCGTTTCGGGCGTACCCTCGCCGGCAGGCGGCGATGGCGGCGCAGCCGTTTCGCCTTCCGGCGGCATCGCCCCACCCTCTGCGGCCGGTGGCGCCTTCTCCTCTGCCGGTGCGGGCGGCGGTGGCGGTGGCGGAGGCGGTGCAGCCTCTTCCGCAGGCGGCGTGGCCGCGCCCTCGTCCGCTTTCGGCGCGGGCGGCGGCGGCGCGGGCGGTTTTGCCTCGGCCTCCAGAGGCTTTTTCACCTCGGCCGGGACGAGCAGTTCTTCGGTGGCGGGAGCGCCTCCGCCCTGCTCCTTGGTCTCGCTCTGGGCGGCGACCTCCTCGATCGGCTTCGTCTCGACGGGCGCGGCGGCGGCAGGCTTCGCCTCGGGCGGCGGCGCGAAGACCTCGATGGCGTCGCCCTTGAACTTGCCGCCTTTGACCTTGGCCTCGTCTTTCGTCTTCTCGACCTTGTAGACGACCACCTTCTTCTGGGTCTTCTGCTCCACATAGGTCACGTTGACGACGTTGTTGACCACGGTGTTGTTGACCACCGTGACATTGCCGAGCGGCCGCGTGTTGGCGAGGATGGGATCGTAGCGATCCCTGTCGCGCACGATGTAGCGCGGCAGATCGGGCGAGAGGAAATCCCGGTCCGGCACCACCTGCCAGTAATAGTCTGGCACGTTGCCGACCGTGATGTTGATGCTCAAGCCGCCTTCGTCGGGCGTGGGCGGCAGCGGTGCCCAGGCGAGATAGTTGTTGGACGAGCGCCACGCGACCCAGGCCGGAGCCCAGCGGCTGCCCGGCACCCAGAACCAGCCGACGCGGTTCGAGAATCCCCAGCGTCCATAGTGGTAGGTCGCCCAGCCGAACGGCTCATTGGACACCCACATCCAGCCGTAAGGCGCGGTGTACGCCCAACGGCCGATCGTGTAGGGACGCCAACGCGGTCCGACACCGTAAGGCACCCAGACATACTGCCCCTGGAGCCAGATCCAGTTGCCGTAAGGCGCCAGCCGTCCGTAGAAGCTCGCGCGATTGGTCCAGCCTTCGCCGTATGACACGCCCCACCGCGCGCGCTCGGCGTAGAACGGCCGGTCGCGGTAGTGGTTGTCCCAGTAGGGGCCGATGTCGAAGCTGACGACGGGATAGCCGAGGCGAGGCGCGTAGTCGCGCAACGAATAATAGTGACCCTGGTACCATCCTTGCAGATAGATCGAACGCATCCAGCCGCGATTGCCGGAGAAGATCACCTCGCACCAGGCGTAGTCCGCAAGGCACCCCTGGATGCTGATCCACGAGCGCGACGGCACGACGACGATGACCGGATAATCGGTTCCGGGCCCGGCTCTGAGATTGACGTTGGTGACGGGATAGCCGTTGAGCCGCGCCGCGGCCTTCGCTGGCGACGGCGTCACGAGCGTTGCCGCGAGCAGCGCGACAAGCGCGATCAGCGCCTTCCCCTTGGTACTGCCTTGCACGAATGTCATGGTCTTGCTTCCTGCTTCACGCGATTGGGTGAACGCCGGAACCCTCCACAGGTTTCGGTCAGGCCGGGCCTCGCGGGACCGCGGCCGGCGCGCACCATGCAACCCCCAGCTTGAACCGTCCCTGTCTTGCATGTTCAGGACACGTTCATCTCGCCACCGAAAAGGCCAATTAGCGCTTTCCCTGGCACTCAATCGTGTCGAAAATCGGTAATCGAGGCCGCCTTCCCCGGCGCCTGGACTTCGCCGTTGCCAAGGGCTAACAACGCTTGCGCGCGTGCCTCTAACCCCTCACCCCTTGCCCGCCTTGCCTAAAAAAGCTGCCGATATCGTTGCGCCAAAGAGGAAGGAGCGATGAGCCTCCCCGCCCTCGCCGGCGTGCGAATCGGCATTGTCGGCCTCGGCTATGTCGGTCTGCCGCTTGCCGTCTACATGGCTCGTCATTTTCCCGTGATCGGCTTCGACATCGATCGCGAGCGGGTCGCGGAGCTTGGCCGCGGACTTGACCGTACCCGCGAGGTGACGCAAGAGGAATTCGCGCAAGCCGGGCCCATCGCCTACACCGCCGACGCCGAGACGTTGCGCGCGGCCAATTTCTACATCGTCACCGTGCCGACGCCGGTCGATGAGGCCAAGCGCCCCGATCTGAGCGCGCTCATTGCCGCGAGCGAGATCGTCGGGGGCGCGCTCTCCCGAGGCGACATCGTCGTCTACGAATCGACGGTCTATCCCGGCGCGACCGAAGAGGTCTGCGTTCCGGCGCTCGAACAAGCTTCCGGTCTCGTGTTCAACCGCGACTTCTTCGCCGGCTATTCGCCCGAACGCATCAATCCCGGCGATCAGACCCACCGCCTTCCCGACATCGTCAAGGTCACTTCGGGCTCGACGCCGGAAGCGGCCGCTCTCGTCGATCAGGTCTATGCCAAGGTCATTACCGCGGGCACGCATCGCGCCAGCTCGATCCGCGTGGCCGAGGCGGCCAAGGTGATCGAGAACATTCAGCGCGACGTGAATATTGCGCTCGTCAATGAGCTCGCCATGCTGTTCAAGGCGCTCGGGCTCGAGACGCGCGAGGTGCTGGAGGCCGCCGGCACCAAGTGGAATTTCCAGCCGTTTCGTCCCGGCCTCGTCGGCGGCCACTGTATCGGTGTCGATCCCTACTACATGACCTACAAGGCGGAATCGATCGGCTTTCATCCCCAGATGATTCTCGCCGGACGGCGCATCAATGACGGCATGGCGTCCTACATCGCCAATGACGTGATCAAGATCATGCTCAAGCGCAAGCAGAGCATCGATCGCGCCCGCGTGCTCGTCATGGGCTTTACCTTCAAGGAGAACGTGCCCGATACGCGCAACACCAAGGTCGCCGAGCTCGTGCACGCGCTTGGCGATTTTGTCGCCGAGGTCGTCACCTACGATCCGATGGCCGATGCGGCCCTCGCCAACCACGAATACGGCATCGCGCTGACCAACACGCTGCCGCAAGGGCCGTTCGACGCGATCATACTCGCCGTGAAGCACACGCCGATCGCCGCGCTCGGCGAAGCCGGCGTGAACGCGCTGCTCGCGCCGGGCGGGCTGATCTACGATCTCAAGGGCGTTCTGCCGCCGGAAGCGAGCCACGCCCGGATCTAGCCCGCGGGCCGGCGCCGCCGCTCGTACGCTCAGCGGTGACGGTATCTCTCGATGGCTGCGATGACGTAGTTCGCCACGTCGGTCCCATTCGACAACAGCCGATCGCGCAAGGTTCGCCAGTGCGCCCGATCAACCTGCATGATCCTGCCGAGCGTTCGCATCACGCTTTCAACATCCTTATCGGCTTCAAATATTATTCCTTTTGCTGCCAAGTCCTTCACCACGCCTCGGTAGTCGTCGGAGGCATAGACCGCGGGTACCCCCAGCAACGCCGCCTCGACCGCCATCGTTGAGCTTTGGCCGATACAGGCCCGGCAATGCGCCATGAGGTGGTGCACGTCCAAGACATCGCCTCGATAGCGAAACGCTTCCACTTCCTTCGGAAGATCGCCCTCTGCGGAGATATGAACGCGTCCGAAGGCAGCAAGTCGTTCGACAATCTCGTTCACGTCAGCCTGCGACCATCCCCGCTTCCCGATGTCATGATTGGCCGACCAATCGACCACGCGGACAAAGAAGTTGTCACATTCCCGCGCGAGTCCTGCGGCTATCGCACGCGATAAATCGGGCTTGAATCTCTCGGGATGAAAAAATGCGAGATGGTGGGGACCAGTGAATCGGTAAGCTCGCCTTTTGGGCACCGGCCCGGTAAATGAGTCGCAAACATGCCATTCTTTGATGAAAGGCATGGTAATGGCCATCTGAAGCCGGGCAATTTCATTGTCGTAGAAGGATAGCGACGGAATTCCCCGCAGCCATCCAACATGGGACACGCAAATTCCACCAAAGCCGACCATAACGTCGGGCTTGAAGTCCCGCGCGATGCGATAAATCGCGGCATCTCGCTGGAGAAGTTCGACAAGCAGGCCGCTTATGCCACCGCGCACCGTTGACGCCGGGCAATGGTCGTGACCCAGCCGGTCCAGGAGCTCAATCGTGACGTCTTTGCCCTTCCGACTTGCGATCAGGACGGAGTCGCCCTGCTCTCTGAAGTGAATGATAGGGTGGTGAAAAAACAGTACGTCGGAGGGATGCACGATATCGAACAATATCCGCATCTAACGCCTACCTCGTGCCCGCACGCGGAGGGACAAAACTGCGTACGGCCCGCAGCTCAAGCCCATACAGGCAGGCGCCGCTCATAAATAATTCGATGGTTTGCCCGCCTCATCATCGCGATCGTTCGGGCTTCGAACAATGATAGTCTCAAAGGCATGCCGAGGCCGGCCGCTAACCATGCCCTGATCTAGTCCCCGGCGCGGCAGCGCCTTCGCCGCCCGCTTGCAGACTGGCAAGCTGCTCTTCGTAGCCGCGGCACGCTTCCCGGAAGCGGCGCATCTCGCGCCTATACTTTCCGTTCAGAACCCTCAATTTCCGCAGCTCCAGTCGCGTCTTGCAGCCGACCAGGAAATCTTGAAGCTCGGTTTGATCGTAGAGGCGCTTCTCGGCATTTCCCGCGAGCAGCCGCAGGATGTAACTCTCCATTACGGTCATGCTGGTCTTGGTGGGCAGCAGCTCCAATCCGCCCAGCACGCGGCAGCACCAGCGGTCGTCCTCGGACAACGTCCCGAGCAGTTGCTCGTGCGCGGCATAGAGCTGAGCAAGCTTGCCCTCGCGTTCCGCCCCGGTGATGGTCTCGCCATTCCGTTCGAACACGCCGTGGAGCGGGATGAAGACGCTCGCGACCGAGTCTTTGCCGAGATTGTCGCTCATCCATTTGCCCTCAAAGCCCGCCTCGTATGCAACATCGAAAGGGACGGGAAAACTTGCCTTGCGGAAGGACAAGGTCCCGAATGCCGGCGGCTCCGCGACGCACCGTGTCCTCAAGCTCACGCCCACCGGCCAGGTGGCGCCCCGCAAAAGCTCTTGTTCGCTGTACGCGGCAAAGGACAGGCATGCGGAGGATGCTGCCAGAAAGTGCCGCGCTGTCAACTCCAAGCGCCTGGGCAGGCTGACGTCTCCGGCCTCGGCGATAACGCAAATGTCGTTCGCCGCTTCCGCCACGGCGAGATTCAAAGCTCCGGCACGGCCGCTTGCGCTTTGCAGGAGCCGAAGGCGGTGATCGTGCTTCCATAACTCGGCGAGGCGTTCGCGCGTGCCGTCGGTCGAGCCTTGATCGACGAACACAACTTCGAAATTGGCGAAGGTCTGGTCCTTGAGCGCGCGCGTGTAGTCTTCGAGCAGCGGTTCGACGTCCTTCGCAACGGTGAGGACGCTGATCCCGACTTGGTCGAGCGACTGTTCGGGCATGTATTTGTCCATGGTGCGGCGCAGGCCAGCCAAGAGGATTCGCGCCCCGATCCCCTTGCGGTGCACGTGCAGCGCCGCCTTCAGGGGCTCGGCGGCAGGATAGGCGTATGCCAGATTGGCCGTGTTGAACTGGTACTTTCGCACCTACTCCTCGCGGAGAAGTTCGTTCTCGGCATAGTCGTGGTACAGCACGGCAAACGGGTCGTAGAGAAACGACTCGGGTCCGTAGAAGCGGAACAATTTCGAAAAGAGGGCAATGCCCTCGTGACCGGCCAGCAGCGTGTCGAATCCTCCGAACGTGAGGAATTCCTGTCGCCGCCAAATGGAAATTCCCTCGGCATTCGGCGCGCTATACAGGATTTCGTCGCCGTAGTCGTAGTGAAGGCGACCGAGGCCCTCGGGCGACTTGGGGATCACGCGGCCCCTAACCGCGATCGCATCGTAGCGGCGGGCCAAACCTATGAGACTCTCGAGTGATCCTTTTCTCGGAACACCATCGTCATCCAAGAAGATGACGAACTCCCCACGCGCGATTCTCGCGCCAATATTTCTGCCGCCCGAACAACCATAGTTGAATCCAACCCGCACCACAGTCATGATCGTGCACGACACCGGCGGTTGAATGTTTTCGGCTCCGTTGATGACGAGAATAATTTCGAAGTCCTCGCGCCAATACGCCGCAAGCTCCTTCAGTAAGGCATCGAGGTCCGCCGAGGGCCCCCGGGTCACGATGACAATCGAATAGAGGGGCGAGCCCTCGACTTCCGGCCTTAGCACCTCGATGTGCTCGAGCACGCTATCCTGCGCGGCCGCCGCGAGCGCCGTGGCGCCGGCGAAGTCGCCGGCCTCGAAGGCCTCCCTCGCCTTCGCGAACGCGATCTCTGCTGAACGCAAAGTCATTCCGTTTCCCTAGCAGCAAAGACTGCCTGATATTCGTCAGATCACGGCCGAATAAGGCGTGTCAAACCCCGTTGCCCGCAAGATTACAGGAAACGGACACTTGCAGCGTCAATGCGCGCACGCGTCCCTTGCGTTTTCGGGTTCACACCGGTAACAGCCCTAGGTCAAGCAGTGAGAGGGAAGCGTGGTGCGCGAACCTGTCGGTAATTTTGCCTTGGGCTGGTCCGACCTGCGCCAATCGCTCGATCGGTTGCGCCTGGTCCTGTGGCTTGGCTGGCGGGATGCGTCGCTGCCCTACCAGAGGGCCCTGATCGGTCCCTATTGGATTACGCTGCATGTCGCCATTTGGTCCTTCGGTATCGGCTATGTGCTCAGGGCCCAGCTTGGCGCGGGCTACCCCCACTATCTCGTCTACGTGACGCTCGGCGTTTCCCTTTTCACCGTCTTGACCACGTTTCTCAGCGAGGGCAGCCGGTGTCTGACGCGACACGCGAACTTGATCGTCAATGTGCCGAACCCGATCTCGATTCATGTCCTTCGGTTGGCCGCGCGGGCAGTCGTCGAGCTCGGCTTCAGCCTGCCCGTGATCGTTTTCGCCATGCTGCTCACGCGCTGCCCCCTGTACTTGACGGCGGTCCTGGCGCTTCCCGGCCTGGCCCTGCTTCTCCTTTTTGGCTTCGGCTGCAGCCTGCTCTTAGGCTGCGCGTCGATTCGCGTGCCCGATCTGCCGTTCCTGATCCGCGCAATCATGCGCTTCATGCTGTTCTTTACGCCGGTCTTCTGGATCCCTGAGCACGGCTCGGGATTGCGCCGGCTGCTGGTCGATCTCAATCCCTTCTACCACTTCCTGACGATCGTGCGCGATCCCATCCTCGGCCACGTGCCCGCTCTCGAGCATTATTGGGTTGCCGCGATCTGCACGGCCGTCGCAATATTCGCCGGTCTGTTCGTGTTCGGCCTGATGCGCAAACGCGTGACCATCTGGTTATGAACGTCATGCATGGTCCGGAGCCGTTCGTGGAGCTGAACGAGGTCAACCTCGTCAGGCCAATCCTCCACGCCGGCACGCATCACCGTCTTTCGCCGCAAAGCGCGATGGTCGGCGGCAAGATCGACCACGACCACAACAAGACGTCGATCCACGCCTTGCGCGACATCACTCTGACCGTCCCCTCGGGCGTCCGCCTCGGCATTATCGGTCCGAACGGCAGCGGCAAAACCTCTCTGTTGCGGGTCATCGCCGGAATATACCAGCCGACATCTGGAACGCGCGTCGTCCACGGTCGCGTCGGCGCGCTGCTTTCGGGCGCGATGGGTCTCGATTCGGACACAACGGGGCGGGACAGCATTCGCTTCGTCGGCGAACTCTACGGCGTGCAAGATGCGCACACCGATGCCTTTATCGACGAGGTCTCGGAGTTTTCCGGTCTCGGCGAGTTTCTCGAATTCCCCATTCGCACCTACTCGGCCGGCATGCGCACGAGGCTCGGTCTCTCCATCGTCACGGGCATTCGCCCCGATATCCTCATTCTCGACGAGGTCTTGTCCACGGGCGACCGGGCTTTTCGCAAGCATGCGCGCGAGCGCGTGGTTCAGCTCGCCACAAGCGTAAAGATCCTGGTCTTGGCCTCGCATTCGATCGCGGACATTCAAGAGTTCTGCGACCGGGCGATCTACCTCGAGCAAGGACACGTCAAGTACGCCGGGTCTTGCGAGGACGCGTGGGCCTGCTACCTCGAACGATCGGCCACCGGACCGGCCGGCGCTCAGCCCGGCGCCCCGGCGGCCGTTCCGGCGATTGCGGCCGCCCCCCGGCCGGTCCTCCCCGCGGGGCAAGCGGCGGCAACGCCGTCGAGCCCTGGCGCCGCCAAGCCTGCCAACCAGCAACCCAGCCGCGCCGAGCGGCTCATTGCGGCCGCGCGAAAAGTCGGCGTGCCGGAACCGACCGTGGGCGCTCTCGGCGGCCTCACCGAGCTGCCCGAGCTCGAAGCCCTGAGCCTGCTTTTCACGCACGCCCCGAAAGCTGCCAGGGAGCAAATCGCGCGCGCGGAGCTGGAGGCGCGCTATGGCCGCGACGGCGCGCGCCTGCGCTTTCTGGCGATCGCCTTGTTTCAAGTCCCTGACGCCGAGGCGCGGCGCACGGCCAAAGGGCTCGACCCCCAACATACCGAAGCCACTTTGGCGGATCTCGGCGTATGGGCCCGGCATTTTTTGAAGCGCGGGCGCTTTCACGGCATCACGTTGGAGACGCTCAGATGGGCGCAGCGCTACCTGACTGGAGACCTGACGCGCATCGGGGCCGTACAATTCGACATCGCCAAGTTTACGGGCGATGTGCGTGCCTACCGGCACCCTTCGACGCGCGAATTGTCGGTCGTCTCTCTCGAAGGAAAGGTCATCGACAAGAATGGCAACCTGACCGATCGCGAGCAGAGCTACGAGGGCTTCGAACTCGCGCTCGAACCCGGCGCGCCGATGCTGGAGATTCATTTTCCCGAGAACGCCCGCATCACGCTCAAGGGTGTGGGACAGGCCATCAAAGAGGCTCTCGCCTTCTATGCGCGGTGGAAGCCTGACCTCATGCCGCGCGGTGTGTTCGGGACCGGTTGGGAGCTCGACCCGCAAATCGCCGCCCTGCTTCCGCGCAATCTCGGGCTCCACGGCATACAGCAGGGCGGCCAGCTTTATCCGTGCAAGTCGTCCGAGCCGAGCGTGATCCGGCGGCTGTTCGGCCCCGACGTCACCCGGGCAAAGCTTTCTGCCCTGCCGCGCGCGCAGCTCAATTCCCTTCAGCTTGCCATCGTCGATCTGCTGAAGGATCCCGAGGCCATCTTGGGATCGCGCGGCGCCTTCTTTTTGCGCGAGGATTTCGAGAGGCGTTATCGCGAAGTTTTCGGGGAGGATCCCGCCGACGACGTCGCGCCGCAGGACTTCGACTCGGACGGCGCCTAGCGCCGTGACGCCACGCCGCGTTTTGGCTTCCCGTCTCTTGCCTCTAACGCCGCCATTGCCCGCTCGAATGCCTCAGCGGTCCAATTCAGCACCTTCAAACGCGGCAGCGCGAGATTGTCGAAACGATCGGCGTCGATGCTGCGGTTCTTGATGGCGCATGCAAACCGGAAGCCTTCCTCGCGCACGCTGGCGCATGTCGCCTCGTCATGCGCACCGTGCGGATAGGCAAAGCCCTCAACGGGACGGCCGATCAGGCGCTCGCATTCGCTCTTGCTGATGGCGATTTCGCGCCGCATGTCTTCCGGAGGAAGCGCGGTGAGGACCGGATGAGTTTGCGAGTGAGCCCCGATCTCGATCGAACCGCCGCTGGCGAGCGCCGCGATCTCCTCCGCGCGCATCGGCAGGTCGTTCGCGGCGGCCGGCCCGCTTTCAAGGACCGCACGCAACGCCGCCAAGGCTTCGTCGCGTCGAGCGGATGTCAGGGAGCGCAAGTGGCCCCACATCTCGATATAGGCCTGCTCGCGTTCCGTCCGGGGATGCCGCCAGTCGGTCCAAGGCGTTCGCGCCTCCGCCAAGGCGCGGAGCGTGAGGCGCTGGCGCTTGCCGCCGACCGCGACCTCGCAATCGATGGCTGAGGGGAATTCCAAGATGAGGCGCGCGAGTTCGTCCCACCAGAACTCTCGCGTCGCGCCGACATAGCCGGTCGCAATGAACACGGCGGCGGGAATGCCGGCGCGTTCGAGCCGGGGCTTGGCTGCCGTGAGATTGTCCACGTAGCCGTCATCGAAGGTCACGGCGACGGCGTTGGCCGGCAGGTTGCCTCGCTCCAGGCGGTCGAGAAACGCGCTCATCGCGAAGGGCTCGCGGGTCTCGCGGAGAACGGCAAGCTGCTCCTGGAAACGGTCGGGGGCGACAGCGAGGCCCCACGGGTCGATATCGGGTTCGACGATGCGGTGGTAGGCAAGGATGATGGGGCGTTGCGCCCGCGCTCCCGTCGCGCGCGATCCACCAAACAGTCGCGCGACTTTCGCTGCAATGCTGGAGCCGGAAGCTGACACGCCGGCGCCCCCGGATCGATCAGTGCGTGGCCTGGCGCGCATCCCGGCTCTTGGCCGCCGCGGCCTCGCGCCGCCGCTGCGCCGAAGGTGGCGGCTGGGTCCGCCCGATGCCGTAATAGACGAATCCAGCCGCTTCGGCCGAAGCCTGCGGGTAGACGTTGCGCAAATCCACGAGAACGTCGCCGAGCATGGCCTGACGCATGCGCTTCAGATCGAGCGCGCGGAATTCGTTCCACTCGGTCAGCACGACAAGGACATCGGCGCCTTCCGCCACGTCGAGCGCGCTCTCGCACCACTCGACCCCGGGCAGCGACTCTTGCGCCTTGGTTCCGCCTTGCGGATCGAAGGCGCGAATGCGCGCGCCGCGCGCCTGCAACATGGGAAAGATCACGAGGCTCGGCGCCTCGCGCATGTCGTCGGTGTTGGGCTTGAAGGTGACGCCGAGCACGCCGATCGTCTTGCCGCGCGCGCTGCCGCCGAGCGCGGCCTCGATCCGGCCCGCCATGGCGATCTTGCGCTCGGTGTTGACCTTGTCCACCTGCTCGATCAGCGAGAGCGGCGTCTTGGCTTCGCGCGCGGTGCGGATCAGCGCGGTCACGTCCTTGGGAAAGCACGAGCCGCCATAGCCGGGACCGGCATGAAGGAATTTCCCGCCGATGCGCCCGTCCGCCCCGACCGCGGTCGCCACCTCCTGAACGTCGGCGCCGACCGCTTCGCACAGATCGGCGACCTCGTTGATGAAGGTCACCTTCATGGCGAGAAACGCGTTCGAAGCGTATTTGGCGAGCTCGGCCGATTCGGGGCTCACGAACACGATCGGCGCGTTGCGGAGCGCGAGCGGCTTGTAGAGGCGCCGCATGACCTCGCGGCCGCGCTCGTCCTCGCAGCCGATCAGCACGCGATCGGGATGGGTGAAGTCGTGGATGGCCGAGCCCTCGCGCAGGAATTCGGGATTGGAGCAGACGGCGATATCGAGATCGGGCCGAAGCTCGCGCAGGCGCCGCTGGATGTCGCGGCTGGTGCCGACCGGAACGGTCGATTTGGTGGCGATCACCGCCGTGACGGAGAGATGGGGCGCAAGCTCCTCGACCGCCTCGAAGACGTAGGTGAGATCGGCATAGCCGTCGCCGCGGCGCATCGGCGTGCCGACGGCGAGAAAGACGATCTCGGCCTCGCTCATGCCCTCCGCCAGCGACGCGCCGAAGCGAAGACGACCTGCCTCGGTGTTGCGTTCGAGCAGCGCGTCGAGACCGGGCTCGTAGATCGGCACTTCGCCGCGCCGGAGCCGCGCGACGCGGTCGGCGTCCTTGTCGATGCAGGTCACCGAATAGCCGAATTCGGCGAAACAGGCCGCGGAAACGAGACCGACATAACCCGCGCCAATCATGCAAATTTTCACGCTACCCTCCGCCCGCGCCCTGACCGCGCGTCACCTGTGTACGGTCTGTTCCCGCTTCCCGCAAGCCCGGCCTGCCGAGGCAGCCAACCGCCTTGGAATCGTTACGGCCGCCGCTCCCTAGCCGTCAGCATCTCCGCTTGCGACGGTGGCTCATGCAGGCGCCGGCCGATGGCATCGAGAGTAAACTCGGCATAGCGGTCGGCGACTGCCGACCATGATTGGTCGAGCGCTTTCTGTCGCGCCACTCGGCCCATCTGCTGCATGCGTTCCGGCTGACGGAGAAGGTCCGCGAGAGCATAAGAGAGCGCCGCAGGGTCTGAAGGCGGAACAAGTCGTCCATTGAGGCCATCGTCAATCCAGTCGCCGATGCCGCCAACATCCGATGCAACGGCCGCGACGCCGCACGCGGCGGCCTCGACCAGTACCGTAGGTCTTGCCTCCTGGTTGCCGTCCCTTGCGGTCACGGAAGGCACACACAAGAGATCGGCTGCGGCAATGTATTCGGCGAGACTGTCATGCGCGCAGGCCGGATAAAAGTGGACGCGGTCTCCGAGCGACATCTCCTTGCACAGCGCCTTCAAGGATTGGTCCAATGGTCCGCTGCCAATGATCGCCAGTGATGCCGCGAGCGACTTGAGGGGCTCGACGGCCATTGCCCTCAATAGAAACGCGATACCCTTTTTCTCGGAGAGGCGTCCGACATAGAGGATCAGCGGACGCCGCAGGCCGGAAAAGGGGTTGGCATCCTTGCCCCTGGCCGCCGGCGAGAACTTTTGTGTATCGACCCCCATGCCGATGACCGCAGTGGGGCGCCGGGCCATTTGAGCGGGAAACCTCTCTCGTAGCGTTGCCACGAGCGGTCGACTGGCTGCAACGATGCCGGAGGCTTCGCTAACCGCTCTTCGCAGCATCGCCGCGCCGGCGATGCCGTTCATTGCATAGACGTCGGCGCCATGAGCGACGCCGATATAGGGCGTTCTCAATCTGCTCGGCGCAAACAAGGACTGGACCGCCGCTTGAGGCACCAACCAATGTGCATGCACGCAGGCGAATTTCCGGCTGGCGAGCAGATGCCTGGTGTGGCGGTAAAGGCCAGCCAAGAGCAGCGGCGCGAGCCCCCATCGCGCTGGTCTCTGGCGAAGCCGGTCGAGAATCGCGCCGGGATAGGTCAATGTCTCCCATCGCCTTGGGGCGTAGGCATAGCGGCGAACTTCGACATCACCGAAGGCGGCGGTCTCCGAAGCACCCTGGTGACGTGGCGCTAGGACGCACACCTCGAAGTGCCGGCTGAGTCCAAACGCAAGATCGAGCACGAACCTGGGTTCAGGATCGTGCTCGTCACTGGGCAGCGTGGACGTGGTGATAAGGAGTTTCGGTTTCAACGAATGAATACCCTCGCGCGAGCGCCCATTGTCTTCCCGCCTAGCCCCCGTTGCAGCTTAGCATTCATCTTCGGGGTGCCAAATCCTCGACATGCGTTGACACGTCACGTCCCGAACGCGATGTACCGGAAAATGCGGCTGTGCCATAATGAAAGCCCCTCGGGGGGATGGCACGGCGGGGGGTGGCGTGACCGCAAAGTCTATCTGGATCGAAATCGATTCCCTGCACTCGACGGTGCTGCTGCGGGCGCTCAACCAAGGTCTCATGCCCAACATTGCCCGCGCAATCGAACGCGGCAGCCGCGCAAAGGTCAATTACGAAATTCCTCTTCAGGTCGCGGCTTGGGCAAGCGCGCATACGGGCGCTTCGGTCGCCGAGCATGGCGCGCTCGCCTTTGACCAGCAGGTCCCAGGCACCTATCGCATGCGTATTGAAACGCGGCCCATCCGGCCAGGCATGACCTATTGGGAATTCTTGAGCAGGATGGGAAAGAGGGTCCTTGTCATCAACAGCGTTAATGCGATCCCGACACCCGGAATCAACGGCATCCAGATCAACGATTGGTCGGTTCATGTTGCTGGACGGCGGATCGAGCCGACATCGTTCCCGTCCGACATCGTAACCAGCCTTCAGCGGAGATTTCCCGGCGATCCCCTCGTGGAGGATGACTGCGGAAGCGACGGTTATGTGGACCTAGAGCGGCTTGTGAACGCCTTGTCGCTAAATATCGGCAGAAAATCTGCGGCCTTCTCGGAACTGATCGACCGTGAGACTTGGGATCACGTTCATATCGGGATCGACGACTTGCACAATTTGGCGC
>JBFWTF010000047.1:8276-14052 GCA_050247995.1 Methyloceanibacter sp. | reverse complement strand
CTCGCACAGCGGCTGCGGCGGGACGCAGCGTCCGTTGTTGTCGCGCTCGAAGCCGGACTTGCACACGCACTGACCTTGAGCGTTGCGGATCTCGTTCGGACCGGGCTCGCACAGCGGCTGCGGCGGGACGCAGCGTCCGTTGTTGTCGCGCTCGAAGCCTGACTTGCACACGCACTGACCTTGAGCGTTGCGAATCTCGTTCGGACCGGGCTCGCACAGCGGCGGCGCGGCCGGGCAGCGCCCGCTTTTCGGCACGGGCTGGCCGTCCGGGCAGAGCTCGGGCTCGACCGCAGTTTCGCCCGTGCATTGACCCTTCTCGTCGCGAACGAAACCAGGCTTGCAGACGCAGGTGCCGCTTTCGCTGCGGAACTCGTTCGGTCCCGGCTCGCATTGCGGCCGCTTCGGCTTCTCGCAATCCTTCGACGGGATGTTGGCGGTAGCCGAAGCAGCATCGTCGCTGGCATCGCCGTTGAACCGCGTCGGCGCGACCGGGAAGGTCATGACGGCCGTGTTCTTGAGGCTGCAATACTTGCCGTCGGGAACGTCAACCGTCACCTCGAGCTCGACGCTCGCACCCTTGGCGAGATCGACGGACGGGTGCGTGCACTCATAGTTGGCGCCAGCGCCCGTGCAACCCCACGGCGCCGAGAAGGTGACCGAGCCGGGCGCGAAGCCGAGCTGCTCGCTCAACTTGATCGGGCCCTTATACGGATCGGGTCCGAGATTGGTGACCGTCACCACATACGTGCCGCGATAGCCTCCGCCTGAGGGAACGAAGTCGCCTTTCGCCACCTTGGTGGTCTTCAGGTTGGTCGGATCGCAGGTGACGAGCGTGGTGCCGTCGGGCAGCACCCACTCCAACAAGGCGTCGGCCTCGGCCGTGGCGGAATCATCGCCGGCGAAGTAGTTGTCGTCGGTGCCGACAGGCGCGGTGAGGGTAAAGGTGTTCGGCATGACGCAGCCGGATCCCTCGAGCGGCGCGAGCGGCGTCGTGACCGTCACCGGCATGGTCAGCGAGTCGCCGACGGGAATGGCGACCGCGGCGGCCGAGTCGCACGCGACGGGCGGTCCGCCGAGGCAGAGCCAGGCCCCAGGGAAGGCCGACAAGGTCGCGGTTGCCGGGATGGCGTCGGTGAAGCTCAAATTGCCGAGGAACGGCGAGGGACCGTCATTGATGATCGCGACCTCGTAGTCGCAGCCGATGACGTCGCCGGGCAGCTTGTAGCATTTGCCGCCGTCGAGCGCCGTCTTCTCGACGCGAAGATTGCTCAAGGGCGGCGGCCCTCCGACAGGCACCCAAGCGCAACTGGTGGTGCTCGATTCCGCGCCGGGAGCCAGCGGCAAGGCGGGAGCCGGCAGGCCAGCCGCCGAGATGGCGAAGCAATTGTTGACCCAATAGGCCGGGACGATCATGACCGGCATGGTCACCGTGATGGCGAAGACCTGGGACTCGCCGGGCGCGAGGGTCAGCGGCGCCTCGCAGGAGAAATCGACCGTGCCGGGAGGCGGCGCGCAGCCGAGATCGGGCACGATCCCACCGATGGTGGCGCCAAGCGGCGTGCCGTCGGGCAGGAACATGGCGTCGGTCAGCAGCACAGTCCCGCTGAATTCCGACGTGCCCGTGTTGGTGGCGGTCACGGTGAAGGTGCAGTCGGCGCCGGGGTCGCACGCCGCCGGAGCGGTCTTCTCGACCGTGATGTCGGTTCCGGCGTCGTCGCAGGCGATGTCGAACCAGGGCGCCTCGAGCTCGGCGCAATTGCGGAAGCCGAGATTGCCGGCCTCGAAGAGCGGACCGGTGTCGATCCAGACGTCGATCGAACGCGTCTCGCCCGGATCGAGGCCGTCAGGCGGCAGACTGCACCACAAATCGGGCGCGGGCGTCGGGGAACAGATCCAATCGGGACCGTCGGGCGCAACGCCGGCGATGGTCACGCCGCCGCCGGCGCCGGGGCCGGACAGAATCGTCGCCGCGTCCCAAAGCTCGATCGCATCGGACGGGGTCTCGCCGATATTGGTGACGGTGATGATGCAATGAATCTCGCCGCCGAAAATGTCGGGATCGCACAGCTTGTCGATAAAGATGCCGGGTCCGACCGGAGGCACGGGTTCGGGCAGCGGCGGGTAGTAGGGAATGGGCAACGGGTAGGGCAGCGGCACCGACTCGGCCAAGGTGCGCTGGTCGCAAGGACTGAAGATGGCGATGTCGCCGATATAGCCGTAGACATTGTTGTCGATGAACAGGCCGTCATTGTCGACGTACCAGGCGGTGAAGGGCGGTTCGTTGGCCGGGCGCACCAAGCCCTTGTCGTTGCCTTGCAGGCCGTGAATGACGCGGGCGCCGCCCTGATAGACGCGGTCGCTCTCCTCGCCTTCGCGCAAATGCTCGCCGGTGGTCCACAGCGTGACCCGGCACTGGTTGTAGTCGATGTTGCCGTCAGGATCGTAGCCGTAGTTGAGGGCGATGCCGCCTTCGCTCGAACGGTGCGGGGGCTTCAGCCCGATGGCGTATTCGTCGGCTGCCGTGGACCAGCGCTGCTCGGTCTCGCTCCACACATAGCGCAAGACGGCGGAGGCCTCTTGCCGGGCGAAGACGCTGTAATCGTAGCTGCCGACGATCTCGCCGCGCTGGGACAGGTAGAGCGCGCCGGCGCCGTCGAACGCGATGTCGGTGATGACGTTGCCGGCAGGCGTGCCGGTGACATCGACCTCGAGCCGCGCGTCGTCGGTGAAGCTGCCGTCCTGGTCGATGCCGACCGACCAGATTTGCGGGCCTTCGGCCACGGAGTAGTAGAGCCTGCCGTCCTGAACCGCCACGGCGAACACGGCCCGGGTCTTATCCGCGAAGCCCCAGCTCTGCGGGTCCTCGACGTTGAAATCGGGGCTCTCGATATTCATGCGGCGCGCGGGGTCGTAGGCCACCGCGTCGAGCCCGGACTTGGGACGCCCCATCGTGCCGTGGTCGAAGCTGCCGCGGTCCTGGCCGTCGAGGCCGAGCCGATGAATGAGACCGGTCTCGAGGTCGCTGACGAAGAGCTGCTGCGTGGCGGAATCGTAGGTGACGTCGCCGAGGCCGGGACCGGAATTGTCGGCGCCGTCATGGGTGATGTTGGCGAAGAGCGAGACGATGCCGGTTACGCCGTCGATCTTCCACACCGAGCCGGGCGTGCCGCCTTTGTCGAGGCCGAATTGGCCCGGCATCCAGCGCGCGCCGGGCTCGCCCTTGGCGAGCCGCGTGCCGTCGCCGGCAACGATCTGCAAGCCGAACAGAGAGGTCGCGGTGGCGTAGATATTCGGCGTCGCGTTGGCGGTGTCGCCGTCGAGCGTCACGCCGAACACCTGGCCGATCTCGCCCGCGGTGGTCTCGAACTTGACCGGCGCGTTGGCGACCTGGCCTGAAGCGGCCCCGCCGAGGCGCGAGAGGTCGAACACCTGGAGCACGGCGCCGTTGACGTCGATGAACGTGACATCGAGCGGGTGAAGGCCGGAAGGCACTTCGCCCAACTGCCGCGCGCCGGAAAAAGCGGTGACGGCCGCATCGCCGCGGCCGATGATGGCGGTCTCTTGCGCCTCCGCTTCAAGGGGAAGGGAGAAGATCGTCGCGGCACCAAGCAGGGCGGCGCCGAGCCAGCCCGCAAGCCAGCGTCCAGCTTCGAACCTCGCGCAATGGCCCATCGCACTCACTCCGGTGGGGGATGTGAGAGGAGACGAAGTGCCGCCCACTATACACGCCGCATCGCGACGAGGTGCCGAAAAATCGCGGCCCGCCGCCGATTTGCGATTGATTGCCCTGCTGAACAATGCGCGAAGGGTGAGTGTCATGACGGTCTCCTGGTGCTGGTAGCCGGTGGGCTTCATCTCGGCCCTTGGTCGCGGCGGCGGCGTTGGAGGTTCAAAGATCCGCGCACGATGCGATGGCTGGGCGTCAAATCATTGAAGAATCGATGAAATTTCGAGCGCGGCGCCAGATGCGGCAGGAGGGGGTCAAGGTAAATGCGGGGCGCCTTGCCTGTTCTTTTCGGAGCCGATCTGGCAATCTTCCCTCTCGCGCCGCATGCCGCTTTTGAACCTTTCCACCTTCCGCGGCGTCCAAGTTTTCGCGAGCGGCGGGAATGCCCATGCAAGCGCAAGCCGAAGAGCGGGCCCTTCTTGCGGCCATCGCGTCCGGCGACGCCAAAGCCCTGGAACGTCTCTTCGCTCGCGCCGAGACCCGCGTGTTCCGCTTCCTCGTGCGCGTGGTCAAGAATCAGGCGATCGCCGAGGAGCTCTTGAACGAGGTGTTCCTGACCGTGTGGCAGAACGCGCACCGCTACGAGGGCCGGTCCGAGCCCATGACCTGGGTGCTGTCGATCGCGCACAACAAGGCGATCAGCACCTTGCGCAAGCGAACGGAAGTGTCGGGGCTTGCCGACGACGCCGCGAACGATATCGCCGCCGAGGACGATGCGCCCGATGTCGCCGTGCAGAAGCAGGACAAGAGCGCGAAGATCAAGGCGTGCATCGCCGAACTGTCGGCCGAGCATCGCACCGTGCTCGATCTCGTCTATTACCAGGAGCAATCGGTGGCGGAAGTCGCCGAGGTGCTCGGCATTCCCGAGGCGACGGTGAAGACCCGCATGTTCTACGCCCGGAAGAAGCTGTCGGAGCTGCTTCTCGCCCGTGGCATCGACCGAGGATGGCCGTGATGAGAGACGAAGGACAGGAGCAGCTCAGCGAGCGCGATGAGATCGAGGCGCTGCTGCCTTGGTACATCTCGGGCACGCTCGATGCGAGATCGCGCGCACGGGTCGAGCGCTACATTGAGGCGCATCCCGAGGTGAAGGCGCATCTCGCGCTCGTCCGCGAGGAGGAAGATGCCACCATCGCCACGAACGAGGCGATCGCCGCGCCGGGGCGGGATGCGCTCGAACGTTTGCGCGCAAGCATCGCGGCGGCGCCGCGGCGCAAGTCCGCGACGAGCCTGCTCAGCCAAATCTCGGAGCGCTTCGCCGATTGGCTGTCCGGCCTCGCGCCGCCGCAACTCGCGTTCGCGGGCGCGGCGGCGGCGCTCCTTCTCGCGGTGCAGGCAGCGGTCATCGGCGCGCTCGTCCTGGAGCGCGTCGCCCCTCCGACCTATCAGACCGCGGGTGGCGGCGAAGAGCAGGCGGGCGCGGGCGTGGAGCTTCTCGTCGGGTTCGAGGCGGCGGCGACCGCGCAAGCGATCACCGATCTCCTCAAGCGGCTCGACGCGGTCGTGACCGATGGACCCAAAGCCGGCCTTTATCGCTTGCGCTTTCCCGGCGCGAAGGACAGCGACGCGGATCGCGCGGCCGCGATCGAAGCGCTCAAGCAGTCGGGAATCGTCGTGACGGTGCTTCCCGGAGGCTGAGACGAGGCGATGCGCGCCCTCCTGCTCTTAGCTGCCGTGCTGTTCGCGGTGCCGGCCGCCGATGCCGCCCAGCGCGTGCTGCGCGAGCAGGGCCAAGCCGGCGGCAATGCCGGCAATCAGCAATCCGCCCCGAGCGTCGTGACGCCACGGGTATGCCCCAAGGGCACCAAGGGCATCTGGCCGAACTGCATCCGCACCGGCTCGCGCAAATGCCCCAAGGGCACGACGGGCAAATGGCCCGATTGCAAAAGCATCGCCCGGCACTGCCCGCAAGGCACGACGGGCAAGTGGCCCGACTGCAAAAACATCGCCCGGCACTGTCCGCAAGGCACGACGGGCAGGTGGCCCAACTGCAAGACCATCGTCAGGCTCTGTCCGCCGGGCACGACCGGGACATGGCCCGACTGCCGC
>JBFWTF010000047.1:0-8176 GCA_050247995.1 Methyloceanibacter sp. | reverse complement strand
ACTGCCGCAGGCCGGAGCGCGAGCGCTGTCCGGGAGGCACTGCCGGCGAGTGGCCGAATTGCCGCGCGATCGCCGGCGATGGCGGCACGCCCGGCGCGGAATGTCCGTCAGGCCAGATCCGCAAAGGCAAGACCTGCGCCGCCGTGACGACAGGCTCATCGAGCGGAGCGCCGCCGCCAGACGCCGCGGCGGCCGCGCCGCCGCCAGACATTTCGCCGGCAATCGCCGCCTTGACCGAAGACCGGCCGCATCGGCCCAAGGAGGTTGTTATCCTCGTCGCGGCCGACCGCGCGAGCGAGATCGCGGCCCGGATCGCGCGCCAATACAATCTCGCCGCCGATCCGCGCGTGCTCGTGCCGCTCATCGACGGGGCCATCGTCCGTCTGAGGTTCAGCGACAATCGCTCGGTGGAGTCGGTGCTTCAGGCGCTCAGCGCCGACGCCGACGTCGAGCTCGTGCAGCCCAACTACGATTACCGGGCGAGCAAGGAGGCGACGCTGCCGCAAGGCGCGCCGCAATATGCCGGCGAAAAGCTTCGCCTCGACGAGGCGCACAGATTGGCGAAGGGGAATGGCGTCATGATCGCCGTCATCGACACCGCGATCGACGGCACGCATCCGGAGCTGGCCGGAGCGATTGCCGGAATCTACGACGCCGTCGGCGAAGGTCCGGCATCGCCCGAATCCCACGGCACGGAGATCGCGGGCATTCTCGTGGCGCATGCCGCGCTCAAAGGCGTGGCGCCAGAGGCGAAGCTGCTCAGCGTCCGCGCCTTTCGCGGCGGCGGGGCCGAGCCCGCGCTCTCGACCTCGTTCCAACTGCTCAAGGGCATCGATTGGGCCTTCGCCTCCGGCGCCAGAGTGATGAATATGAGCTTCGCCGGGCCGATGGACCCGCTGCTCGAGCGCGCGCTCAAGAGCGCGGCGGAAAAGGGCGCGATCTTCATCGCCGCCGCCGGCAATAACGGGCCCAAAGGCGGGCCGGTCTATCCCGCCGCATACCCGGAAGTCATCGCCGTGACCGCAACCGACGAAAAGGACAGGCTCTACGGCAAGGCCAATCGCGGCGACTACGTCGTCATCGCGGCGCCCGGCGTCGATATCGTCGCGCCGGCGCTCAAGCGCGGGTACGACCTCTCCTCCGGCACATCGATGGCGGCGGCCCATGTCTCGGGCGTGGCCGCGCTTCTGCTCGAGCGCGACGGCAAGCTGGATTGGAGCGGGATGCGGGCGATCTTGTCGGAGAGCGCGCGCAAGCCCGATGGCGCCGAAGCGGCCGAGCCGTTCGGCGCCGGCATCGTCGATGCCGCAGGCGCGCTCCAAGGAATTGGGACAATAAAATCGGCGCCAGCTTCCGCAGCCGGCGCCGATCCAGAATAGCGAGGGCTCTACTGATGCGTCGAGCCGCTGGAGCCGGGTACCGTGCTGAGATTCAACCCACGCAACGGGGGCCGGGGATCCGGTATGACCCTCGGACCAAGGGGCTTGTTGGTGAGCCAACAGTGCTTTTGTGGGCCGGTGGAGTAGCCTGATTGGCTGAGACAGGTGGTGACCTGACAATAGAGACCGTTCTCGCGAAAGATCGAGCCCCGGCAACATTGGCCGGCCCCGCGAGGCTCGCAGGCCGATGCCGGGGTCAAGGTAGCCGTTGCAGTGAGAAGCAGGACGCCCAGAACTGGGATTGAGACGATGGCCTTCATTGCACTCTCCTTCGGATGCCTAGCGTTGCCTTGTGCACACCGTTTGACGCGTCTTGGCCAAAGCGGGTTCAAAGGCATTGCGGCCGGCTTGCTCGCCGGGCGTTGAAAGCATGGTCAAGGCGCAGATGATGAGGATGTTGATCGCCGCCGGACTTGCCTGCTTGGGCGTCGCGGTCGCGGGCCAGGCATGCGATTCGGAGCCGCAGCAAGCCATCGAGACGGAAGCAAGCCGGCTCGACGCCATGATCGGGCAGATGATCATGGTCGGCTTCGATGGCCGGAGCACGAAGGATGCCGAGGTCGTCGCCGTGCACGATCAACTGGCGAGCGGCACGATCGGCGGCGTCGTGCTCTATCCGGACAATATCGGTTCGCCGGAAAAGCTCCGCGCGCTCACCACCTATCTGCGTGACGCCAAAGCCTCGCCGATCCCTTTCATCGCCGTCGATCAGGAAGGGGGCTTGGTGCAGCGGCTGACCCGGCGGACCGGGCACGGCTACTTTCCCTCGGCGCGGAGCGTCGGCGCCAATCCGAGCTTCGCGCAATCCGGGGCCGCCGAGCGCCTCTATGCGACGATGGCCGAAGAGTTGGCCGCGGCCGGGTTCAACCTCAATTTCGGCCCCGTGGTCGATCTCAGCCTCAATCCGCACAATTACGTCATCGTGCAGAGGGACCGGAGCTTCGGCGCAGACCCCAACACCGTCGCCACGCTCGCCGGGGCCTTCATCCGCGCCCATCGCGCGGCAGGCGTCGCGACCGTGGCCAAGCACTTCCCCGGACACGGATCGAGCGACGCCGATAGCCACAAGACGCTCGCCGACATCTCCGGCACCTGGAAGGATCTCGAGATCGAGCCTTACCGCATCCTCGCCAAGGAGGGGATGCTCGACGGGGTGATGATCGGCCACCTCTATCACCCAAGCTTCAGCGACGGGGCGAGACTTCCGGCCTCGCTGTCGGGGCGTGCCGTCGCCGCTTTGCGCGAGGTCGGCTTCAACGGCGTCGTGGTCAGCGACGACATGGAGATGGGCGCGGTGCGAGACGACTACACGCTCGAGGAGCGCGTGGTGAAGGCGGTCAACGCCGGCACCGATCTCCTCGTCTTCTCCAACATGAAGCTGCGCGATCCGGCGCTCGGGACGCGGCTTCATGCCATCATCGCCGATGCCGTGCGCGACGGGCGCATCGCGCGCGCGCGCATCGAGAAGGCTTACGGCAAGATCATTCGCTTGAAGCGCCGCATCGCCGGGCGCGACCTCTCCGGCAAATGGTGAAACTTAGCACCTCATGCTGAGGAGCGACCGAAGGGCGCGTCGCGAAGCATGCGGGCACTCTTCGAGACGGCCGCGTTCCGCGGCCTCCTCAGGGTGAGGCGCGATGGGGAAAAGCCTCAATGATAGGCGTCGTGACCGGGCGCGTTCCAGAGCGCGTAGTAGGAATAGGCGGTGTAGCCGAGGATGATCGGTATCAGAGGGATCGCGCCATAAAGCATAAAGAGCTGGCTGTCGGGCGCTGCGGCCGCCTGCCAGATGGTGATGCTCGGGGGAACGATAAAGGGAAAGAGGCTGACGGCGAGCCCGGTGTAGCACAGCATGAACAGCGCGGCGCCGAGCAGGAAGGGCGTGTAGCGTTGACGCCGGTTGAGCGCGACCCACATGGCGCCGATGGCGGCGGCGGTGGCGAGCGGCACCGGGCTCAGCATCACCATGTTGCCGGGCGTGAACCAGCGCGCGGCGATCTCGGGATGAAGGAACGGCGTCCATAGGCTGAAGATGACGATGAACGCGGCGACGGCGATCAGCGCGACATAGGCGATGCGGTAGGCCCATTCCCGCAACGCTTCGTCCGCCTTCATGATGAGCCATCCCGTCGACAGCATGACGTAACCGGCGAGAAGGGCCGCGGCCGTGACCGCCGAAAACGGCGTCAGCCAGTCGAACGGACCGCCGGAGAACTTGTTGTCGGTCACGGCGAAGCCTTCGATGAAAGCCCCGATGACGACGCCCTGCATCAGTGCGGCAAGCACCGATCCGACACTGAAAGCGGCGTCCCACAGGAAGCGCGAGCGCCGCGATTTGAAGCGGAACTCGAAGGCGACGCCGCGCAGGATCAGCCCGATCAGCATGAGGATGATGGGGATGTAGAGCGCGGGCAGCATGATCGAATAGGCGAGCGGAAAGGCCGCGAGCAGTCCGCCGCCGCCGAGCACGAGCCAAGTCTCGTTGCCGTCCCAGAACGGCGCCACCGACGCCATCATCGCGTCGCGGTCCTTGTGCGAGGGCGCAAGCGGGAAGAGAACGCCGAGACCGAGATCGTAGCCGCCGAGCAGCACGTAGAGGAACACGGCAAGCGCCAGGATCGCCGCCCATACGAGCGGAAGGATCACGGGCAGGAACTCGGTCATCTGGCTTGCCGCTTCGGTCATGGGTTTCCTGCCGCGGCCATCGGCCGATGGGAAAGATCGGTGCCGTCGCGTTGGGGTACCGGCGCGGTCTCGTCGGGCCCGCGCCTCACGAGCTTGGCGATATAGTAAAGGCCGGCGCCGAACACGACGCCATAGACGAGAATGAAAAGAACGAGCGAGGCGAGCACGCTGCCTCCGGGAACCGGCGAGACGGCATCAGCCGTGCGCAGCACGCCATAGACGGTCCAGGGCTGACGCCCGACCTCGGCGACGAACCAGCCCGCCAGCACGGCGATGAAGCCGAGCGGAGACACCCATACCAGGGTTCGCAAGAACCAGTGGCTGGTAAACAGCCGTCCCCTCAGCCACAGGAAGGAGCCGATCAGCCCCACGGCGATCATGATGAGGCCGATGCCGACCATGATGCGGAAGGCGAAGAACGGGATGATCGGATTAGGGCGGTCGTCGGGCGGGAAGGATTTCAGTCCCCTGATCTCGCCGTCCCATTCATGGGTGAGGACGAGGCTGCCGAGCCGGGGGATCGCGATCTCGAATTTGTTGTCCTCCGCGGCGGGATCGGGAAGGGCGAACAGGATGAGCGGCGCGCCGCGCTGCGTTTCCCAATGGGCCTCGACCGCGGCGATCTTGGCCGGCTGATATTCGCGCGCGTTCAATCCATGCAGATCGCCGATCACGAGCTGGAGCGGCGCGAGCCAGACGAGAAGGCTCAAGCCCATGCCGAGCATGATGCGGCCATGGGGGACGCTCCTCTCGCGCAGGATGTACCAGGCGCCGATGCCGGCGACGATGAAGGCGGTGGTGAGATAGGCGGCGGCGACCATATGGGCGAAGCGGTAGGGGAAGGACGGGTTGAAGATCACCTGCCACCAATCGGTCACGTGCAGCACGCCGTCCTCGGCGACGCGGAACCCGGCAGGGGTCTGCATCCAGCTATTGGCGGAGAGAATCCAGAAGGCCGAGACCGCGGTGCCGAGCGCCACCATGCAGCTCGCGAAGAAATGCACCCATTTGGGCACGCGGTCCCAGCCGAACAGCATGATGCCGAGGAAGCCCGCCTCGAGGAAGAACGCGGTCAGAACCTCGTAGGACAACAAGGGGCCGATGACGTTGCCGCCGCGGCGCGACAGCTCGCTCCAATTGGTGCCGAACTCGTAGGAGAGCACGACCCCGGAGACCACGCCCATGCCGAAGGAGACGGCGAAGATCTTGGTCCAATGGAGCGCGATGTCGCGATAGATCGCCTTTCCCGTCCTGAGCCACAGCGCCTCGAGCACGACGAGCCAGGCGGCGAGCCCGATGGTGAAGGACGGAAAGAGAATGTGGAAGGAGATGGTAAAGGCGAACTGGATGCGCGACAGCAATAGCGGATCGAGCTCGGGCATCCCTGTCCCCATCACGAGCGGCGGGCCTTGGGCCACGCCGATTCTTGGGCCAAGAGTAACGCCGTTCGCGCCCGAGGCGAAGCGCCCGATTCAGCCGGCGCGGATGGCCTTCAGAGCTTGAAGCGCGCGGGTGCGGGCGAAGCCGTGCTCGACGATGGGGGCCGGATAGGTGCGGCCCAAGGAAACGCCGGCCTCGGCAAGGGTCAAGGCCGGCGCCTCCCACGGCGCGTGAATGTCGGGCGCGGGCAGACGCTCCAATTCGGGCACGAAGCGCCGCACATAGTCGCCGCTCGGGTCGAACTTCCGGCCCTGAAGCACGGGATTGAAGATGCGGAAATAGGGCGCGGCGTCGGTGCCGGTGCCCGCCACCCACTGCCAGCTCGCCGAATTGTTGGCGAGGTCGGCATCGACGAGGGTGTCGAGGAACCAGGCGGCACCCGCCTGCCAGGAGACGAGCAAATGTTTCACCAGAAACGAGGCGACGATCATGCGCGCGCGGTTCGGCATCCAGCCGGTCTGCCAGAGCTGGCGCATGGCGGCATCGACGATGGGATAGCCGGTCTCGCCAAGCTGCCAGGCCCGAAGCGCGCCTGGGTCGTCGCGCCAGGGAAAGCGGGCAAACTCTGGCTTGAGCGGGCGTTGCGTCATGTCGGGGAAGCGGTCGAGGAGGTGATAGGAGAATTCGCGCCAGCCGAGCTCGCGCAGGAAGGAGAAGGCGCCGCGATCCAATCGGCCGCGCGCGGCTGACGCCTCATGCGTCACGGCGTGCCAGACCTGGTTCGGGCCGATCTCGCCGAAATGAAGATGAGGCGACAGACGCGACGACGGATCGCCGTCGAGATTGCCGCGGTCATTGGCGTAGCGCGCAAGACCTTCGGCGATGAAATGCCGAAGCCGCGCTTCCGCCGCGCTTGCGCCAGGCTGCCAGATCGCGCGCAGGCCGCCGGCCCAATCGGGGTTGGCCGGCAGCAACGCGAAATCCACGAGCGTTTCGCTTTTGGCGGTGGCGAAGCGGCCGAGCTTCGGAACGGGGAGAGGGGGGCGCGGCGACGGCGCGGCGAGGCAGGCTTTCCAGAACGGCGTGAATACGCGAAAGGACCTGCCGCTTCCGCTTAGGATCGTCTCTGGCTCGAACAGAAGACGGCCGGGGAAGAGCCGAAGCTCGGCGTTGCGGGTCGCGCAAAGCGCGGCAAGGTTTCGTTCGAGCGCGTCCTCCCAGGGCTCGTAGCCGCGCGTCGCGTGAATGGCTGACGCGCCGGTTTCATCGAGCAGCTCCGCGAGAATTTCGGGTGCCGCGCCGCGGCGGAGATGAAGCTTGCCGCCTAGCGCGGCGAGGTCGCGGCCGAGCGCGGCGAGGCTGCCATGCAGCCACCAGCGCGCGGCGCCGCCCATGCGCAAGGCGCCCGGCGTCTCGTCGTCGAGAATGTAGAGGGCAAGGAGAGGCGCGCCGGTCGTCGCCGCTTCGGACAGCGCGGCATGGTCGGCGAGCCTGAGGTCGAGCCGGAACCAGACGATGATGGGACGTTCAGTCAAGCGCGCCTGTCCTTGCCGTCAGTCGCCGCGCGCGGCGGCAAGGGCCGCTTCGTGATGCTGCAGCGAGGGCGCGCCGAAGCAGCAGAAGACGACGCGCTCGATCGAGGACGCCCGGTCAAGCGCGGCGACAATCGTGCGAACGGCGATGAGCGCCGCGCGCTCGGGCGGAAAGCCGTAAGCGCCGGTCGAGATGGCGGGATAGGCGATCGAGGCCAGGCCATGGTCTGAAGCAAGCGCGAGAGCGTTGCGATAACAGCTCGCGAGCAGCCGGTCCTCGCCACGCTCGCCGCCGCCCCATACGGGGCCGACGGTGTGGATCACGTGGCGCGCCTTGAGGCGGAAGCCGGGCGTGATCTTGGCCTCGCCGGTCTCGCAGCCGCCGAGAGCGGCGCAAGCGGCCACGAGTTCGGGACCGGCCGCGCGATGGATCGCGCCATCGACGCCGCCGCCGCCGAGAAGGCTCCGATTGGCGGCGTTGACGATGGCATCGACGTCGAGCGCGGTGATATCGCCTTCGATGATCTCGATACGGCTTTCCATCGCCCATTGGTCCCCCGGCGCGGCCCCCGCATCAAGGCCTTATGCGGCGCGGCGAAGCGAGAGAAACGGCCAAGTCCCGCCGTTTCGGACCGGCTTGTGGCATCAAGGGGTGTTATGTTATATCATCGCGCATGAACGCCGCCCAGCATCACCACGGCCACCCCAAGCTGTCGCGCAATCAGAGCGAGATCTTAAGCTGCCTGCGCCGGGCCAGGGAGCCGATGAGCGCTTACGCGATCCTCGACCGGGTGAGGGTCGCGGGCATCTCGCATCCTCCCACCGTCTACCGCGCGCTCAACGAGCTGATGCAGAAGGGCATGGTGCATCGGCTTCAGTCGCGCGCGGCCTTCATCGCCTGCGATCACGGCGCCTGCGACGGCAAGCTCGCCTTCGCCATATGCCGCCAATGCGGCAAGGTCGTCGAGATTCCGCTGTCGGACCGGGAGGAGGCGGCGCTGCTCGATCTCGTGCCGGACGAGATTGCGCCCGATCAGCTCACGATCGAGATCGCGGGCCTGTGCCAAGCTTGCCGCGCCTGACGCCGTCAACAAGAGGTGAGGTCAATGCGTAGCGAGCGGCGGGGCGAGCCTCACCTTC
>JBFWTF010000046.1:0-14170 GCA_050247995.1 Methyloceanibacter sp. | reverse complement strand
CGATCATCTCGTCAAGCGGGTGGCCGAAACCAAGATCGAGAGCGCCTTCGGCGGCGCCTTCGATCTCAAGGTCTATGCCGCGACGGTCGATCCCGCCGAACATGTCGCGCTCGTCAAGGGCGACGTCGCCTCGGGCGGCCCGGTGCTCGTGCGCGTGCATGCGCTCAACACCATCGACGACATCTTCTCCGCCGGGGCCGGCCGCGGCGCGCTGGTGCACAAAGCGATGGAGGCCATCGCGCGCGAGGGCCGCGGCGTGCTGGTGCTGATTCGCGAGTCGCGTCCCGACGCCATTTCCGCCCACCTCAATCAGGAGACCGGCGGCCAGGGCCAGCAGCGCCTGATCGAATACGGCATCGGCGCGCAGATCCTGCTCGATCTCGGCGTGCACGAGATGGTGCTGTTGAGCAATTCTCCCGCCCGCAAGATCGTGGGCCTGCAAGGCTATGGACTGACGGTGGCCGGCCACCGCAGCCTGACGTGAGGCGGTAATGGCACGCAAAGACCCCCGCTCGGTTCTCATCATCGAGGCTCGTTTCTACGAGGATATCGCCGACGAGCTCGCCCGCGGCGCGATCGAGGAGCTCGACGCGCATCGCATCGCCTATGAGCGGCTTGCCGTTCCGGGCTCGCTCGAGATCGCTCTCGCGCTGAGCCTCGCGCTCGCCAACGGCTTCGTCGGCAGGGCAGGGCGTCATCGCGGCTGCATCGCGCTGGGCTGCGTCATCCGCGGCGAGACGACGCATTACGACATCGTGGCGCGCGAATCGGCCGCCTCCCTGCATCAGCTCGCCGTGCAGCATGCCGTGCCGATCGGGTTCGGCATCCTGACTTGCGAAAGCCGCGAGCAAGCCTGGGAGCGCGCCAGCGTCGAGGGGCGCAACAAAGGCCGCGACGCGGCGCAAGCCTACCTCACCCTGATGCGGCTCGAGCAGCACTTCTCTTCGGCAAATCGGCGCTAGCCGCCATGGCTAAGCGCAGCGACACCAGCCCCCGCGCCTCTGCCCGCAGCGCCGCGCGCCTCGCCGCGGTTCAGGCGCTCTACCAGATGGACATGACCGGCATCGACCTCAATCAGGTGATCGCCGAATTCGCGGCGCATCGCTTGGGGCAGGAGATCGAAGGCTGCCAATACGCGGAGGCGGAGCTCGATTTCTTCCGCGACATCGTCGAGGGCGTGGTGCGCGAGCAGCTTCGCATCGACCCCCTGATCGACAAGCAGCTCGCCGAGGGCTGGCGGCTCACGCGCGTCGATTCCATCCTTCGCGCCATCCTCCGCGCCGGCGCCTACGAGATCCTCATTCGCGGCGACGTGCCGGTGCGCGTGGTCATTTCCGAATATGTCGATATCGCCCATGCCTTCTTCGGCGAGGAGGAGCCGAAGGTCGTCAACGGCATTCTCGATCGCCTGGGGCACAAGGCGCGGCCGCAAGAGTTCGCCGCCGGAGGAAGCCGGGATGGTTGAACGCGGCGCCGGCGGAGAGAAGCGCCTCGGCGAGTTCGAGATCATCGCCCGCTATTTCACGCCGCTTGCCACCGACGCCGCGGCGCTCGCCTTGCGCGACGACGCCGCCGTGCTCAGGCCGCCCGAGAGCCAGGAGATCGTCATTTCCTGCGACACGATCGTCGCGGGCGTGCATTTTCTTGAGGACGACCCGGCCGCCAGCATCGGCCATAAAGCGCTCGCGGTGAATTTGTCCGATCTCGCCGCCAAGGGCGCGCGGCCTTACGTCTATCTCCTCGCGCTGTCGCTCCCCGGCGAGCCGTCGCCTTCATGGCTCGAGGCCTTCGCCGCGGGCCTCGGCGCGCTCCAGGGCGAGGCCGGAATCTCACTTGCCGGCGGCGACACGACGCGCAGCCCCGGCCCGTTGAGCATCACCATCACCGCCCTCGGCCTCGTACCCCAAGGCCATGCCGTCCTCAGGCGCGGGGCCAAGCGCGGCGATCGCCTCTACGTGACCGGCACCATCGGCGATGCCTATCTCGGTCTTCGCGTGCTCAAGGAGCCGGCGCTCGCCAGCGCTTGGGACTTTAACCGAGAAGACCTCGATCATGTCGTCGAGCGCTATCGCCGTCCCCGGCCGCATAGCGAGTTCGCCCTAACCTTGCGCAATTTCGCCCAAGGCGCGATCGACGTGTCTGACGGGCTCGTGGGCGATATCGGCAAGCTCGCGAGCGTCTCCCATGTCGGCGTCGTCATCGAGGCGGGGCTTGTGCCGTTCTCTCAAGCGGCAAAGAAGGCCTTGGCCCGCGAACCGGGCCTTCTCTCCGCGCTGCTCGACGCGGGCGACGATTACGAGATCGTGGCGGCTGTGCCGGGCGGCAGCGGCCCGGCCTTCGAGGCCGAGGCCAAAGGGAAGGGCGTCCCTGTGACCGAGATCGGGCGCCTGGAGGCCCCGGAAGCCGGACTTCTCGTGCTTGGGCCGGACGGCAGGGCGCTCCGGCTCGATACGGCCGGCTATGCTCATTTCTAGGGGATCGGGCCCGGGCCTGAAATAGTGCCGAGAAGCCGTTGCGCCGTGCCTGCAACTTTGGCATTTTCCCGCGGGCTTAACGCCACATGCGGGGGTTCGGGCTCGGGGGCAATAGGGGCACCCGGCCGTGTTCGCCGATTCCCGTTCATTCCATTCAATGCAAAGAAGGCAGCCGTCATGACCTGGGTTCTTTACCTCATCATTGCTTGCGGGGCGCTCTCGATCGCCTATGGCGTCTGGACGACCAGAGCCGTTCTCGCCGCGGATCCCGGCACGGCCCGCATGCAAGAGATCGCCGCGGCGATCCAGGAAGGCGCTCAAGCCTATCTTGCCCGCCAATACACCACGATCGCCATTGTCGGCGTCGTCATCTTCGCCATCCTCGCTTATCTGCTCGGCATCCCCCAGGCGGTCGGCTTTGCCATCGGCGCCGTGCTTTCGGGCGTGGCCGGCTATATCGGCATGAACGTCTCGGTCCGCGCCAATGTGCGGACCGCCCAGGCCGCGACCAAGAGCCTCGCCGACGGCTTGAGCATCGCCTTCCGCGCCGGCGCCATCACCGGGCTGCTCGTCGCCGGCCTCGCCCTTCTCGGCGTCTCGATCTATTTCCTCATGCTCACCAGGCTGATGGGCTTCGATCCCGCCTCGCGCGAAGTGATCGACGCTCTCGTCGCACTCGGCTTCGGCGCGTCGCTGATCTCGATCTTTGCCCGTCTCGGCGGCGGCATCTTCACCAAGGGCGCCGATGTCGGCGGCGATCTCGTCGGCAAGGTCGAGGCCGGCATTCCCGAGGACGATCCGCGCAACCCGGCAACCATCGCCGACAATGTCGGCGACAATGTCGGCGACTGCGCAGGCATGGCGGCCGACCTGTTCGAGACCTATGTCGTCACCATCGTCGCCACCATGGTGCTCGCCTCGATCTATTTCGCCGGCGGCGCGGATCGCGTCATGCAGATGATGCTCTATCCGCTCGCCATCGGCGCGACTTGCGTCATCACCTCGATCATCGGCACCTATTTCGTGCGGCTCGGCGCCAGCCAGTCGATCATGGGCGCGCTCTACAAGGGCGTGATCGCCACCGGCGTGCTGTCGCTGATCCTGCTCTGGCCGTTGACCTCATGGCTCGTTGGCATGGACACCGCCATGAAGGTGGGCGAGGTGAGCTTCACCGGCCGCTCGCTGTTCTATTGCGGGGCGCTCGGTCTCGTCGTCACCGCGCTCATCGTCGTCATCACCGAGTACTACACCAGCACAAAGTTCCGCCCGGTCCATTCGATCGCCAAGGCCTCCGTCACCGGCCACGGCACCAATGTGATCCAGGGCCTCGCCGTGTCGCTCGAATCCACGGCGTTGCCCGCGCTCGTCATCATGGCGGGCATCGTCGGCGCCTATGTGCTCGCCGGACTGTTCGGCATCGCCATTGCCGTCACCACCATGCTCGCGCTCGCCGGCATGGTCGTGGCGCTCGATGCCTTCGGCCCGGTCACCGACAACGCCGGCGGCATCGCCGAGATGGCGGGATTGCCCAAGGAAATCCGCAAGACCACCGACGCGCTCGACGCTGTCGGCAATACCACCAAGGCGGTGACCAAGGGCTATGCTATCGGCTCGGCCGGCCTCGGCGCGCTCGTGCTGTTCGCGGCCTATACCGAGGACCTCAAATTCTTCGCCGCCAATGCCGACAAATTCCCCTACTTCACCGGCGTCGATCCGACCTTCACCCTGTCCAATCCCTACGTGGTGGTCGGGCTCTTCCTCGGCGGACTGTTGCCTTATCTCTTTGGCGGCATCGCCATGACGGCGGTCGGCCGTGCCGGCTCCGCCATCGTCGAAGAGGTGCGCCGCCAGTTCAAGGAGAAGCCCGGCATCATGAAGGGCACCGACCGTCCCGATTACGGCCGCGCCGTGGATCTTCTGACCCGCGCCGCGATCAAGGAGATGATCCTGCCCTCACTGCTCCCGGTGCTGTCGCCGATCGCTTTCTACTTCATCATCGAATGGATCGCGGGCAAGAGCGCCGCGTTCTCTGCGCTCGGCGCCATGCTGCTCGGCGTGATCGTCACCGGTCTCTTCGTCGCCATTTCCATGACGGCGGGCGGGGGCGCGTGGGACAACGCCAAGAAATACATCGAGGACGGCAATTACGGCGGCAAAGGCTCGGAGGCGCACAAGGCCGCGGTCACGGGCGACACGGTCGGCGATCCCTACAAGGATACGGCCGGGCCCGCGGTCAATCCGATGATCAAGATCACCAATATCGTGGCGCTTCTGTTGCTGGCGGTGCTAGCCCATCAATAGGGGGGTTCCGCCGCTCTAGATGGGCGGCGCGCCGGTCGCCGCTGGCGGCTTCATGTCCTTGAACATGCCGCGATTGGAGATGTTGCCGAAGATCTGCTCGACCAGGCTGAGATCCTTGCCGCGGGCCGGGGTCTCGTCCTTCATGTAGTTGACGACGATCCCGTCCTTTAGCCCGTAATGCGCGACTTCCTGCACATTGGCGCTGCGGTCGAAATAGACGGCGACGACCTGGCGGTCGATCTCGCGCGGTTTGAGGAAGGCGACGGTTTTTTGCGTGGTCGAGATGTAATAATAGGCCTCGCCCGCGATCGTGCTCGTGGTGTCGGGTGAGCCGAGGATGCCCGCGACCTGCTCCTTGTTCATGCCGGGCTGGACGGAGTTGATGTCCACGTCGATGAAGACATGGCCGTGCCGGTCGATCTGCGCACCGCAGCCGGAAAGCAGGCTCGCGCCGAACAGAAGCGCGGCGAGCGCCGGACGCGAAGCCGCAATCGCTCTCATCCTAGGCAAAGACGAAAACCCCCGAAAATGACGCGGTGTCGCTCCGACGAGCGCGCGGCGAAAGGCTAGACCAAACGGAGCGCCCTTTGAACCCCTTCACTCCCTTCACGGCACGCAATCCATCGGACAGTGCGAAACTGTATGGCGCGATTGTGGCGCAGGCGCGGCTTCCCGTTTTCTATCAAACGCTTGGGATTCCCGACACGCTCGAAGGCAGGTTTCTCGTCTTGTCGCTTCATCTTTTCGCCGTTCACCATCGCCTCAAGGCGGAAGGCGAGCCCGCGCGGGGCCTGGCCCAGGACCTCGCCGACCGCTTCACCGCCGATATGGACACCGTGCTCAGAGAGGTTGGGGTCGGCGATCTCAGCGTGCCGAAGAAGGTGAGGGGGGTCGCCGCCGCTCACGCCGCCTTGGCGGGAGAGCTTTCGCGCGCGCTTGCGTCGGACGATGGGGCAATCGCCGGATGCCTCGAAGGCGCGCTTCCCGCGGACCAGCGCCCGAGCGGGTCTTCAAGCTTGGCTCTCGCGCACTATGTAAGAGGTTGTGTACGCGCCCTGGCGGCGCAAGACTTGGCGGCGCTCGCCGCGGGCGAAGTGAAATTTCCGCAGATCGGTTCAGGTGGCTCAGAGGATTGACATGACCGAGGACGTCGCTTGTCCCATCCTGTCGCGGCCGCTCAAGGTCGATGAGATCAGGGACGGCGTGAGCGGCGAGATCGCCGCGACATCCGCCGAGCTCGAGGCCGTGGCCAAGATGCTCGATCTCGTGGCGCTCGACCGGCTGACTTTCACTTACCGCCTTAGCCGCGGCGCCGGCGGACGCCTGTCTCTGACCGGCACGCTGCGCGCCGATGCGACCCAGACCTGCGTCGTCTCGCTCGAGCCCGTCGCGGCGCGCCTCGAAGTGCCGGTCGAGATGGAATTCTGGCCGGCGGAACTGCTCCCGCGGGGAGAGCCCAACCCCGACGATCACGCCAGCGCCCGCGTTCTCGACTGGCCCGAGGCCATTCGCGAGGGCAAGATCGATCTCGGGCCGGTCGTTTACGAGACCCTGGCCACGGCGCTCGATCCTTATCCGAGGCATCCCGAGGCGCGCTTCGATTGGCCGCAAACCCCGGCGGCGGAGGGGGAGGGCGCCGGAAGCGGCCCATTTGCGTCCCTGGCCGCTCTGAAACGGCGCTAGGCACCCCCTCGGACGGCCAGAATCCGGTTGTCACTGGCGGCTTTTTTGCGTCTATTCCGGTCTTGTTTTCCGGGGGTTGCGGCGGCTATGCCGCTGCTAGCGATCATTCTTCCTGAACGGCAATATCATGGGTGCTCCAGTCACCATAGCGCTCGACGCCATGGGCGGGGACCACGGTCCAAGCGTGGTCATTCCCGCCGCGGCGATTAGCGCCATCCGCCATCCCGAGACGCGGTTCCTCCTCTTCGGGGATGCCGCCCTCATCGAGCCGGAACTGCGCGCCCACCTCGCGCTCGCCGCCAAGTCGGAAGTCGTCCACACCGACGTCGCCGTCGCCATGGACGAGAAGCCGAGCCAGGCCCTGCGCAAGGGCCGCTGGAAATCGAGCATGTGGCTCGCGCTCGAAGCGGTGCGCGACGGCCGCGCCGACGCCGCCGTGTCGGCCGGCAACACCGGCGCGCTGATGGCCATGGCGAAGTTCTGCCTCAAGACCATCCCCGGCATCGACCGTCCCGCCATCGCCGCCATCTGGCCCACCATCGAGGCCGAGTGCATCGTGCTCGATGTCGGCGCCAATGTCGGCGCCGACGCGCGCCAGCTCACCGAGTTCGCCCTCATGGGCGCGGGCATGGCGCGGGCGCTGTTCGGCGTCGAGAAGCCCTCGGTCGGGCTCCTCAATATCGGCGTCGAGGAGGTCAAGGGCCTCGAGGAAATCAAGAAGGCGGCCGCCATTCTCAAGGAGGCGCCGCTTCCCATTCGCTACAAGGGTTTTGTCGAAGGTGACGATGTCGGCCGGGGCGCGGTCGACGTCGTGGTCACCGACGGCTTCACCGGCAACATCGCCTTGAAGACGGCCGAGGGAACGGCTAAGCAGATCGGCGAATATTTGCGTGCCGCCATGGGGCGGTCCCTCCTTGCGCGTATCGGCGCCGTCCTGGCGTATGGGGCCTTCCGGGCCCTCAAGGATAAGATGGACCCCCGCCAGCTCAATGGCGGCATATTCCTTGGGCTGAACGGCATCGCCGTAAAAAGCCACGGCGGAACCGACGCAACCGGTTTCGCGTGCGCCATCGATCTCGCCTACGACATGGCGTCGAACGGTGTCGTCAAGCGCCTGGCAAGCGACATTGCCGGGTTCCACTCGAAGCTCGAGTTCGAAGGGGCGGCCTAACAGTTCGGGGTGATGGTGTTGAATACGGTACGGACGGTGGTGAGGGGGTGCGGCGGATACCTGCCCGAGCGGGTGCTGACCAATGACGATCTGGCGAGGATCGTCGATACCTCCGACGGGTGGATCGCCGAGCGGACCGGCATCAAGGAGCGCCGCATCGCCGCCGAGGGCGAGCTGACCTCGTCGATGGGGGCTTGCGCGGCCCGCGCCGCGCTCGACGATGCCGGGCTCGCCCCCGAGGACATCGACCTTATCATCCTGGCCACCTCGACGCCCGACCAGACCTTTCCCGCCACCGCCGTCACCATCCAGGCCGAGCTCGGCATCACCCATGGCGCGGCCTTCGACGTGCAGGCGGTGTGCTCGGGCTTCGTCTTCGCTCTCGCCACCGCCGACAGCTACCTGAAAAGCGGCCAGTTCAAGCGGGCGCTCGTGATCGGGTCCGAGGCCTTCTCCCGCATCCTCGACTGGCAGGATCGCTCGACCTGCGTGCTCTTCGGCGACGGCGCCGGCGCTCTCGTGGTCGAGGCGCAAAAGCTGAACGGGGCGCTCACCGATCGCGGCGTCCTCGCCGTCAGCCTGAGATCCGACGGCCGCTATCGCGACAAGCTCTATGTCGACGGCGGCCCGTCCTCGACCGGCACGGTCGGGCATGTCCGTATGGACGGCCCCGAGGTCTTCCGCCATGCCGTGACCAAGATCAGCGAGGTGATCGGGACCACCTTGACCATGGCGGGCTATGAGGCCTCCGATATCGACTGGTTCGTGCCCCATCAGGCCAATAAGCGCATCCTGGACGGGGCCGCGCGGAAGCTCGGGCTCGACCCGGAGCGCATCATTGTCACCGTCGATAAGCACGCCAACACATCGGCGGCCTCTATACCGCTGGCGCTGGCGCAAGGGCGGGCCGACGGGCGCATCAAGACGGGCGACCTCGTGCTGATCGAGGCCATGGGTGGCGGCTTCACCTGGGGCGCCGTCCTGCTGCGGTGGTAGTGCCGCGCGATTGCCACACCCCTATAGAAAGTGTCGCAAAATCAGGAATTTGATGCCAAGATAGATTGACCGCATCGCACTCGCTCGATTAGCATCTTGAATAGTCCCGCGACTGGGGGAGCGTAGCAAATGAGCGGGAAGACCCTGACGCGTGCCGACTTGGCGGAAGCTGTCTTCCAGAAGGTCGGCCTGCCGCGCAACGAATCCGCGGAGATCGTGGAGCTCGTGCTCCGCGAGATCATCGCGAGCCTTGAGCGCGGCGACACGGTGAAGTTGTCCTCGTTCGGATCCTTCGGGATTCGCGACAAGGGACAGCGCATTGGACGCAACCCGAAAACCGGCCAGGAAGTTCCGATCACGCCGCGGCGCGTGCTCGTCTTCCGGGCTAGCAACATCATGAAGCAGCGCATCAACGACGCGCTGTCGCGGAGAAAGGCGGCGGAGTAAGGCGCGAACTTGATGCCGGAGAGGAGGACGGGTGGACAAGGCGCCCGAGGCGTTTCGTACCATTAGCGAAGTTGCGGAAGAACTTGCGGTGCCGAAGCACGTGTTGCGCTTCTGGGAGGGCAAGTTCGCTCAGCTCAAGCCCATGAAGCGGGGCGGGGGCCGGCGCTATTACCGGCCGGAGGACGTGGCCCTCCTGCGCGGGATTCGCTTTTTGCTCTATAGCGACGGTTACACCATTCGCGGGGTCCAGAAGATCCTCCGCGAACAGGGACCGCGTTTCGTCATGGACCTCCACCGGAACGCCGAAGGCGAGGGCCGGCTCGAGCCCAGGGTGGCCCCGGTCGAGATCCCCGATCTCGCCGCCGAGACCGCGAAGAACCGCCCCGCGATGCGGGCGCCGGCCGCAGCCGGCGGGCGGGTCAGCGTCGAGGTCGAGACACTCGGCGCCCTCGCCGATGAAATCGAGGCGTGTCAGCGCATTCTTGCCCTCGCCAAGGAATAGGCGGCCGTTGCGGCGCGAGCGCGTCGGCCGACCCCGAGCCGGGTCATTACCGCAAGCAAGTGAACGAGGGAGAGCCGAGCCATGCGAATTCCTACCCTGTGCAAAGGTGCGTTGATCGCGTTGATCGTTCTGATCGGCGTGGGTGTTCAAAGCGCACGCGCCGATAGCGGCACGATCAGGCTCACCGTCTTCAAGGCCGGTTGGATCATCGGCGGATCGGGCGGAAGCGGCACGCTCACCTTCCGCGGCCGAAACTATTCGCTCGGGGTCGGCGGCATCGACTACGGCCTCGTGTTCGGCGGCTCCAAGACGGTGCTGCGCGGGAGGGTGAAGAACATCAACCGCGCCTCCGATATTGCTGGCGTCTATGCCGCGGCCGGCGCGGGGCTTGCGGTCGGGGCCGGCGCCCGGGCGATCGTGCTCGCCAACCCGAACGGCGTGGTTCTCGAGCTGTCGGGGCGCGAGGTCGGGCTGTTGGCGAACGCCGACTTGAGCGGTCTCGCGATCACGCTGAAATAGACCGGGGTCTCGCCCCCGCTCATTTGCAGAATTGCGGCTTCTGGATCGCGGGTGCGCGCTCGCCCGTGCCGGCGAGGAGGGTCGATCTCGCGCTCAACCTCACCGCTTGGTCCCAACATCCATACGTGTTGCAACGATTGTAGGTGAAACAGATCCGGCAGCTCGTCCCGTTCTTCCAGGTGTACGCGCGTTTCTCCTTGCCGCGCTGTGCGGCGAGCTTCAAGCCGTTCGCGATCGTCTTGCAATCGGCGTTGGCCTTTCCTGCTTTCCGGCCGGGCTTCGTTTTGCCGCTACAGGCATGTTGACGAAGGGAAGGCGCTTCCGGCTCGGCAGAGGGAACCGGGTCTGAAATCACGTCGATCTTGGCCGCCTCGCCTCCGGGACAGGCCGCCGGTTCCACGGTAGCCGCTTTTTGCGCCTTGCCCGCGACCAGGTCCCTGAACTCGGCCTGAAGGCCGACGACGATCGTGTAGTTGCGGTCGTCGCTGTAGGGCTTGCCGTTCCTCGCATTCGGCCCGAAGGCGACCGAGATGCCCCGCAAGACGAGGCGGCCGTCCTCGTCGGCGACGGGGCGTCCGTCCTTGACGGCGAAAACCGCGCCGCCCGAGCCGCCCTCGTCGAAATCGAAGTCGGCGTAGTAGAAGGGCGGACCGCCGAGGACGCCTTCGAGCACCCGTCTGATCTTGCCCGTTGCCACCACCGGCTCGCGGTCCGACAGCTTGTTCAGGGTCTGGCGCTGACGCGCTGTCACCGAGGCGACCTCGTCATCTTCCCGCAGCAAGGCATCCGAAGCGTCGATCGCGAATCCGTCGCAGCCCTCCAATTCGCGCTTGAGGCGGAGGACGACAAAGTCCTCGTTGTTGAAGACGTATCCCTTCCTTTGATCCTTCTCGACCACGACGGGAATGGCGGCCTTGCGCTTGGCGAAGCTGCGGAAGCTGCATCGTCCGAACGACGCCAGGGCTCTCTTTCCTTTGAACAGCACGTGCCGCGCCGTCACCAGCAAGTCCGGTCTGAGGACGCTCACCGCGCTTGCGGTAATCTTGATGCCCACGCGGTCCTCGACCTCGTTGTGGACATCGGGCGTCCAGCATTCGATCTGGCCCGTGCACGCCATCAACTGCTTGGTCTCGCCGGCCGAAAACGCAAGCCCGAGCTTGGCTTCGCTCTGGCTGAGATTCCACCGCCCGTCGATGAGCTTCGTGCTCCCCTCCTTGGCGTAGATCAGAGCCTTGCGCACCGGCGACGAGGACGAAATCGCCTCAGGCGAGGGGGAATTCATGAGCGGCGAGGCCCCGCCCGCGAATGACGCGAACGCCGCCATGAGGGCCGCCAATGCGCCGGCGCCCACGCCCCGTCTCAAGGTTCTGCTGTCCGTCATCCTGGATCCCTGCTTCGGGGGTCGAGTAGACCCATTTTGCGGCCCGGGCTCAACGCGGGCCGCGGCCCATGGAGAGACCATCGCTGCGACAATGGGGCGCGGAAGGCCCTCGCGGCGAAGCGGGCGGCCTCACCCTCGGTTGCCAAAGCCGCCGAGATTAAATATCTGATTTCTCAAGTCGGAGCGTAGCGCAGCTCGGTTAGCGCACCGGTCTGGGGGACCGGGGGTCGGGAGTTCAAATCTCCCCGCTCCGACCATTCACCCAAAACAAGATGACAGCGGCGGGTTCGGCGCAAAGGCCGCCGCCGCCGCTGCCATGTCAAAGGGGACCCCGGTGGGTGGACCCGGCTCGGTGCGCCCGGTTCTCCTGCCCTCACACGGGGAAAAAGACGTCAGGCGAAGATCGTCCCGTCCTGACTTAACGGCACTTCATCATGCCATGCATGGCGCGCCTGGCCATGTAGGCCGAACCGTAGATGCCCATCATGCTGAACTTCTCGGACTCGGTCGGCGCCGTCTTTGAAATCGAGCAGGTGCCGGTCGCCTTGTTGTACATGACGTAGTGCGGCTTCGCGGAGGCGGGGACTGCGAATGCCGTGACCAGGATCGCTGCAAGAACGAGCTTTTTCATACGGATGTCTCCTGTAAGGGCGTTTCCGCACCGGGCGCCCGGAGGACGACGCCCTCGGGCGTCCAGCGCATGGGAAAAAATTATGGCACGTCAGGAAATCCCGTCGCGTTCGCCTTGCGGCCTGGTAAACATAATCTTGCGCCGGATGCCGGATGTGGACGCGAAAGCGCCTCGAGACCGCCTGTGATGGCTCTTGGCAGGTTGCTCGGGGCGGCCCGCGGGCTAGGATGCGCGTATCTTCGCCGCCCGCAACCGGCGCTCATTGGCGCGCACGCGCATCCGGTAATGCCGTACGACCGACGTGGTCGGCGCGCCCATCGTCAACATGGCGCCGGCGCGCATCGACGCAACCACCTTTTCGAGGATCATGCGTTGGATTTCGGCTTGCGCGCGCGAACCGCCGGTCGCGATCGCGGCCATCCTGAGCGCCATGACGCGCTGCGCCTCGAGCGCGAGCAGGGTCGATTGCGTAACGAAGCCGATCCACGTTCTGAGCATGAGTCCCCCCGGTCGCTCATGCTGCGCTGAGTCAGGGACGCCTGTCCAGTGGGAGACGCCGTCTCCGTTGGGGCAAAGGGGGTAGGCGCGCGCCGTCGGTCGAGGCGGGTCGCGCGAGGGCCCGGGCGCTTGCTAGGAGACGCCCGCGCCGACTTCCGAGATATAGAAATCGACGATTTCGTGCGTCATGTTCTCGACGCTGAAGCGCTCGGCGACGCTTCGTTGCAAGGCCGCCGCCCGATCGAGGAAGGCCTTGGGCGTGGCGAGAAAGGCACGGAGCTGGCCCGCAAGCGCCTCCACATCGCCCGCCGGGATCAGGGGCATATCGACGTTGCCGACGATCTCGGGAATGCCGCCGACATTGGTGGCGATCAGGGGCATCTGCGCCGCCGCGGCTTCGAGCACGATATAGGGGAAGGACTCCGCGCGCGACGGCACCACGACGCAGCGCCCGCGCGCGAACGCGCTTCGCGCCGATTGCGCGCCGGAAAAGGCGACGCGGTTGTCGAGGCCGAGCTTGCGGGCGAGCCGCTTGAGGCGCGCCTCGTCGGGGCCGCTGCCGACGATCAGCGCGCGTCCGGGAAAGATCGCCTGATGGGCGGCGAGCGCCTCAAGCAGGATGTCGACGCCCTTCACGTATTTCAGCTCGCCGACGAAGACGAAATCGACCGCGTCGTCGGCCAGCATCGGCTCATAGAACTCGTGGCGATGCAGCCCGTTCGGCACGATCCGCGCCGGGCATAGCGGCTGCCCCACCAGCTCGACATAGCGATGCGCGGCGAAGTAGCTCTCGAACAGAAGGCCGTCGCTCATCGGCAGCATCTTGCGCTCGGCGCGCAGATAGAGGCGCCCCGCAAGCTGCGACGGCGAATAGTGCAGGCTGCCGCCATGCGGCGTGTAGATCGCCTTCACCTTCTTGCTCTTGCGCTTCAACTTGCGCCCGGCCAGCCGCGCATAGGCGCCGCCCTTGGCGCCGTGACCGTGCAGAACGTCGATTCCGAGCTTGGCCGCGAGGCGGGCGATGCGGGCTGTCACACGCCAGTCGCCCAGGCCGACATTGTGGGGCATCGGTATGCGGGTCAGCCCAAGTACGCAATTGTCGGATAGGCGCCCGAGCGCGACCGGATCGCCCTCGGTGCGGGCATCGCACACGATGCCGACCTCGGCCCCAAGTTGGGCCTGACCCAGCGCGAGGTCGTGAACGTGCCGGAAGAGACCTCCCGCTGGCGCGCGCAGGCAATGCAGAATACGAAGCGTCGAGCTCACTGGACCCCGCGTTCCACCCCCTCTGACGGGATGCGGTGAGCTTTAGAAGAAGCGACCGTCAAGGTAAATAGCGGCGAGCACGCCGGCCGATGTCGCAGCCGGGCAACAGAGTGTCCTTTCGCACACGGCGCGCGTGCAACGGGGCGCCGCATCGCGCCTCCTCCGACGGTCCGGCACGCTTAATAAAGCTTATGCGTCCGTGCCGCCGCGAGCCGCGCCTTAAGGCTTTAGTTACCAGCACGCGGCTGTAATGGGCGGTCCTCTTGTGAGTTCAGTCCGGAGTTCGGTCCGTTGACGCTGT
>JBFWTF010000045.1:0-14270 GCA_050247995.1 Methyloceanibacter sp. | reverse complement strand
ACTTGGCTCGCCAAGAAGCGCGGCGGCGCCGGTGGCAGCCATATCGTGCCCCGCCGCCGCGCCAAGGCCACGGCCGAAACCTATTTCCAGGAACATATCGACGGGCGCGCCGTGTCGGCGCTCTTCATCGCCAATGGCGGCGGCGCGCGCGTGCTCGGCTTCAGCGAGCAATGGACGGCGCCCCGGCCCTCAAGCCCCTGGCGCTATGGCGGCGCGGTGTGCCCCGCGCGCGTCGCGCCCACGCTCGCGCGGACGATGGCGGCTGCGATCAAGAAGCTCGCGAGCGCTTACCCGATCAGAGGCCTCGCCTCGGCAGACTTTCTCCTGCGCGGCGAAGAGCCGCTTCTGCTCGAGATCAATCCGCGTCCGGGCGCGACCCTCGACATCTTCGATCGCGGCAGGCGGCCGCTCGTTGCCCTCCATATCGAGGCGGTGCGCGACGGCAAATTGCCGTCGCGGGCGCTGAGGCTCGAGGACGCCATGGCCTCGGCCATCGTCTATGCCGAACGGCCCTGGCAGGCGCCCGCGGATGGAGCCTGGCCGCGCTGGGTCGCCGACCGGCCGAAACCCTCGGAATGGATCGACAAGAGCCGCCCGATATGCACTGTGTCGGCGCGCGCGGGGACGGTCGCAGAGGCGAAGCGCTTGGCCGAGACCCGGCGCCGCAGGATTTTACAATTGTGTCAGTCTGCTAGCAGGGGAAACGCGGGTGAACGACAGCGAAAGAAAAGCGCGACGGAGCGCCACGAAAAACCAGCCCAGCGTCAACGCCGGGGCGGAGGCCATCGTCAAGGCGCTCATCGCTGACGCCGACGCGCTGCGCATCGATGTGAGCGAAGGGACGCTCGGCGAGTGCCTGATCGATTGCGGTGTCGACGCCGTGGGCGGGCTGGAAGCCGGGCGGCGCATGGCCGAGATTTGCCTCGGCGGCCTCGGCAGCGTGTCGCTCGCCGCGACCGATCCCGAAAGCTCCTGGCCGTTCGTGGTGACGGTGCATACCGCGCAGCCCGTCATCGCCTGCCTCGGCTCGCAATATGCCGGCTGGAGCCTTTCCGCCGAGGACGCCAAGGGCAAGAAATTCAGCGTGCTCGGCTCTGGGCCGGCCCGGGCCATCGGTTCGTCGGAGAAGCTGTTCGACGAGCTCGGCTATCGCGACGACGCATCGAGCGCCGTGCTCGTGCTCGAGAGCGACCGCCCGCCGCCGCCGGCCCTGGTCGAGAAAGTGGCCGAGGCCTGCAAGCTCAAGCCGAAGCGCCTCACCTTCGTCTATGCGCCCACGTCGAGCCTCGCCGGCACGGTGCAGATCGCGGCGCGCTGTCTCGAGGTCGCCTTGCACAAGGCGCATGAGCTGCACTTCCCGCTCGACGAGATCATCGACGGCATGGCCACCGCGCCGTTACCGCCGCCCGCTCCCGGCTTCGTCGCCGCGATGGGACGCACCAACGACGCCATCATCTACGGCGGCCGCGTGCAGCTCTTCGTGTCGAGCGGCAAGGATGAGGCGAAGGCCCTCGCCGACAATCTGCCGAGCCTCAAATCCAAGGATTACGGCAAGCCCTTCGCCGACATCTTCGCGGCGGTCAAAGGCGATTTCTACCAAATCGACCGCATGCTGTTCAGCCCGGCGATGGTGACGGTGACCTCGCTCAAGACCGGCGAGAGCTTCGAAGGCGGACGCATCGACACGGCCATTCTGTCGCGGTCCTTCTCGCAATCATGAGCGCGCCAGCAGCCAGCGATGCCGCCATCGTCATGTTCGGTGATGGCCGCGACTGGCATGGACGAAGCCTTGCCCGCGCCTTCAAGCGGCATGGCATCGCGCCGCTCGTCGCCCCGCTCAACGCTTGCGGCTTCTCGACCGAGACGGCGACTGGGCTTCATATCCCCGGTCTCGGCAACCGTTTGCCCGAGGGCGCCTTCGTCCGTTTCGTTCCGGGCGGCAGTTTCGAGACGGTCACGCTCTATCTCGGCGTGCTGCATGCCTTGCGCGAACTCGGCGTGACGGTGTGGAACGACGCGCGCGCGATCGAACGCTGCGTCGACAAATCGACGACGACCTTCTGTCTTCAACGCGCCGGCCTGCCGACGCCCCGCACCTTCGCCGGCGCCAACCGCGCCGAGGCCGAGGCGATCACCGCTTCCGTCCTCGCCGAGGGCCATCAACTGGTGCAAAAGCCGCTGTTCGGGGCGCAAGGCAAGGGCCTGCGGCTCGTCTCCTCGCTTGCCGATCTCGCCTCGCCCGAGGAGGTCAACGGGGTCTATTATCTCCAGGAGTTCATACCCCCGGCGCAAACCCACCATCAGGATTGGCGCTTGCTGGTGGCCTGCGGCCGCGTCATCGCCGCCATGATCAGGCACGGATCGAGCTGGATCACCAATATCAAGCAGGGCGCGCGCGCCGAAGCCGCGATCGCGAGCCAGGAGCTGGCCGATCTCGCGGTGAAAGCCGCGCTTTGCGTCGGCGCCGACTATGCCGGGATCGATATCATCCAGGGCCGCGACGGCCGCTTCCTCGTGCTCGAGGTCAACTCGATGCCGGCCTGGAACGGACTGCAAAGCGTGAGCCGGTTGCGCATCTCTGACCTCTTGGTCGATGCCTTCCTCGACGCCGCGCTCCCGCCAACGCGCCGCGAAGGCCAAGAGGGCGCGTGAGCGCGCCGCTCAATCCCGACGCGATCGCGCGCGCCTTCCTCGACGCCTGCGTGGCCGAGCTCGAGGCGCTGAAGCCCGGCAACGTGCATCGCTACAGCGACGGCCACCGCATGACCGTCGCCGATTTCGTCGCGAGCGCACAAGCGGCCGCTCCCTTCATCGCACGCAAGGGCCTTGGCGTCGGGACACGCATCAGGCTCGCGGCCGAGGCGACGCGGCTTGCGGCCGGACAGAACACCAATCTCGGCATTATCCTGCTTGCGGCGCCGCTTGCCGCAGCTTCGCTCGACCGGGGTCAGGGCAGCCTTGCTGAACGGCTGAAGCGCATCCTCGCAGCGCTCACGATCGAGGATGCGCGCGAGGCCTACCGCGCCATCCGCGAGACGAAGCCGGGCGGTCTCGGCGCGGCGCCCGAGCACGATGTCGCCGCCGAGCCGGACGTGACCCTCTTCGAGGCGATGCGCGCGGCCGAGCGCCGCGACCGCATCGCCTGGAATTACACGCACGGCTTCGCCGACATTTTCGAACTCGGCCGCAAATGGCTGATCCAGAGCAGCGAGCGCTGGGGCGACGGGGCCTGGGCCGTCACCCGCGTCTATCTCGGCTTCCTCGCCCACCTCCCCGATACGCTGATCGAGCGCAAATTCGGCGCCGAAAGCGCCGCGCTCGTGCGCGAGGAGGCCGCCCCCATCGAGGCGGGCTTCATCGCCTGCCAGGCGCCCGATACCATGATCGCGCCCCTGATGGCCTTCGACCGCGCCCTCAAGGAGCGCGGGTTCAACCCCGGCACATCGGCCGATTTGACCGTGGCGACGCTGTTCGCCTGGCGCCTCGACCAGGCAAATTAGGGCCAGAAATCAAGGCGGCGCGGCAATAATCGACTTGCCCCGCCTTCCACCCCCGGCTTATGTTCACGCCGGCCGTATCCCTCTCGGGGGTTGCGGACAAAGGCGCTTGAATGGCGGCATTTTCCGCCAGCGCTTGCGAGATTTTCGATTGTTAGCCCATCTAGGAGGGGGTTCATGCCCAAGATCAGTGGAGTTTGTGTCGGCGAGTCGCTTGTCGGTGACGGCAACGAAGTCGCTCATATCGACTTGCTTATCGGTCCGCGCGGCAGCGCCGTCGAGACGGCTTTCTGCAACGCCTTGACCAACAACAAAGACGGTTTCACCACCCTGCTTGCGGTGATCACGCCGAACCTGCTCTGCAAGCCCCCGACGATCCTCTACAACAAGGTCACCATCAAGGACGCACGCCAGGCCGTGCAGATGTTCGGCCCCGCGCAGTATGCCGTGGCCAAGGCCGTCGCCGACTCCGTCGCCGAAGGCGTGATCCCGGCGAACGAGGCCGACGACCTTTATGTCTGCGTCGGCGTGTTCATCCACTGGGAAGCCAAGGACGACAAGAAGATCCAGGATTTCAACTATCGCGCCACCAAGGAAGCCATCGCCCGCGCCGTCAAGGGCGAGCCGAAGGCCTCCGAAGTCACCGCGAAGAAGGACAGCGCGCACCATCCGTTCGCTGCCGGTTGAAAGGGAGAACCCCCAGGTCGGGGGCAACCCGGCGAAGCTGGTCCGGGCCCGATACGGCGGTGGCTCCAAAAGCTGGGTTTCTGACGAATAGCGCGTTGGCGCTTTAGGCTTAAGATCGCCGCTCTCGCAACAGGGCGGCGATCTCTTTTTGGGTGAGCGCGCCGCCATGCAGCGCCGTCGCCACGAGCGCGCCGCCGGCGCCCGCAGCCTCGATCGCAGCAAGGTCGCTCGCGTCCCTCACGCCGCCAGCGGCGAAGATCGCGCGGCCTTGGCCCCGCGCCACGAGGCCGGCGAGACCGTCGATATTGGGCCCGGCCTCCGTGCCGACGCGCCCAAGGTTCATGACGATGACGCGGTCGGGCCACAAGCCGGCATCGGCGAAGAGCGCGGCGGGACCGCGCGGCCCTTCGGCGCCGAAATCGAGCGACAGCACCAAATTGGCGCCGAACGCCCGCTTGATCTCCAGCCAGTCGCCGGCGGACTTGAGGCTCTCGCTGCCGATCACGAGCGTGGCGCCGAGCGGCAGCCAGAAGGCGCAGTCGTCCACGCCGGAAAAGCCGGCATCGACCCACAGCGCCACGCCCGGAAGGGCATGGTCGAGACCGCGCACGAGCTCGAAATTCGAGCCGCATCCCGTGATCGCATCGAGGTCGGCGATGTAAAGAACGGGCGAGAAGGTCGCGGCGAGAAGGCCGCGGGCGATGGCGGCGGGGTCGTCGGCCGGCCCGAACGGGCTCGTGACCGGACGATATTCGGCGCGCGCTCCCGCCTTGGCATGGACGGCGAGACCGTCCTTGAGGTCGAGGGCCGGAATGACGGTGAAGCGGTTCGCCTTGCCCATTCTGCTCCATCCATAGCAAGAATTTCGGCGCACCGCCCGGCTTGACCCGGCACGCCCAGCCTCCTAGGGGTCAGATGTCATCGCGGGAGATCGTGAGCGCCATGTTTTCGGTGATGGGCTGGGACCTCGGCGGCGCCAATCTCAAGCTTGCCCGCATCGAAGGGCGCCGCGCCGTCGCGGTGGCGCAAATCCCCTGCCCGCTCAGGCAGGACGCGAGCAAGTTCGATGCGGCGCTTGCCGAAGCGCTGCCGCTCTGCCCCATAGGCGCGGTGCACGCCGTGACCATGACGGGCGAGCTCTCCGACGTCTTCGCCAGTCGCGCCGATGGCGTCGCCTATCTCGTCGAGATGATGCGGAAGGTCACGGACGGCGAGGCGATCTTCTACGGCGGCAGGGCCGGCTTCCTCCAAGACATCGGCGCGGTCGAGCACATGAACGACGTCGCCTCGGCCAATTGGCATGCGAGCGCGAACCTGATCGGCCGGTCTCTTCCCGAAGCGCTGCTCATCGATGCCGGCACCACCACCACCGATATCGTCCCGATCACGGATGGCGGGGTCGCCGCGAAAGGCTATACCGACGCCGAAAGACTTGCCGAGGGCGAACTCGTCTATAGCGGGGTCGTGCGCACGCCGGTGATGGCGGTGGCCCGAACCGCGCCGTTCAAGGGACGCATGCAAGGCGTCGCCGCAGAGCGCTTCGCCACGATGGCCGATGTGTGGCGTCTCTTGGGAACGCTGCAAGCCGGCGCCGATCCCTATCCGACGCCCGACCTTCAGGGAAAGAGCACGCAAGAGAGCGCCGTGCGCCTCGCCCGCATGCTCGGCCGCGACGCGGCGCCAACCGATCTCCTCGCCTATGTCGATGTCGCGCGCCATTTCGCCGAGCGGCAGCGCGGCGAGATCGAGGCGGCGGCGCTCAAGCTCATCGGCCGCGAAGGCCTCGCGGACGACGCTCCCATCGTCGGCGCCGGCTGCGGGCGCTTCGTCGCCCGGCAGATCGCCGAGCGGCTGGGGCGCCCCTATCGCGATTTCGTCGAACTCGTCGATTGCGCGCCACAAGCGCGAGACATGGCGGCCTCATGCGCGCCGGCGGTCGCGGTCGGGCTGCTCGCCGCGCACGAACTCGTTCTCGATGCATGAAAGGAATTGAGGTGAGCGCGCATCCTATCTTGCGCTACTTGAGCGCGAAGCGCGCCCACCTCCAAGTCTGCCTAGCGCGAGGCGATGGCGTGATACAGCCACAACACGATGACGGCGCCGATGGTGGCGACGATCATGCTCCAGATGTTGAAGCCGGTAACGCCAGACGCGCCGAGCGCGGAGAACAGGTAGCCGCCAACCACCGCGCCGACGATGCCGAGCACGATGTCGAGCAGAACGCCCTGGCCCGTACCCTGATAGATCTTGCTGGCGATGAAGCCCGCGATCAGACCCAAGACAATCCAGGCAATGATCCCCATGAAGGACCTCTCTTGGCTGAATTCGGTTGAATGCCCATACGCTGTCAGGACATAAGCCGCATTACCTCCTGCTGCGTCGGAAGTCGACCGTCGGGGGTAAGCTTATCCACCACATTCGGGAGCATCCGTGCCAGCTCGGCAACGACTTGATCGCGCGTGAGCCCGGTGCGGCGGGACAGTTCGTCGACGACATCGCCGCCGAGCGCGACGGAAATCTCGCCGGGCGCGACGTCCTTATTCTTGCCGCTGCCGACCCAGGAATCGACCGCATCGCCTAGTCCCTTCTGCTGGAACTGCTTGATCAGGCCGCCGAGCCCGTCGAGGATGCTTCCCGGCGACGGATCGGGCAAGGATTGCGGCGCGGGATCGGGCAGCTTCGGCATTTCGGGCGCGGGCTCCGCTTTCTTTCCGCCGAAATAGCGCGAGGCAAGGAGCGCGAGCAGAGCGATGATCAGGGGTTTTGCCACGTTGCCGCCCGGCACCGCGGACCCCTTGTCCGACCCGAAGATATTTTGCGCCATTTTGACCTCCTGTTTAGTACGTTACACAAAACGCCCCGCCCCGCGGTTTGTTGCACCATTGCCCCGGCGGCGAAAATGCCACTAGGAGTTAGGGCGATGTTTTGGCGTTTCAAGCATCGCTTCGGGCAAACTTGAATAAAAAGAGGAGCTAAGCGCAGATGGAGACTCGGATGCGCCGCATTGTTACGCTCATGGTGGTCGCCGCCGCCGGCGGCCTTGGCCTTGGCCTCTCATCGCATGACGCCGAAGCCTTGCCTTCGTCCGTCATCTCGGCTCCCGTCGCGACGCCAAGCGCGATCGTGGACGTGCAGTACTACGCGCGCCGCCCGTGGTGGCGCCGCCAAGGTCCTGTGGTCGTTCCCAGGGAGGCTGTCGAGACCGACCCCAACCTCGCGGAAGGCGGTTTGAATCCGCCCGTCGTCGCCATCGTGCCGGTTCGGCCGACGAGCTGCGGCGAGTTTCGCTATTGGGACGGCGATCGTTGCGTCGATGCGCGCTACAACAATCCCTATCTCGGCCCGCGCTAGCGCGCGTTCTTAGGGCGGTGTCTCACCGGGAATCGGCGTCGATTCGCGCGTAGCGGGATCGACGCCGGTGACGCTGCCGAGATAGGCGAGAATGGCCGCGACCTGTTCGGACGAAAACGGGATCTGCGGCATGTCGCGGTGACGCGAACCCATGCCCTCGGCAAACCCTTCCTCGAGCTGGTCGATCGGGTATTTGAGATAGACCTCGCGCAAGGGCGGCGCCTGGGCCAGCGGACTGGTTCCGGTCGCGTCGAGGGCGTGGCATCGCCCGCAATGGGCGGCGAGGATCGCCCTGCCTTCGCTTGCAGCATCCGTCGCGTTCGCGCCGCTCGCGCCAAGCGCGAGACAAATGGCACCGAGCGCTAGGACCCTCATCGTCATCGAAACCTCATAACGGTCGCGCCGCGACAGAGTAACGGTCAGGCGGCATGGCGGCAAATCCGCTTTGCAATGAACGCGATCAATTCAAACCTCCCCCTCGTGGGGAGGTCGGCGCGCTCTTGCGCGCCGGGTGGGGGATGTCACCTTTACGTCGCACAGATCAACTCAGCATTTTCTCCGAGGCACTTCGATCGGCGATCGCGCGTGCCGCCTCAGCGTAATGCCCCCACCCCAGCGTCGCGCGTAGCCACGCTGTGGCTCCGCGCGCCGCCGGACCTCCCCACGAGGGGGAGGTCAAACAAGAGAAGCTCGGCCGAACGAGATCCCTTCGGCCCAAGGAGAGGGGAAAGCTGCCTCAACCGGGCGGCGGCCTTTGCTTGTAATGGTCCTCGATCTTCTCGACGAGCAGCCGCCAGGCTTCGTGCTCGCGCGGGCCCGCGGTCTTTTCCACCGCGATTTGCAGATAGCCAAGCTCGCGCTCGATTTTTTCACGCGGCAACATGTGCAAGCGGCTGGCGAGGATCGCCGCTTCGATCACCGCGGCCTGCGCCCGGTTGAAGCCCTTGAACGCGCCGTGGCTCGCCTCATGCACGGCGCGGCAGTGGAAGCGCGGCCGCTGCGCGTCCTCCTCGATATGGGCCACCGCGAGCTCGACATGGGCGAGCGCGCCTTCGAGCACGGCGCCCGGAACATGGGTCGAGGGCCGCGTCGGCCAGTCGCGCCGGCCGGTCAGGCAACCGGCGAAGACGAGAACGTCGTCGGTGAAATTGGCGACCGCGTAAGGCGTGGCGCTCAGATTGTCGAGCGTGGTCGAGGGCCGGAACGGCGCGATGATGAAGCCCCCCTCCTCGGCGATGAGGCCAAGCGGCGCGATATGGACCGTGCCCGCTTCGCTGAGGGTGGTGACGATGCATTCCCGGATCATCGGCATGATGGTCTAGCTCTCGCTCCTCAAGAGGCATCCCGCTTGCGTTTGGCGGCCAGCGTGTGGCCGGGGGCTTTCAGCGCCGTCTTATCCTCGGAAGGCGCGTCGGCGGCAACACCCCAATCGAGCGGCTCGTCCTGCGCGTAGCGCTTGGCCAATCTGAAAGCGATCTCGGCCTTGGCCAGCTCGGTGCCGAGATAGAAGGCGTGCGCGCCGTCCTTTTCGACATCGACGCCGAGCTTGGGGAACAGGGACAGCGCGTCCTGCGCCACGTGATGGCCGTCGCGGTTATAGACGTGGATGCCGTCCTCGGCGATCTCGATGCGGAAGTTCTGGTCGCGCACCTCGCGCGCGGCGGCGGCGATATCGTCCGGCGACTGCGGGAACGGCCTCCGCGCGTGCACGGTCAGGAGCCCGTCGGCGTAATCCTTGGGCAGGTCGCCGTCGGCGCGGCTCGCAAACATGATACGCCGCGCGAGGTCGTGCTCCTCGACCGTGCGGCGCGTATGCGGGCTCACCTGCACGATGAGCACGTTCTTGATGTGAAGCTCCGACGCAATGCCGAGCAGAACCGCGGTGATGCCGCTCGTGTCGGCGTCGGTGAGCTCGGTCAGATTGCCCGTGCCCATCAGCATCTCGGCCGAAGGCCGCTCGCGCCTGACTTGGGCGTAACGCTCAAGCGACTGCATGAAGCCGAAATTGATGGGATCGAGCACGGGATCGACCAGGTATGCGCGCCCCTTGGCGTCGAGCGCGTCCATGGCGCGATAAAGCGAGGCCATGTCGCCATGCTCCTTGGGGACGAGCACCGGGACGGACGCGACCTCGTCGGCGATCGCGAGGGTAGACTCGTTGAGGCTGAGGAGAAAATCCGCGCCCGCCTTGCCGCCGCGCCGAAGCTCGTCCGGATCGGCGGAATCGACGCTGGTCTTGAAGCCCGTTTCTCTCAGTGCCGCGATCGCCTCTTCGAGATGGGGAAAGGACGTGTCGGGAAGGCAGCCGAGATCGATCACGTCGGCTCCGGCCTTGGCGTAGCCGCGCGCCCGTTCGAGGATCGCCGGCACGGCAAGCGCGGAGGCATCGACGATCTCGGCGAAGATGCGGATGTCGTATTTGCTCATGTCGGAGGCTTTGCGCGCCCGGCCGAAATAGACCGGGATGTCCTTGAGCTCGTCGGGACCGCGCAGGAAGGGCACGCCGAAGCGCTCGCCCAGGCGCTCGATGTCGGCGCGGCAGCGGCCGGGCAGCATGACCTTGTCGGCGGCGACGGGGCGCGGCAGGCGCCGGGCGATGATGTCCTCGGTCATCAGCGCCGCGACCTTGACGCCGATATCGAGCACCTTCCAGTCGAAACCCGCCTTCATGGCGTGGAGCACGGCTTCAAGCCGGGCGCGCGCCAGATGTCCGGTCAGGAACAGGATGCTTTCGGCCATGCGCCTCTCGCGCCGTTGAACCCTCGCCGTTCTAACCCGCTCTCCGGCCCAAAGTCATTCCCGCGCATGGGCGTATGGTAATGACTTAGTCGATCGCGGCGGCGAAGCCGCCCGCCCCTTCATCCCCGGCGGCAAGCGCGGCGGCGAAGCCCTTCTGATCGCCGCGGCCGAGCAGGAAGGTCTCGACGTCCGCCGCTTTCAGCATGGCGGGGAAGGCCGCATCGACGATGCCGGTTCGCGCGAGTTCTTCGGCGCCCGCGCGCGAGCCTTGGCGCGGCACGGATTTCACCAGGAAGCAGCGCGCAGCGCCGAGCCTCCTTGCGAGCCAAAGCGCGAGGCTGTCGGAGGTGAGGCGCCAGGATTCCTCGACATCGTCGCGCCCGGCGACGAGGCCGTAAGGGGCCCAAACGGCGACGTCGCCTCGCGCGAGCACGGCTCTGAGCTCGGCCTCGGTCGTGCCGACGACGAAGCCTTGGGCCAGGCCCGCCACGGCCCAGGCAAGCTGATCCATGGCGAGAAGCGCCATGCGGTGGGCGGCGCGATCGCCGAAGCCGAGCGCGGCCTGGCAGCTTCGCACCTCATCGGCCAAAGCCCCTCCCCCCGGCACCACGACGATCGGCTGCCTCGCCGCGGCGATCGCTTCGAGCCAGGCGGCAAGTTCGCCCGAGCGGATGACGCTTCCGCCGAGCTTGACCACGACCAATCCCTTTTCGCCGGCGGCGCGTGCAAGCGAGGCGAGCCCGCGCTGAAGCGGCTGCGCCATGGTTCAGAGGTTTCCCCGGTTGCGGACGATTTCGACGCCGACGGCGCCGGGCTCCTTGTCGAGCTTCTCGATCCTCACCACGACGCTCGCCGCGCGGGGATGCGCGAGACAATGGCGCGCAACCTCCTCGGCCAAGGTCTCGACCAGGTTGATATGCCCGCGGGCGACGATGGCTTTGATGCCGGCAAGGATGGTGTCGTAGTCGAAGGTCCGGCCGATATCGTCGTCGAGCGCGCGCGGCGCCGGGGTCATCGCGACATCGACCGAGAAGCGGACGCGCTGGGTCGCGCCCTTCTCATGGTGATGCACCCCGATTTCGATATCGAGCACGAGATCATGGATGAACACGCGATCAAGCACCGGCGCCGCCTCGGGGGCGGCACTCGGCGCCACGTGCCTCAATTTCGGCTCGGCCATGATCGGGGCTCCTTGAAGCGCGGCTCCGCGCCCCTTCCCTAGCACAAAGCGAGCCGCGCGCGATCGGGCAAGTTCGCGTGGCGCGAACCGCCGCTTGCCGGGATCAAGGCCCTGACGCCGGCGAGCCGAACCGGATCGAGCGGCTCGCCGCGCTTCCCCTGGCGGCAGAGCGCGCCGCGGAAGCCGAGCAGATCGGGGGCAAGCGCAAGGAGCGCCGGCACATCGTCCGCTCGCAGCGATCCGGCGAGACCGACCGCAAGTCCTCGCGCCCGCGCCGCAGCGATCAAGGCGCGAAGCCTTTCCGGAGCGACCAGGCGAGGCAGCGAAGCGCCGGCCTTGCCCATCGTGTCGAGCATGATCCCGGCGGCGCCGATCCGGCCCGCGAGCGCCACGGCATCGAAGGCGGGCATGGCGTCGGCGAACAGGACGAGGATCAAACGGATGCGGGAGGCAAGCGGCGCGAGGGGAAGCAGCGCGCCTTCCGCGTCGTCCCCCGGGAACAAGCCGATCTTGACGTAGTCAACGCCGCACGATGCCGTCGCGAGCACGGCGGCGCGAACGCGCGCCTCCTCGAGCGGCAGGTCGCCGACGGTCGCGCTCACCGGAGCACGGCCGCCGACCGCTCTCACGCAAATCTCGATAGTCTCGGGCGCAAGCGCGCCGAGAGCGCCCGCGGCGGGGTCCTTGAGATCGACGATGTCGGCGCCGGCGCCGATCGCCAGTTCGGCCTCGGCGGCATCGCGCACGCTTGCCAGAAAAAGAGTGCCGCCGCCGTCTGGGCGGCCGTCGGATCCCGGCATCAACGGAACAGCCAATTGAATACGCTGCCGCCACCGCCGCCGCCACCCCCACCGCCGCCGCCGCGGCGCGCCGCGCGCCGGTTCGCAGGCGGCGATCCGCCGGGCTGCTCGAAGAAATCGTCGCGCGCAACCGGCGTCCTCTGGCGGACTTTACGCAGCTGAATCTCGTTGGCGTTGCCGTCGGGGTCGGTCACGACCACGGACACGGCTTGCCAATTCCATTGCGCGGTCGCATCGCCCCAGGCATGCGGCTCAACCGCGATGACCTTGCTCGCGCGCGTGTCGATGATGGCGACATATTCGAGGTTGGTTGCGGCGCTGTCGCCGAAATCGCCGGCGTAATATTTCAACAGGCCGATGCCGGTGAGAGCGTCCTTGAGCTGCTTCCATTCGAGGATCTTCGGCGTGCCGGTGCCAAACATCTCGAGCTCGGCCCTGAGCGCCGGATATTTCGGATTGGTCGCGACGTAACGCCCGGGCTGCGGCTCCTTGATCACCCAGCCCGCGACCGGCTCGCCGAGAATGCGACCCTCTTCGGTGGGCACCTCTTGCTTGAGTCGCTGAAGCGCATCGCGGCTCTCGGATTGGAACGGATCACTGGCAAGGGCGGAGCGGTAATCGGCGATCGCCTCGTCGGGGCGCTGCAGCGCCTCGTAGATGTTGCCGCGCACGCGCAAGGCCAAAGGATCGGTCGCGCCGAGTTGAAGCGCCTGGTTCACGTCGTAGAGCGCATCGTCGTTGCTCTCGGCTTGAAGTTTCGCCGCCGCGCGCATGGCGTAGGCGCGCAAGTTCTGCGGATCGAGCTCGATGGCGCGGTTGAGGTCGCCGATGGCGTCGTCGGAACGCTTCGCCTGGATGAACACGACGGCGCGCTCGATATAGGCGTCGACCAGGTCGGGCTTGCTCTCGATGACCTTATTGAGATCGTCGAGGGCGAAATTGAGTTTCTTGTCGCCGGTATAGGCGCGCGCGCGCACGAACAGAATGTCTGAGTTCGGCGCGTCGGGCTCGAGCGTCATGACCTGGGTGGCATCGTCCACCGCTTCGCGGTACTGACCGAGCGCGAGATGGGCGTCGGCGCGGTGGCGATAGGCGGCAACATATTTCGGGTTGAGGCTGATGGCGCGGGTCAGATCGCGCACGGCGGCGTGGTAGCGCTTCAACTCGCCGTGGGCCATGCCGCGACCGTTGAACGGAACGGCGCTCTGCGGCATCAGCTCCACGGCCTTGCGGTAATCCTGGAAGGCGAGGTTGTATTGGCCGAGCGCCACGCGGGCATTGCCGCGATTGTTGTAGGCGGCGCCGTAATTGGGCGAAAGCGCGATCGCCCGGTCGAAGTCCTTCACCGCCTCGTCCGCGTGGCCCAAATCCATGAGCGCGTTGCCGCGATTGTTGTAGACCGCGGAATTGTCGGGCGAGAGCTGGATCGAGGTATTGAAATCGTCGATCGCCGCCTTGGTGTTGTTGGCGCGCCACTTGGCGACGCCGCGGTCGGCGTAGAGGCTGGCCTTGATGAAGTCGGCCATCTCGGGGGCGGTAAGCGCCTCGTCATAGGTGGCGATGGCCTTGTCGTATTGCCCGCGCATCATCGCCGCCGCCCCTTCGCGCGCGCGCAGCAGGGTCGTGTCCTCGGCGAGCGCCGAGGCCGCGGCACCGGCGAGGAGGCCCGAAAGCAGCAGGCAAAGTCGGAACTGCGAACGGCTCATGGCAATGGTCTGGCGGCTGTCCCCCGGAGCATGCGCTCCATGTCGGTCATAAGGCCGGACTATGTCAACAAAGGGGGCATTTCCCGGTGCGGGTCACGCCGCGCGCTACGCGCCGGCGCGCCAGTCTCTGCAGTCCTCTCATATTGACACACTGTGTGTGTATGTGTATATTCTGACACACACCAGGGAGACCGATCATGGGAAAATACGCGCCCTTAGGCGATTTCCTCCGTAGCCGCCGCACCGCCCTGGTACCGATGACATTCGATGAAATCGAGGAGGTCACAGGAGCGAGGCTGCCGCCGAAGGC
>JBFWTF010000044.1:0-14409 GCA_050247995.1 Methyloceanibacter sp. | reverse complement strand
GCGCGCGCGCGGCGGCGAAATAGGCCGCGGGGGAAAGCCCCGAGCAGGTGCCGTGCGTGCGGTATTCGTGGATCATCAGATTGCGGCTCGGCATGATATCGCGCATTCCCGCGATCACGCTTTCCGGCACCCAAGGCCGCTTGCCGCTGAAGCAATCCGCGGGCCAGCCTTTTTCGTGCTGCGGCCACAGCCCGTGCAGAAGGAATGTATGCCGAAGCGCGGCGTCGCATTGCGCGTCGGCGCGGGCTTTGCCCTCGCTCCGGCAATAGGTCGGGACCCAGCTCAGGACGAGCGCGTAATAGTCGAAGTCGCCTGGGCTGTCGCGCTCGGCGCCCGCGACCGCGCCCGTACCTAACAAGGACATGAGCACGATGGCGAAGGGCAGGGCGCGTCCGCGGCGCATCAGCCGAGCGCGCCGAGCGCGGCAAGGATGCGCGCCCAGCTTCGCGTCCCCTTGGTGAAACTCGTGAGATTGTATTTCTCATTCGGCGAGTGGATGCGGTCGTCGTCGAGCGCGAAGCCGACGAGGAGCGAGTCCATGCCAAGCCGCGAACGGAACGACTCGACGATCGGGATCGAGGCGCCGCAGCCGGCGATCACCGGCGCTCTTCCCCACTCGTCTTGCAGCGCGCGCGCGGCGGCGACGAAGGCCGGCGCGCCGGTGTCGAAACCGACCGCCTGCGAGCCGCCCTCATGCGCGTAGGACACGCGCGCATCGGCGGGGAGACGATCGGCGACGAAGCGGTGGAACCCTGCGATGATCTTCGCGGGTTCCTGGCCCGGCACGAGGCGGAAGGAGAGTTTCGCGACAGCTTCCGCCGGGATCACCGTCTTCGTGCCCGGTCCACCGTAGCCGCCGGCGATGCCGTTGATCTCGGCTGTCGGCCGCGACCAGAGCTGCTCGAGCAAAGCGCGGTCGTTTTCGCCGGCGGGATCGCTCAGGCCCACGGCGCCGAGGAAGCCCGCTTCGTCGAAGCCGAGCGCGCGCCAGCTTTCAAGCTCGGCGGGCGAGGGGCCTTGGATGCCGTCATAGAAACCCGGAATGGCGACGCGTCCGTCCTCGTCGTGGAGCGCGGCGAGGATCTTGGCGAGGACGCGCAAAGGATTGAGGGCAGGGCCGCCATAGAGGCCGGAATGGAGATCGCGCGAAGGGCCCTTCACGGTGATCTCGGAGAAGGCGAGCCCGCGCAGGAAGGCGGTGATGGCGGGCGTTTCAGCGTCCCATTGCCCGGTATCGCAAACCAGCGCGAGATCCGCCTTCAGCTCGTCGCCATGCGCGGCAAGGAAGGGCGCGAGAGATGGGCTTCCCGATTCTTCCTCGCCCTCGATCAGGACGCTCACCTCGAGCGGAAGCGTTCCCGTTTCCGCCCGCCAGGCGCGCGCCGCTTCGATGAAGGTCATCAACTGACCTTTGTCGTCGGAGGCGCCGCGCGCGACGATGACTTTGCCGTTTTGCGGATCGTCGGCGAGACGGGGGCTGAAAGGCGGCGCGACCCACTCCTCCAACGGGTCGGGCGGCTGCACGTCGTAGTGACCGTAGAACAGCACGCGGGGCCGCTTCTTGGGCGCGTTGGCATCGCGCCAATGCCCGACGACCATCGGCTTGCCCGTCGTCGGCACGACCCGCGCCTCGAATCCGGCTTCGCGCAGGAGATCGGCGCAAGCATCCGCCGCGTCGATGCAGCTTTGATGATAGGCGGGGTCGGTCGAGATGCTGGGGATGGAGAGGAGCCGGAACAGGCGTTCGAGAGCGCGCGGCTCTTCGCCGGCGATGCGCCCGAGCACCCTGGGCAAGGCCTCGGTCGCGGCTCGTGCTTCGCTCATCGCGACGGTCCAGGCGCCGATAAATCGTCAGCGAAGCGCCGGTAGCAGCGCATGGCGCGCTGCTACCGGGGCCGATCGCTGCGAGTTTCGATTGTAGGGGGGGCTATTCGCTAAGCTGCACGTTGATGGCCTGCGGACCCTTGCCCCGGCGGTCTGGCTCGGTCTCGAATGAGACACGCGCACCCTCGTCGAGCGCCGGGAGCCCCGAGCGCTGCAACGCTGAGATATGCAAAAACACATCCTTGCCGCCATCGTCCGGCGTGATGAAGCCGAACCCTCGAGAGTGATTGAAAAACTTGACCGTACCGGTCTGACGCATGGGAAGCTCCTTTCCCCCTTTCAAACGATCCGCGCGCTGACGCCGCGCGGAGGATCAGGCAAGTCTACAAAGCGGGAAAGAAACCGCCCCGCCTCCCACGAAGCGCGTGCGGCCAACTCCACCCGGGTTCGCAATCTGCCCGCAAAACGCCACACTCTAGGGGCGCGAGACGGCCAAACGCAAGACCCATCTGGCGGGTTCCCAGTCCCGAGCGCCGCTGCGAAACTTCAATATGAAAGACTAATCGGGATAGGGATCGTGCAGCGGAGCGCCGTTGAGGGGCTGCGGCGGGAAATCGAAATGGGGTCCGAAATCGACCGGAGGCGGCGGCATCTTGGCCGGTCCCCAGATGTCGCTCAGGGTTAACCGCGAATAGCCCCCGGGCTGGCGCGGGGGAGGCCCGGAATAGCCGCCCTGAGCAGCCTGACTGCCGCTTGGCGCCTGCTGCGCCTGCGCGTCCTGAACTGCGACGAGCGCGAGAAGCGCACCGGCAAGTGCCGGAAGAAGGCGTGTGCGGAAGACAGGAAGGCTGGTCATGGGTCCTGCTAACGTGTTTGCGGTGAGAATTTGCGAATCACCGCGCGACTGTGACTGGCCGAAGTTACGATTGCGTCACCTTGTTCCGCAAGCCTCGACCCCGGAAACGCCGTCCTTACACTGACGGTCCATTCCAGTCTGCCACTATGCGGCCTTTCCCGCCCCGTGCCTATGGCTTCCTTGCAACAGGTGGCGCTCTTCTGATGGCGCGAGGGAGGCCTCGCCCGTGATTTTTGCGGCTCATCGCTCTCCAGACGGCATCAGGACGCCGAATCGGCAAGGATCCGGCGCCCTCTTGGCCCGGAATCGCCGGGCCGTAGCCAATACTGCCGCCAAGCGGTCTTTAGCCCGTGGCGGTTCGCTCGCGCGTCCGCGGCGGCTTTATGAATCCAGGCGTCGCGCCGAGGACGGGGTAGGGATGGGGCGTGTTCGCTGCCACGCTGACGCGGCGGCTCGCGAGGCGGGAAGCCTCGCGCCCTGCCTCTCTTGGCCCGGAAGACGCCACGAGCGTCCGGCGGCTCGAAGGCCCGGACGCCGCGCGCTTGCCCTCTGCGGGACCGGCTGATGCCGCAATCACCAGGCGGCGCGAGAGTTTGGAGGCCTCGCCCCCGGCGGCGCGAATGCCAAGCTGGGCCGCGCTCCGCTGAACGCGCCCGTGGGCGTCTTCGCTTGGCCGCGATCGCTTTGCGACCGCGACCTTGACGGTCGGAGACGCTGGGCGCTTCTTCGCTGACGCAGAGGCCACGACGAGCGTCCGGCTCTTGGCCGGCTTGGCCGCAACCTTCGCCTTGCCCGAAGGCTTCGCCGCAGTCTTGACCGGCTCGACATCGGCGGCGGCCATCTTGGCCGACGCGGCGGGTGCCGCGTCGTTCTGCGCGACCGCGACGCGGTCGTTCTTGATCCGGGGCGGTGCTTTGGCCTTGGCCGTCGTGCCGCCGAGCTCGGCGAGCGCGCCGCCGCCGGCGACGGTCACCCTGACATTGGCCACGCCCGAACCGATCATGCCGATGCTGGCGGCGGCGGCCTTCGACAGGTCGATGATCCTGCCGCCGACGAAGGGACCGCGGTCGTTGATGCGAACGACAACCGACTGGCCGTTCGAGAGGTTTTCGACGAGAACCTGCGTGCCGAACGGCAACGACCGGTGCGCCGCCGTGAGCTCGTTGGGATTCATGGTTTCGCCGTTGGCGGTCTTGTTGCCTGGCAAGGAATACCAGGATGCGCTGCCGCGCTGATCGGCCTTGGCGAAATCGAGAGGTACTATCGCAGCGGCGCCGAGAAGTCCCACCGCAATCATCTTGGCTCGCACTGTGAACATGCGTTCGTATCTCCGTATTCGATTGTCTGGGAGGTTTTTTGAGACCGACGAAGAATCGAGCCGGCCGCACTTTTTGTGCAGAGCGGTAAGCTACGGAGAAAGAAGGCCGAAAATCGACTCTCCAGGGGTAATTGGAAGGCGAATTGGGCAGTCCTGCCCGAGGCCCGCCATCAAGATTACGAGTTCGTTAAAATCTGGCGCGCGGCGGCGTCTGATCCTTGGGAACTGAGGATTTCCGGGCCCGGTTCCGCCCAAGTCTTTGTCGCCTCCCGCCTGATCTTTGCCCCTTTCATCCGATACTGAGACATTCTGTCGCGATGATGCGGGGGCGGGTCGTGAAGGAAACGATGAGGCGCAAACAGAGCATCCAGAAGAGCGAGAGGCGAATTCAGGCATCGCGCGAGAAGATGACCGGCGCGCAAGCCTCCCATCTCAAGTTGCTTGCCGAAGAGGTGCGGGAGCCTTCAGCCTTCGCCGAGGACTTGAGCAAGCGGGAAGCTTCGCGGCGCATCCTCCTTCTGGCGGAGCGCGTGAGGCTTTCACACCTGCCGCCGCACACCGACTAGATCGCGGCCGATGGGCTTCTCACGGAAGGAGGATTGGTGGCACAGTAGGGGACGTCCGGCGCGTTGTCGGCTTGCGTCGATCCTTCTCGCCGCTGGTGCGTTAGTCCTTGTCAACAGTGGGGCTGCGATGGCGCTGACGCTGACATCCTCCGCATTCGAGCCGGGCGGCAAGATCCCGTCGCAACACACTTGCGAGGGCGACGACCTGTCGCCGCCGCTCGCCTTTGCCGGCGTGCCGGCCGGGACCAAGAGCCTCGCGCTCGTGATCGACGATCCCGATGCGCCCGACCCAAAGGCGCCCAAGCTCGTCTGGGTGCATTGGGTAGTTCACAACCTGCCGCCGGACAGCCAAGGCCTGCCCGAGAATGCGGGCCGCGCCGGTCTGCCGCGTGGCGCCGTCACCGGGATCAACGACTGGAAACGGGCCTCCTATGGCGGGCCGTGCCCGCCGATCGGGCGCCATCGCTATTTTCACAAGCTCTATGCGCTCGATATCGCGCTTCCCGCCAAGCCGCTCACCAAGTCCGAACTGGAAGCCGCCATGAAGGGTCATGTGCTGGCGCAAGCCGAGCTCATCGGCACGTATCAAAAGGGCGACCGGTAAATCGGCTGCCGGCAATTCTTCGTCCCTTGACGGATATCCGCCGACTGGTTTGAGTGGCCTCCATGGCTAGACCCGCAGCAATCATGCATCAGATCGCGCGTGCCGGCGTTTTTGCGGCGCTCGCGATTGCCTTCACCCCCCACGCCTTCGCTGCCTGTCAGAGTCCCGCTGCTTTCGGCAGTTGGCTCCAGGGTTTCAAGCAGGAAGCCGTCGCGCAAGGCATCTCGCCCAATGTCGTGGCGGCGGCGCTCAACGGACTGACCTATGACCCGGCGACGATTGCCAAAGACCGCGGGCAGGGGGTGTTCGCGCAGACCTTCCTGCAATTCTCCAGCCGCATGGTCTCGAAAAATCGCCTTACGACCGGCGCCGCCTTGCTGAAGAAATACGCGAACGTCTTCAACCAGATCGAACAGCAATACGGCGTGCCCGGTCCCGTGCTCGTCGCCTTCTGGGGACTCGAGACCGATTTCGGCAAGGTCATGGGCAATATGGAGACGCTGCGCTCGCTCGCCACGCTGAGCTTCGACTGCCGGCGTCCCGACGAATTCCGCGAGCAGCTGATCTACGCGCTCAAAGTGATCGAGCGCGGAGACCTCACCCCGCCCGAGATGCGCGGGCCGGCGCATGGCGAAGTCGGCCAGTTTCAGTTCCAGCCGAAGAACTATTACGAGTACGCCGTCGATTTCGACGGCAACGGCAAGCGCGACCTGATCCGGAGCGCGCCGGATTCGCTGGCCTCCGCCGCCAATTATTTGCGGTCGATCGGCTGGCAGCCCGGCCAGCCTTGGCTCGAGCAGGTGCGCGTGCCGGCCAATCTGCCCTGGGATCAGGCCGACGTGACCATCAAGAAGCCGCGCGCGTTCTGGGCGCAGCACGGCGTCACCTATCTGAACGGCAAGCCGATCCCCGCCGACAATCTTCCGGCCGGGCTGGTGCTGCCCATGGGCCGCAACGGGCCGGCGTTCCTCGCCTATCCCAATTTCGACATCTATCTCGAATGGAACAAGTCGCTGGTCTACACGACCACGGCCGCCTACTACGCGACGCGTCTCGCCGGCGGGCCGCCGCTCTCCCCCGGCAACGGGCCGGTCGAGACGCTGAGCCTCGCCCAGACCAAGCAGTTGCAGCAACTCTTGGCCAAGCGCGGCTACGATGTCGGTAAGATCGACGGCGTGCTCGGCGCGGCGAGCCGCGATGCCATCCGCGCCATGCAGGTGAAATACGGCCTGCCCGCCGATGGCTATCCCACGGCCGAGTTGCTGAACCGCCTGAGCCGGGGCCAATAGGGACGTTGTCGCCTGGCGCGGGCTCTATCGTCCGCGCTAGGCGGCCTTCACGTCGGCCATCAGCGAAAAGAAGCCCTCGGCCAGCGTCGGGTGGATGAACATGGCGTCCTTGAACAGCGTCCAGGGCGCGTCGGCCATCATCAGCGCCATCAGGATCTGCACCAGCTCGCCGCCTTCGGGACCGAGGATGGTCGCGCCGAGAATGCGGTCGTTGTCGGCGTTGATGACGATCTTCATCAGGCCCTTGGTCTCGCCCCGCTCGATGGCGCGCGCGACATAGGCCATCGGCACGCTGCCGATCTTGAGCCTGTAGCCTTTGGCGCGCGCTTCGCGCTCGCTGAGGCCGATGCGCCCAAGCTCGGGGTCGGTATAGAGCGCATAAGGCACCATGCGGTCGTCGATGGTGCGGTTCTTGCCGTTCACGAGATTGTCGGTGAGCACGAGATAGTCGTCATAGGCGACGTGGGTGAAGGCGGCGCCGCCTTTCACGTCGCCGAGCACATAGACGCCGGGCACGTTGGTTTCGAGCTTGCCGTTGTGGCGGATGAACCCGGCTTGATCGGTCTCGACGCCGGCCTTGTCGAGGCCGAGATCGTCGGAATTCGGCGTCTGCCCGATCGACACGAGCAGATGCGAGCCGTGCAGGGTCTCGCGCGTGCCGTCCGTCTTCTCGATCGTGACCGCCAATCCTCCTTCCGTCTTCGCGATCTTGGTGGCGCGGGCGCCCAAGCGGAAGGTCATGCCTTCTTCCTCGAGCGCTTGCTTCAAGCTCTGGGACACCTCGGCATCTTCGCGCGGGACGATCTGATCGGCGAGCTCGACCACGGTGACCTCGCTGCCGAGACGGCGGAACAACTGGCCGAACTCGAGGCCGAGATAATTGCCGCCGAGCGCGATGAGGCGGGGCGGGACCTCGTCGAGGTCCATGATGTTGCGGTTGGTGAGATACGGGACGTGATCGAGACCGGGGATCGGCACGATGCGCGGGCGCGTGCCGGTGTTGATGAAAATCCTCTCGCTCGCGAGCTTTTCGCCGTTGACCTCGACTTCATGCGGCCCGGTGAAGCGGCCACGCCCGCGATAGAGGGTGATATTGGGATTGCTTTCGACCTGGCCTTCGACGCCCGACCGGAACGATCCCGAGATCTCGTTCTTGCGCGCGACGATTGCCGCCATGTCGATTTTCGCCGTGCCGGCATGAACGCCGAATTCCGGCCCGCGCCGCACCGCCGCGGCGATGCGGGCGCTCGCGATCATCGTCTTGGTGGGCGTGCAGCCGTAATTGATGCACGAGCCGCCGAGCTGGCCCTCCTCGATCAGCGCCACGCGCCAGCCGAGCTTGGCGAAATTTGCTGCCAGGGGCACGCCCCCCTGGCCCGAGCCGATCACGATCGCATCGAAGGTTTTCAAGGCTTTTCCCTGCTTTTCCGCGAAACTGCGCCAGCAAACCCGATCGCGGCGCCCAAGGGAAATGCCGGCTTATGATCGACACCATAGCCGGCGGCTATTTGACCTTTGCGGCGATAACGGGAAAATCGAAGCCTGAGCCCTTGCGAGGACAGTATCGCCGCCGCCATGTCCGCTTGCGGAGCAGCGCGGGCGCCGATGCCGCACCGGCGGTAGGGAGTTGGCAGGATGCAATTGGCCTTTGCCACCGTTGATGAGGCGTTCCGTTACTGCCGGGACATGGACGCCTCTTTGAGCGAAAGACTCGAGACTTTCGCCAATGCGGCGCGCGCGCTCCGGCCCGAGATGCAGGAGGCCGTCGATCGCATGGTGGAGCGTCTGAAGGCGCACAATGTCGGCGAGGCCGCGCCTCAGCCGGGCGAGACCATGCCGCCTTTCGCTCTGCCCGACGAAAACGGGCGCCTCGTCAGCCTCGACTCGCTGATCGCTGAGGGACCCGTCGCCATCACCTTCCATCGCGGCCATTGGTGTCCCTATTGCCGCATCAGCACGCGCGCGCTCTCCGAGGCGCAGCAGACGATCAAGGACGAAGGTGCGAAAGTCGTGGCGATCATGCCCGACCGCGAGCATTTCGCCGCCACGTTCAAGTTGGATTCCGACCTGCACTATCCGGTCCTGACCGATATCGACAACGGCTATGCGCTCTCGCTCAACCTGGCGATTTGGGTCGGGGCCGAACTCGAGCAGCTGATGAACGCCTCGGGCCGCGACCTGCCGCGCTATCAGGGCAACGACGCCTGGTTCCTTCCCATCCCCGCGACCTTCGTGGTGGCGGCCGACGGCACGATCACGAGCCGCTTTGTCGATCCCGATTATCGCCGGCGCATGACCGTCGAGGACCTTCTCGCCGCGCTGAAAAATGCCCGGAATCGCTAGGAAAAACCGGCCGGCCGCTGACCGGCCTCGGTGCGATCGCGGCTACCCATCGGCCGTGGCAGGTGCTATGAACGCGGCGGGGACGATCGCGGGATTCCTGAGCGAAATCATACTCGGCCGGGCGGAAAGCCGCCGCGCCTAGGGACGTCGAATGACCTCGAAATCTCTCTCGGAGCAGCTTAACGACGCCTTCGTCCAATGCCGCGACATGGACGCGTCCTTGGCCGAGAGGCTGCAAGCTTTCGCCGATGCGGTCCGGCGGCTCGGTCCCCACTTTCAGGAGGCCGTCGACGGCCTCGTCGCACGGCTGAGGCAGCACGACGCCGGCGAAAATGCGCCCAAGCCGGGCGAGGCGATGCCGAATTTCGTCTTGCCCGATGAGACCGGCCAACTCGTCAGCCTCGACAAACTGTTGCAGAGGGGGCCTGTCGCCGTCACGTTCCATCGCGGCCATTGGTGCCCTTACTGCCGCATCAACACGCGCGCTTTGGCCGAGGCGCAGGACCAGATCGCCGCCGAAGGCGGCCAAGTCGCCGCCATCATCCCCGACCGCGAGCATTTCACCGCCGAGCTCAAGACCGAATCCGGAGGGACGTTCCCGATCCTCACCGACTTCGACAACGGCTACGCGCTCTCGCTCAATCTCGCCTTCTGGGTGGGCGAGGAGATGCAGAAGCTCATGACCATGTCCGGCTGGGACGTTTCGCGCTCGCAAGGGTCCGAGACGTGGCTGCTGCCGATCCCCGCCACCTTCGTCGTCGGCACCGACGGCAAGGTCGCGGCGCGTTTCATCGATCCCGACTACCGCAAGCGCATGTCGATCGAGGATCTCCTGGCCGCGCTCAGGATGGCGCGCGGCGCCACGCACTAGGCGGCGAATTTCATCCAGTCGTAGGCGCGCAGCATCTTCATCAGGGCCGAGGCGACCGCCGTGCGCTGCCGCCCCGCCACGCCGTAAAGATAGATCGTGCGCTGGAGTTCGAGGCCCTCGACGGCAACGCGGGCGAGCCCAGCCGGGCTCTGCGAGCTGCGTGGCGCGAGCGCCACGCCGAAGCCCGCTTCCAGCAGCGAAAGCAGGTCGCCCTCGGCGCTCACCTCGTGAAAACGGGCGACGTCGAAATCGAGCGCCCGCAGCATGTCGAGCAGGGTCTCCGTGGTCTCGCAATAGGTGCGGATCATGAGCCGCTCCGGGCGAAGTTCCTCGATGGAAATATTGGGGCGGGCCGCCAGCGCATGCGTCTTGCGCACCAGCAATTGGAAATCCTCGGCGAAGAGCGGCCAGCGATCGAGCCGCTCCCACTCGTCGCCGATCTGGGCGGCAAGACCGAGCTCGACATCGCCGCGCTTGAGATATTCGAGCACCTCGGCGCCGTTGCCGCGCAGGATCTTGAGATCGAGCCCTTCGAACAGCTTGCCGAGCTCGATCACGTGCGGCGTGACCAGCGAGGTATCGATGGTGTGGGATATCGCGAGCCTGAGCGAGCCGACCTCGCCCTTCTTGATGGCCGATGCGAGCGAGCGGGCGCTCAGCGCGCTCTCGTAGCACTGCTTGAGCAGGGGCAGCATGCGCTGGCCGAGCTCCGTGAGCTGGGCGTGCGGGCGCTCGCGCCGGAACAGATCGCCGCCAAGTTCGCCTTCGAGCTGGCGGATCGCCCGCGTCAGCGAGGGTTGGGCGACGTGACACTCTTCCGCCGCACGCGTGAAATTCAGCACGCGCGCGACGGCGAGGAAATAGCGGACTTGATGCATTTCCATGCGAGATGCGTCCCGTCCGCCCTATTCGGCACCCGCATGCAGGCCGCTACGGCCAGCCGTGATCCAACCGGCTTCGGCTTCTTGCCCGGCCATGCCAACATCACCCGGAAATGCTTGGTTCGCGCCTCTTGTTGGCGATTCTAGGCCTAGAATTGCTTAATCGCCGAGGGTGAATTTGACGCATTTGTTTGGATTTTGACAAGCGAGATTTGTCACAATTGGCCCGTTGCCGCTCCGTTCCGGCCCCGCCCCCGGCCATAGCGCTCCCCTATCGACTTCCTAGCCAACGGGCATTTCCGGCAACCGCTGAGCGGCCGCATACTCGGCTTCGAAGATTGGATCGGGATCGCAGGCACGGCTGGCTGGAACATCGAAACAGCGAGGATTGGACCATGAATCTCACCGCCGAACGCCAAGCTGCCTCCGCCTCTGCCCGGCTCAAGGGCAAGGTGTCACTCGTTACCGGTTCAACCAGTGGTATCGGGCTGGGCATCGCCCGCGCCCTTGCCGGCGCCGGCTCCGCCGTGGTCCTCAACGGTTTCGGCAAGGAGGAGGAGATTAGGGCGGCCCAAGACGCCATCGGCGCCGATTTCGGCGTACCCGTCGCCTATTCGGCGGCGGACATGTCGAAGCCCGACTCGATCGCCGAAATGATCCAGATGACCCTCGGCAAGTTCGGCCGGCTCGATGTGTTGGTCAACAATGCCGGCATCCAACACGTGGCGCCGTTGCAGGAATTCCCCGCCGCCAAGTGGGACGCCATCATCGCCATCAATCTCAGCTCGGCCTTCCACACCACGCGCCTCGCGCTTCCGAGCATGATCGCCAGCAAATGGGGCCGCATCATCAACATCGCCTCGGCCCATGGGCTGGTCGGCTCCGCCTTCAAGTCGGCTTACGTCGCCGCCAAGCACGGCATGCTGGGCCTGACCAAGGTGACCGCGCTCGAAATCGCCGAGATGGGGATCACCTGCAACGCCATCTGCCCCGGTTATGTCTACACGCCGCTGGTCGAAATGCAGATCGAAGGGCAGGCCAAGGCCCACGGCATCCCGCGCGAGCAGGTGATCCGCGAGGTGCTTCTCGCGCAGCAGCCGAACAAACGTTTCGCCACCACCGACGAGCTCGGCAGCATCGCCGTGTTCCTCGCCTCCGATGCCGCCGCCTCCATTACCGGGGCCGCGATCCCGGTCGATGGCGGTTGGACCGCGCATTGACCGACAGGAGCCCGGCCATGAACAAGACCAAGCACTTGACGCCCCGCGAAGCCGTCAACCAGGTTCGCGCGAAGAACAACGGCCAGTGCGTGCTCGTCCTCCAGGGCGGCGGCGCGCTTGGCGCGTACCAGGGCGGCGTCTATCAGGCGCTGCACGAGGCGGGCGTCGAGCCCGACTGGATCATCGGCACCTCGATCGGCGCCATCAATGCCAGCATCATCACCGGCAACAGGCCCGAGGATCGCCTCGATCGGCTGCGGGAGTTCTGGCGCCGGGTGGAACGCCGGAGTTTCTGGGGCTTGTTTCCGGCTTGGACCGGCGCCGCCGATGCCCTCGGCTCTTGGCAAACCTTCGCCAGCGGCATTCCCGGCTTCTTCGAGGTGAATCCGCACGCCTTCTTGGGCGCGCATGTCCCGCTCGGCGCCGACAATGCCGGCTTCTACTCGACCGAGCCTTTGCGCAAGACGCTGGACGAGCTCGTCGACTTCTCCCTGATCAACCGCAAGCATCCCCGGCTCACCGTGGGCGCGGCCCATGTGCGCACCAGCATGATGCACTATTTCGACTCCCGCGACATGGAGCTCACCCCGAACCACGTCATGGCCTCCGGCGCGCTCCCTCCGGCTTTCCCCGCCGTGCGCATCGACGGCGAGCTCTATTGGGACGGCGGCATCTTGTCCAATACGCCGGCCGAACGCATCTTCGAGGATTATCCGCGCCGGAATTCGCTCATCTTCGCCGTGCATCTTTGGCACCCGACCGGGGAAGAGCCGGAGACGATCTGGCAGATCCTGCACCGTCACAAGGACATTCAATATTCGAGCCGGATCGCCAATCACATCGTTCGTCAGCGCGAGTCGCACCGGCTCCGCCATGTCATCACCGAGCTCCTGAAATACCTGCCCGAGGAAACGCGGGCCGATCCGCGGGTGAAAGAGCTGGCCGGTTATTCCTGCCGCACGCGGATGCATGTCGTGCGGCTGCTGGCGCCGCGCCTCAGCAATGAAACCCACATCAAGGACGTCGACTTCTCGCCGGCCGGCATCCGCGCGCGCTGGGAGGCGGGTTACGACGATACCAGCCGCGCGCTCGCGACCCAGGCCTGGCTCGAGGAATGCGATCCGCTCGAGGGTGTGATCCTCCACGAGCCGCGCGCCGGGGCCGAGCCCGCCGCCGAAGAAAAGATGGAAGGGGCGGTCACCGCGCCTGGAGAGATCCACAAGCGCGCGGCCGAATAGGAGGCGACCATGGATGCGTGCACAGGAATGTCGACGGCTCATCTGCTCGGCGCCGCGCTCATGTTCCTCGCGGCGGTCCTCTCGCTCGACGCCTTCTGGGTGCGGTCGGAGGATCAGGTCCACGGCGGCGATATCACCAATGCGCTCAGGAAGCGGAGCTGGCTCAACGCGCTCGTCGCCGCCGGCGCCGGCGGGGCCATCATCCTCCTGTTCTTCTGGATCAGCACCTGCGCCCACGGCGCGTTCTGAAGCCGCGCCCACGCGCCGGCCGGCCGCGCCACGGCGCAAAGAAAAAGCCCGGATTTCGCCGGGCTTTTCACGCAATACCGAAAGTCGCTTGACGCAAGGGCCTTGGCCCGAACGGTCAGCTTCTTCGCTGCCCCGATGCGAGACGCGCGGGCGGCGAGAAGGTTGATCCGGCGCTGCCTACTTGATCGAGGTCGTCGGCAGTTCGGTGTAGACCTGCTGCGTGTGGTGATGGAAGCAGCCGCCCAACGCGATCGAAGCGGCGACGACGGCAAGAACGACGAAGATGCGCATGACTTTCCCTCCGACTGGGCACTTGCACCCGAGTTGATGACGCGAGACTTCGCCCATCTGAGCGCTTCGGGCTTAGAAAAACGTTAATGCGCGTGCTGTTTCGAGACCGCGCCTCTAGCGCGCCGCGCCGGACGTCGTCGCGCCGGGTGCCATCGGCGTCTTGAGGAAGATGGCGAGGAGCGCCGCCACCAGAAGCGAAACGCCGATGCCGGCGACGCAAGCCCGCCAGCCGAACATGTCGAAGATCGGCCCGAGCACCGCGCTCCCGACCAGGCCGCCGAAGAAATAGGAGGCGAGATAGAGGCCGCTCGCCGCGCCTCTTTCGGAGGTCGCCGCGCGGCCGACGAACCCGGTGGCGCAGGCCTGGGCGAAGAAGGTTCCGGCGCCGACCAGGATCATGCCGATCAGGACGGCGGGAAGGTTGGGCAGGACCAGAAGCGGAAGGCCGAGAGCGGCCACGCCGAGCGCGGTCCAAAAGGTCGGCCGCGTGCCGAAGCGGTGCACGGCGCGCCCCGCCAGGGGCGTTGTCGCCATGGCGGGAACGAACACGAAATAGACGAAGCCGAGCGTCATGGCGCTGACGCCGAGCGGGGGTTGCACCAGAATGAAATTGACGAAGGTGAAGGTGCCGATGAAGGCGAACAGGATGCAGAAGCCGATGGCGAAGCTCGCGCGCAAGGACGGGTTCTTCAAATGCATGATCCAGGCATTGAAATGCGATCCCGTCGCCGGGGTCACGCAATGCATGCACGGCGTCTTCTCGACGGTGAAATAGACGAGCACGGCGCCGAGCAGATTGAGGGCGGCGAAGAAGTAGAAGTTGCTGGCGAGTCCGAAATGGTCGGCGACTCCCGCCGAG
>JBFWTF010000043.1:0-14550 GCA_050247995.1 Methyloceanibacter sp. | reverse complement strand
TACGGTCACGCTGTTCAGCCGGAGCGGGCTCGACTGGACGGTGCGGTTCCCGGCGATCGCCAAGGCGACGCTCACCTTTCCGGCAGAGGTCGCGCTGCTCGACGGCGAGATCGCCTTCGTGCTGCCCTCGGGCGTGACCGATTTCAAATCGCTGCAAGAGCATATCGACAGCCCGCACGGCTCGATCCGCTATTTCATCTTCGACCTGCTTTCTCTCGACGGCAAAGACTGGCGCAAGAAGACGCTTGCGGAGCGCCGCGCCAAGCTCGCAAGCTTGATGGCGGAGAAGGGCGTCTCCAACTTCCTCGTCTATGCCGATCACGTCGCGGGCTCGGGGCCCGCGTTCTTCGAGCAAGCCTGCGCCGCGGGTCTCGAAGGCATCGTGTCGAAACGCGCCGACCGGCCTTACATCTCCGGCCGCGGCAAGGATTGGCGCAAGATCAAATGCACGCGCGGCGAGGAGTTCGTCATCGGCGGCTATAGAAGCTCGGAAGTCAGGGGGAAGCCGTTCTCCTCGCTCCTGCTCGGCGAATTTTCCGGCGGCAAATTCGTCTATGCCGGCAAGGTCGGCACCGGGTTCGATACGGCCGATTTCACCAGCCTGTCGCGCCGGTTCAAGCCGCTCGCGCGCGCCACGCCCGCTTTCGCCGAGGTGCCTGCGCCCGAGCGCAAGGGCGCGGTGTGGCTCGAGCCGAGGCTCGTGTGCCAGGTGAGCTATGCCGAGCGGACGCGCGACGGACGGCTCAGACATCCGAGCTATAAAGGCTTGCGCGAAGACAAGCCGGCGCGCGAGGTGAGGGGCGAGGTTGCGGCTAGCGAGGAGGCGAGCATGGCCAAGGCGAAAGCTTCGCGTGACGACCCCAGCTTCGACGGCGTCATCCTCACCAATCCCGACCGGGTGCTGTTCCCCGATATCGGCTTCACCAAGCTCGACCTCGCCCGCTATTACGAGACCGTCGCGCCCTTCATGCTGCCTTATGTCGCGCGGCGCCCGATCAGCCTCGTGCGCTGCCCCGAGGGCTACACCAAGGAGTGCTTCTTCCAGCGCCACGCCATGAGGGGCATGAGCGATAAGATCAAAGAGGTGGCCATCGCCGGCGGCGAGACCGACAAGAAATATCTCTATATCGACGGCGAACCGGGTCTCTTCGGGCTGGTGCAGATCGGCGTGCTCGAGATTCACGATTGGGGCGTGTCGCTCAAGCACATCGACAAGCCCGACCGCCTCGTGTTCGACCTCGATCCCGACGAGGATCTCAGCCTCGCCATCCTGAAAGCCGCCGCGACCGAGGTGCGCGACTTCCTCGCCGATCTCGGCCTCAAGAGCTTCCTCAAATCGACCGGCGGCAAGGGCCTGCATATCGTCGCGCCGATCGCGCCCAAGCTCGGCTGGGCCGAGGTCAAGCCGTTCGCAAAAGCCGTCGCCGATGCGCTCGTCGCGGCGCGTCCCGACCGCTACACGGCGAACCCTTTGAAGAAGACGCGCGAGGGCAAGATCTTCGTCGATTATCTCCGCAATCAGCGCGGCGGCTCCGCCATCGTCAACTACTCGACCCGGGCGAAGAAAGGCGCGCCGGTCGCCTGTCCGCTGCGCTGGGACGAGCTCAAGGGCCTGAAGGAAGCCGCCCCCTACACGGTCAAGACGCTGCCGGCGCGGCTGAAAGCCCTGAAGCGCGACCCGTGGGAGGGGTTCTCCGCAACGAGGCAGTCGATCACGGCGAAGGCGCGCAAGGCGCTCGGGCTCGACTAGGCATAGCGAAAAGGTCACATCCGGTCCGCCTTGCCAGGCGCGCGGGGGGCGGAGAAGATGGCGCGGAGTCCCAACGGCAACGCGTGAAAGTGAATGAGCGCCGGCGAAGTCTGGCCCTGGCTGGTCCTGATCGGTCTCGGCGCCTTTCATGGCTTGAACCCCGCGATGGGCTGGCTGTTCGCCGCAGCGCTCGGGCTGTCGCGCAAGAGCCGAGGCGTTGTGCTGATCTCGCTCCTTCCCATCGCGCTCGGCCACGCCGCCGCCATCGCCGTCGTGGTCTACGCCGCGATCGCTCTCGGGCGGAGCATCGACGAGCATGCCTTCCGTCTTATCGCCGGCCTGCTCCTGATCGCTTGGGGCGTCTATCACCTCGCTTCGGGGCACCGTCACCCGCTCCGCATCGGGCTGACGACCGGATTGCTCGGGCTCGCGATGTGGTCCTTCGCCATGGCGACCGTCCACGGGGCGGGGCTCATGCTCATTCCGGTGCTGATGCCGCTCGCGCATGGGGGCGAGCACGCCCACCACATGCCGGCGACGGCCTCGCTCGGGGTCGCGACGCTCGCGGTCCTCGTGCACAGCCTGGCGATGCTGGTCACGACCGGCGCGGTCGCGCTTGCCGTGTATCAATCGGCGGAGCTCGATCTCCTGCGGCGCAGCCCGGTCAGCCTCGACCTCGTCTGGACCGCGGCCCTGATCGGCATGGGGCTCTGGCTCCTGTTCGCGGGTTAACGGGACCCCCTGGCCTTCCTTTTTTGCTCTCCCCACCAGGGGGAGGTTGAAGAAGAGGCGTATTGAAACATTCTTCAGACCCTTGGCCCAATTTGGAGGGTCATGGGGGCACGGGTTCTGTATCTCGTATCGGGCCTCGCCGTCGCGGTCGCCGTGGCGGCGCTGTCCGGCTGTGGGGGCGGCGGAGGGACCTTCAACGCGGGCCAAAGGGCGCCCTGGCGGGGCGAAGCCGAACGCGCCTGCCTCGCGAGCGGCGCGGTGCGGGCGGCGTCCTATGTCCAGCCCATGACCGAGATCGACGGGCCGGGCGTATGCGGGCTGGAACGGCCCTTGCGCGTCTCGGGGCTCGCGGGGGGCCGGGTCTGGGTCGTGCCCGCCGCGACCATCGGCTGCCCCATGACCGCCGGTCTCGAGCGCTGGGTCAAGAACAGCGTGCAGCCGGCCGCTTATCGCTATTTCGGCCGTCCGGTGGTGGCGATCAAGCAGATCGCGTCTTACGGGTGCCGCGGCCGGAACAGCAACTCCTACGGCGCGCCGTCGGAGCACGCTTTCGGCAATGCCCTGGATATCGCCGGCTTCCGCCTGGCCGGCGGCGAGGAGATCACCGTGGTCCAGGGCTGGTCGAGAGGGAGCCCCCGCGAACGCGCCTTCCTCAGGACCGTGTTCGTCGGCGCGTGCGACGAGTTCTATACCGTGCTCGGCCCGGGCAGCGACCGCCACCACTACAACCACTTCCACGTGGACTTCCTGCGCGCCAATGCCAGGAACGGGCGTCATCTCTGCCAGCCCGCCATCGACCCGAACGTGCCGGTGGCAGAAGCCGCGGCCGAGCCGCAGAGGTCGGCCTTGAGCGGGCTCATCCCCTTCGTGGGTCCCGGGCGAAACTGAGCCAATTTGACGGTGACTGTGGCCCTCATGCCACGTCAAAGCTGCCCAAGACCGAGTATGATCGCGAATCGGGGGAGGATCGCACCAGGAGCGCAGATCAAGCGGCCAAAAGCCATAGGCCATTTGGCTCGTGGGATGGAGGGGCACGATGGCAGCAGAATCGTTGGTGCAGATGCTGGAAGAGATCGCCGTCGGGCTCAAGTCCGGGGATGAAGAGATCTATGGCTGGCTGCGCGAGCAGCTCAAGGAGTGCGGCGGCAGCGAGATCTCCGTCGAACTCGCCATGGGCGTGATCGCGAAGCTCCTGCCGGAAGAGGCGCAAGGCAATCTCGAAGCGGCGCGAGCGCACGCCCGCCGCTGGGCCCACTGATCCCCGCACTCGGCTTTCGCCGCCCGCGCGCCGCATGACGGCGTAATGTGCAACCGGCGGGCGGCACGCGACCGGTCAAAGAGTCCATGTCCGCACCTCTTACCCTTCTCGCTTTGTTGATCGAGCCTCTGATTGGCTATCCCGAAAGGGTGTCGCGCGCGATCGGTCATCCCGTGACGTGGATGGGCCGGCTGATATCCATCCTCGAGGAACGTCTCAACACCGGCGCCGATGCCGAGACGCGGCGCCGATGGGGTGCGGTCGCCTTGCTCGTGCTCCTTGTCACGGTCGGCGCCGCCGCCTTCTTCATCGAGGTGGCGCTCCTTCTCCTCCCCTTCGGAATGCTCGCGCTTGCAATCGTCGCAAGCACGCTTCTCGCGCAGCGCAGCCTCTTCGTCCATGTCGCGCGCGTCGCCGACGCCCTCGATGACGAGGGGCTTGAAGCGGGACGCAAGGCCGTCGCCCATATCGTTGGACGCGATACGTCCGAGCTCGATCAGGCGGGCGTGGCGCGCGCCGCGATCGAAAGTCTCGGCGAGAATTTTTCCGACGGGGTGGTGGCGCCCGCCTTCTGGATGGTGCTCGCCGGACTTCCCGGCGCGGCGCTCTACAAGGCGATCAACACCGCCGATAGCATGATCGGCCATCGCAGCGAGCGCTATCGGGATTTCGGCCAGACGGCGGCCCAGCTCGACGATCTGGTCAATTACCCCGCCTCGCGGCTCTCGGCGCTCCTCATCAGCGCCGGAGCCTTTTTCACCAAAGGCGCCTCTCCTTCGGGCGCGTGGACCGCGATGCGGCGCGACGCCAAACGCCATGCCTCGCCGAACGCGGGTTATCCGGAAGCGGCGCTTGCCGGCGCGCTCGGATTGTCGCTCGGCGGTCCGCGCTCCTACGACGGCGCTCCGACCGAGGGCGCCTACATGGGCGACGGGCGGCGCGAGGCGACCGCAGCCGATATCCGCGCCGCGCTCGAACTCTACGCCCGCGCCGACGGACTGCTCATCGCCGTCGTATTGGTGCTGGCGGCGCTCACCGCGCTCGTTTGAGGAGCCGGTCGAGCGCGACGTTTGCCGCGAGGTGGGCGCCGAGCTTATCGAGCGTGTCCTCGATGAGGGTGTCGTAGGCGATCGCCGCACTTCCGGCGGCGAGGCGTTCGAGCCACGCTGAGCGCTGGCGGTCGTCGGCGAACAGCCCGTGGATATAGCTGCCGAGCACGCGGCCGTCGGCCGAGATGGCGCCTTCAGCGGCGCCGTTTTCGAGGCGCGCGAAAGGGCGCCGGCAATCGGATCCTTCGGTCACGCCCATATGCATCTCGTAGCCGCTGAAGGGCCGGCCGTCGGAAGTGGTCCCGCTTGCGGGCTCAAGCCGCTTTTCGCCTGCGAGCGTGGTCTCGACGTCGAGCAGGCCGAGGCCGGGCGCGCTCCCCGCCGGGCCTTCGATGCCGCGCGGATCGTGGATGGCGCGGCCGAGCATCTGGTAGCCGCCGCACAGCCCGAGCACCATCCCGCCGCGGCGAAGGTGGGCGGCGATGTCGATGTCGAAGCCCGCTTCGCGGAGCGCGGCAAGGCCGGCGATGGTCGCCTTCGAGCCCGGCAGGATGACGAGGCCGGCATCGCCGGGAAGCGCTTCGCCGGGACGGACGCGGACGAGATCGATAGCGGGCTCGGCGTCGAGCGGGTCGAGATCGTCGAAATTGGCGATATGCGGCAGGACCGGAACGGCGATCTTGACGCGCGCGCCGGACTTGGCGGGCAGGGCGGCGTCGAGGGCGAGCGCATCTTCTGCGGGCAACGCCCGCGCCCCGGGAAAGTAAGGCACGAGCCCGAGAGCCTCCCAGCCGGTCGCCGCTTCGATGCGCGCCATGCCGTCAGAGAACAGAGCCGGGTCGCCGCGAAACTTGTTAACGATGAAGCCACAGATGAGCTTCGCGTCGCCGGGATCGATCACGGCCTTGGTGCCGGCGAGGCTCGCGATCACGCCGCCCCGGTCGATGTCGCCGATGAGAACGACCGGCGCAGCGGCGGCGCGGGCGAAGCCCATATTGGCGATGTCGCCTGCGCGGAGATTCACTTCGGACGCGCTGCCCGCGCCTTCCACCAGGACGATGTCGGCGTCCGCCTTCAGTCGCGCGAAGCTCTCCATCACGAACGGCATCAATTGAGGCTTGAGGCGCTGATACTCGGCGGCGGTGGCGCGGCCATGAACGCGGCCCTGCACCACGATTTGCGCGCCGGTCTCGCTCTGCGGCTTGAGCAGGACGGGATTCATGTGCACGCTCGGAGGCACGCGCGCGGCGCGCGCCTGAAGCGCCTGCGCGCGCCCGATCTCGCCGCCGTCCTCGGTCACCGCGGCGTTGTTCGACATGTTCTGCGGCTTGAACGGCAGAACCTTCAGACCGCGTGCGCTGAGCGCGCGGGCAAGCCCGGCGACGATCAGAGACTTGCCGACATCGGAGCCGGTTCCCTGGAACATGAGCACGCGCGCGGCCACGGCTCAGAACTCGATGCCTTCCTGCGCCTTCACCCCTCCGGCGAAGTGGTGCTTCACCAGCGTCATCTCGGTGACGAGGTCGGCCGCCGCGATCAGCTCTGGCTTGGCGTTCCGCCCCGTTACGACGACATGGAGATCGCGGCGGCGCCTGGCGAGAGCGTCGAGGACTTGGGCGAGGTCGAGATAGTCGTAGCGGAGCGCGATGTTGAGCTCATCGAGAATGACGAGGCTGAAGCTCGGATCGGCCATCAGCTCTTGCGCCTTGCCGAAGGCGCGCACAGCCGCGGCGACATCGCGGGCGCGATCCTGCGTCTCCCAGGTGAAGCCTTCGCCCATCGCGTGCCACGACACGAGGTCGCCGAATCGCGCCAGCGCGTCGCGCTCGGACGTATGCCAGGCGCCCTTGATGAACTGCACGACGCCGACGCGCCGGTTCCGGCCGAGCATGCGGAGCGCGAGCCCGAAGGCCGCGGTCGATTTGCCCTTGCCGGTGCCGGTGTGAACGATGAGGAGGCCCTTCTCGATCGTCTTGCCGGCGACCTCCTTGTCTTGCACTTCCTTCCGCTTCGCCATCTTGGCGCGATGGCGTTCGGCATCCTTGCCGTCGATCTTGTCGGTCATGGGCTCTTCACCACAACGGGCACGCCGGCCACCATCATCACCACGCGAATGGCAGCAGCCGCCAGGTCCTGATTGAGGCGGCCCTGGAGGTCGCGGAACCGGCGCGCGAGAGCGTTGTCGGGAACGATGCCGAGGCCGACTTCATTGGAGACCACAACGGTCGGGCCGGACCTTTGGGCCAGAACGTCCTTCAGCGCTCGGGTGCGGGCCTCGATGTCGGACCCGCTCTCCATCAAATTGGCCAGCCAGAGCGTCAGGCAGTCGATCAATAGACTTCCGCCCGGGGGCACGGCGGCCACGGCCTCGGCGAGGGCGTGCGGCGCCTCGACGGTCTGCCACCGCCCATCGCGCCTTCTCTTGTGGTCGGCGATGCGCTCGGCCATCTCGGTGTCCCTCGCCTCGGCCGTCGCGACATAGACCCACGGCGGCGGAAAGGTTTCGATCAGCCATTCGGCATAGCGGCTCTTGCCGGAGCGAGCGCCGCCGAGGACGAGGGTCAAACCTGCCCCCGCCACGGCTTCACGGAACGCCATCGCTCAGCGCGCGGGAATGAAGCGTTCCCGGAACAGGCCCGCCAGCCCGCCGAGCAAAAGCCAGAACAGGAGCGTGGTCAGCACCACGGCCACGACGAAGCTGTGATGCAAGCCTTCGGGGATGGGCGTGCCATAGCTCGCCGGCTGCGGCGCGCCGATCAGATGCGGCGCGACGAGAAGGGCGATTGCAGCGATGACCGCCGGGAACGAGCGCTGGTAGAACAAGAGCCCGAGTGCGACCGCCGTGGCGAGCACGGTGGCGACCCACCAGAGCTGGCGCGGGCCAAGCTCGGCCGCAGGCATGGCGGGAAGCTCGGGCGGAAGGCCGAGACCCGGCGCCAGCGTGAAGGCGGCGAAACCGGCAAGACCCCAGAACACGCCCTGACGCCAATCCTTGATCCCGCCGAACAGCTCGCTGGTCGCGACGAGAAGCAGCGCGAAGCCGATCCCGGTGACGATATTGGCGAGGAACGAGAAGAAGGCGCGCTCGAAGCCGTCGGAAGGCTGCCAGCCGCCATGGTCATGCTCATGCGCGGCCGCTGCGGCGCCATGATCGTGGGCGGGCTCGCTCGTGCCCTCACCCTCGTAACTCTCGGCTTTGAGGATGAGCGGGACGGTGGCGAAATGCTGGGCGATGGTCATGCCGGTACCGGCGATGACGCCGGCCAGGATGGCAACGACGACGATGTTGCGGAAATAATCCATGTCGGCCTCCCTAGTGGCAGGGAAAGCCCATCGAATGGCGATAGTCGTGCGCGGCGTTATGCACCGCCGCGATGTGGGAGAAGCCCACCCCGCCGACGACGAAAGCGCCGAGCAGAGCTGCGGCGAAGATCGGAACGACGCGCGCGAGCGTCAGCACAGCGGCGTGGCTCGCGGGTTTGGCCGGAAAACTATTCATGCGATCCCCCTTCTCGCCCTCCACCCGAGGGCGCGGGCTAGAGTTGATGCCGCCGGCAGGTCTCCTGGCTCGCGGGTCACAGCCTGCCCTCGGCCTTCCCGGAAGCATCGCCTCCAGTGGCTGACTGAGGACTGCTCGCCGCCTACAGTTGCGGGGGCAGCCGCGGCTTTAGGCTTTAAGCCTTCACCGCGTTCCCTTCTCTCGTCCCGCACCGCGCGGGAACCGACGACGGCAGCGACTATAGCCGTGGCGCCGGGCGTGGCAAGGGCGCCTGGCAGCGGCGCATTGACAAAGGGCGCGGGCTCGCCGTTAAGTGCCTCAACCGACGGTCTCTCTTCACGGAGAGGAACAGGGAACGCGGTAAGGGGAATCCCCCGATTCCGCGGCTGCCCCCGCAACTGTAAGCGGCGAGCCTCAAGCCATAGAGCCACTGGGAAACCCGGGAAGGCGGCGGAGGCTAAGACCCGCAAGCCAGGAGACCTACCGCCGGTTCCAGTCGCTCGCCCGGGCGGGGTGCCTCGGAGCGGTTGGCTCGATGGCGGCCTTTTCGCAAAGCCGATGAGGCCGCCGGCAGCACCCTTGGTCGCAAGCGTATCGAAGTTCGAGGAGCGGCTTCGGGTGGCACTCAGCGACATTGCGGAAGGCGACGATCGGGACATCGCGGCTGCGTCCGCGACCACGATCTATGTCTGCATCACCTGTCGGCGCGCCAGCGACCCGGAAGGGAGCGCAGCCCCCGGCCTTCGCCTTGCCGAGGCCACCTCGCGCGCGGCGCAAGGGACCGGCGTCGCCGTGCGGAAGGTGCGCTGCCTCGCCAACTGCACGCGGGGCCTGAGCGCGGCGATCAGGCGCGACGGCGCCTGGACTTACGTCTTCGGCACGCTCGATCCCGACCGCGACGGCCCCGCTCTGGTCGAGGGCGCGCTTCTCTTCGCCGGCGCGCGTGAAGAGATCATGCCGTGGCGCGGGCGCCCCGACGTGCTCAAGCGCGGGTTGATCGCCCGCGTGCCGCCGATCGATTTCGAGGAGGACAGAGAATGAGCGCGAAGCTGGAGCGCGTCCCTTGCACCATCGTCACCGGCTTTCTCGGCTCGGGCAAGACGACGCTGATCCGCCACGTGCTCGCCAATGCCAACGGGCGGCGGCTCGCGGTGATCGTCAACGAGTTCGGCGACGTCGGCATCGACGGCGAGATCCTGAAGGGCTGCGGCGATGCCGCCTGCCCCGAGGAGAATATCGTCGAGCTCGCCAATGGCTGCCTGTGCTGCACCGTCGCCGACGAGTTCGTGCCGGCGCTCGACCAGATTCTCGCGCGCGAGCCGAAGATCGAGCACATCGTCATCGAGACCTCGGGGCTCGCTCTGCCGAAGCCTTTGGTCAAGGCCTTTCATTGGCCCGCGATCAAGAGCCGCGTGACCGTCGACGGCGTCGTCGCGGTGGTCGACGGCGCGGCCTTGGCTGAAGGACAGGTGGCGGCCGACCTTTCGGCGCTGTCGGCGCAGCGCACCGCCGATCCGGCCCTCGACCACGACGATCCCATCGAGGAAGTGTTCGAGGATCAGATCGCCTGCGCCGATCTCGTCGTGCTCAACAAGCGCGATCTGCTCGATGCGCCCGCCATCGACAAAGCGGTGGCGGCCGTCGCCGGCGCGCTGCCGCGCAGCGTTCGCATCGTCACGGTGGCTGAAGGCAAGGTCGATCCCGCGGCGCTGCTCGGGCTCGGCGTCGGCACCGAGGACGATATCTTGAACCGCAGGACCCACCACGATCTCGAGCCCGAGCACGATCACGACGATTTCGAGAGCTTCGTCGTCGGCTTGCCGGAACTTTCCGATCCGGCTGAAATCGTCGCGCGCATCTCCCGCGCGGCAGAAGCCCACAAAGTCTTGCGCATGAAGGGATTCGCTGCGGTCGCGGGCAAGACCATGCGCCTCCTGATCCAGGCGGTCGGCCCGCGCGTCAGCCACTATTACGACCGGCCGTGGAACGCCGCCGAGGCGCGGCAAGGCAACCTCGTCGTCATCGGGCTGAAAGGCCTCGACCGCGACGCCATCGCCAGGGACCTGCTCGGGTAGCCATGCATCTGCTCCAGACCAGTTCCGCCACTCTCGACGACATCGTCGAGCCGCGCGATCTCGGTCAGACGCCGGGCGACATCGTCATTCTGTCTTTTGCCGACAGCGACCTCGCCGGACTTGCGGCGGCCTACGCGGCGGAGAAGGCCGCGCTTCCGGCATTGCGGCTGGCGCATTTGCGCGATCTTCGCCATCCCATGTCGGTCGACCTCTGGATCGACAAGGTCGCGCGCCACGCCAAGATCGTGGTGGTGAGGCTGCTCGGCGGGCTCGATTGGTGGCGCTACGGCGCCGAGGCGCTGGCCGCGCTGGCGCGCGAGCGCAACATCGCCCTCGCCCTTCTGCCGGGAGAGGATCGCGACGATCGGCGCCTCGCCGCTTCCTCGACGCTGCCGCAGGACGAACTCGACGCGCTCTTGCAATATTTCCGCGAAGGCGGCCGCGAGAATTTGCGCGCGCTGCTCCGCCGCTTGTCCGGGCATGCAGGTTTCGGCGCGGAGACCAGAGACGCCGAAGCCGTGCCGCGCTGCGGCGGTTACATCCCGGGCGAGGGCGCGGTGGGCCTCGATGCGCTCGAAGGCCGTCTGGCAAAGAGGCGCGCGGCGATACCGATCCTCTTCTACCGCGCCGCCGTGCTCGCCGCCGACACGGCGCCGATCGATGCGCTCTCAGCCGCGCTCGACGCGCGCGGGCTTGCGCCGGCGCCCCTCATGGTCACGAGCCTGAAAGATCCCGATGCCGCCGCGTTCGTGCGCGGTGCGCTCGAACGGCTGAAGCCCGCCGTCGTCGTGACGGCAACGGCGTTCGCGGCGGGCGGCGAGGGCGAGGCATCGCCACTCGATGTTACGGACGCGCCGGTGCTGCAAGCCGTGATCGCGACGACGCGCACGGCGGCGTGGCGGGAAAGCCCGCGCGGACTTGGGCCCGCCGACCTCGCCATGCATGTGGTTTTGCCCGAGCTCGACGGGCGCGTGCTCGCCGGCGCCATCGCCTTCAAGGACGCGCTCGAAAAGGACGACGCTCTCGGCTTCACGGCGTTCGCTGCCAAGCCCGAGTTTGACCGCATCGCCATGGTTGCGGACCGGATCGAAGCCTTGGTGCGGCTGAAAGAGAAGAAGCGGGCGGAGCGCCGGATCGCGGTGCTGATGCCGGACTATCCGGCAGCGGGCGGACGCGCGGGCTATGCCGTCGGCCTCGACGTGCCGGCGAGCGTGATCGCGCTCCTCACCGACCTCGAAGAGGCGGGCTACGCCATCACCGATGCGCCGCAAAGCCCTACGGCTCTGCTCGAGGCGCTCGATGCCGGCACGAGCGCGCCGGCGATCTCGCTCGGAGACTATCGGCGGTATCTGGCGGCGCTGCCGGCCGAGGTATCGGAACGCATCGAAGCCGCGTGGGGCGTGCCAGAGAACGACAGCGATTGCCGCGACGGCGCGTTCAGGTTCCGAACCGCAAGCTTCGGCAATGTGCTCGTCGCGCTGCCGCCAGAGCGCGGGCGCGCCGACGAAAGGCGCGCGACCTATCACGATCAGAACCTGCCGCCGCGCCACGCCGTGCTCGCCTTCGGGCTCTGGCTCCGGCACGGAGCGCGCGCCGACGCCATCGTGCATATGGGCGCGCACGGCACGCTCGAATGGCTGCCGGGCAAGGCCGTGGCTTTGACAAGCTCCTGCTTCCCCGAGGCCGTGGTCGGGCCCTTGCCTGTGATCTATCCCTTCATCGTCTCGAACCCGGGCGAGGCGGCGCAAGCCAAGCGCCGCATCGCCGCCATCACCATCGGCCATCTGCCGCCGCCGCTCACCACGACCCCGCTTGCGGGCGCGGCGCAGGAGCTCGAGCGCCTCGTCGACGAATACGCGATGGCCGACGGGCTCGACCGGCGCAGGCGCGAGCGCCTGGCACGGCTCATCATCGAGACGGCGCAAAGAACGGGGCTTGCCGGCGAAGCCGGGATCGCGGGCGACCTTCACGCCGACGAGGCCTTGCGCAAGATCGATGCCTGGCTGTGCGACCTGAAGGACCTCGCGCTGAAAGACGGGCTTCACATCTATGGCCGCGCCGATGCGGCGCCAACGAACGATCCGCTGTGGCAGGGAAGCGGGGAGGCCGAGCGCGGGGCACTCATCGCCGCTCTCGACGGGATGCGCGTGCGTCCCGGACCGGCGGGAGCGCCGCAGCGCGGCCGCCGCGACGTGCTGCCGACCGGGCGCAACCTCTTCACCGCCGATCCCCGCCTTCTGCCGACGCCGACGGCGATGGAGCTGGGGCGGCTCGGCGCCGACGATGTCGTCAGGCTCTATCTCCAGACCCATGGCGAGATGCCGCGCGCGCTCGTCATCGATCTGTGGGGGAGCGCCACGCTCAGGACTGGCGGCGAAGAGATCGCGCAGGGGCTTGCGCTGATGGGCTGCCGCCCGGCCTGGGACAAGGCGACCGGCCGCGTCACCGGCATCGAGGTGCTGCCTCCGGCGGCGATGGGACGCCCGCGCGTCGATGTCACCTTCCGCATCTCGGGCCTCTTCCGCGATCTCTTCCCGGCGCAGATCGCGCTGATCGACGCGGCGGTGAGGCTCATCGCCGAGCGCTCCGAGGACGAGAGCGAGAACCCGCTCGCCGCCGCCGCGCGCGCCGGCGAAGCTGTGACCCGCATTTTCGGCGCGGCCCCCGGCGCTTACGGCGCGGGCGCCGAGGAGCTTCTCGGCGGCGAGAGCGAAAGAGAGGCGATCGGCGCGGCCTATCTCGCCGCGACCTCGCATGGCTATGGCGGCGCTGACGGCGAAGGCGCGGCGCGCCCCGGCGCCTTCGCGGCGCGGGTCGCAGCCGCCGATCTCCTCCTCCACGGCAGCGACGATCCCTCGCGCGATCTCCTCGAAGGCGCCGAGGACGCCGCCCATATCGGCGGCTTCGCCGCGGCAGCTTCATCGCTGGGGCGCGAGGCCGATCTCGTCGTGCTCGACACGACCGATCCTGCACGGCCACGCGCGCGGCCGCTTGCCGCGGCGCTTGCCCGGATCGTGCGCGGACGCGCCACCAATCCGCGCTTCATCGAGGGGATGATGCGCCACGGCGCGCGGGGCGCGGCCGAGCTTGCCGAGACCGTGGACCGGCTGGTCGATTTCGCCGAGACGACCGGCGCGGTGAAAAGCGTGCTGTTCGACCTCGTGCACGAGGCCTATCTCGCCGACAGCCAAGTGCGCGCGTTCCTGTTGCGCGAAAACCCTGAGGCCGCGCGCGCCATCGCCGCGCGGCTCGAAGCCGCGCGCGAAAAAGGCCTGTGGCATCCGCGCCGAAACGATCTCGATCTCAACGCGCCCGCGCTTCAGGCGGAGGCAGCGCCATGACCGAGATCCGCGTGCGCGGCGCCTGCCCGAGCCTGCCCCAACCCATGGAGACCGGCGACGGACTGCTCGCGCGTCTCGTCGTCGCAGCGCCGATCCCGCTCGACGACTTCCTCGGGCTTTGCGCGGCTGCGCGCACGCACGGCAACGGCACGATGGAGATAAGCGCGCGCGGGAACCTTCAGGTGCGCGGGCTGACACCCTTGTCGACGCCGCGTTTCGCCGCCACAATCTCCGCGCTCGACATTGAGATTTCCGACGGCGTGCCGGTCCTCGCCGACCCTCTGCCGGACGATCCCGCCGCTCTGATCGACGCCAACGGCGTTGCCGCGGAGCTTTGCGCCGCGATCCATGAGGCGCGGCTCACCCTTGCGCCCAAGGTCTCGGTCGTCGTCGATTGCGGCGGCAGCATCGATCTCGATGCGATCGCCGCCGATATCCGGCTCCGCGCCGTAACGCGCAGCGATGGGATAGGGTTTGCGCTCGCTCTCGCCGGCGATGCGGCCTCGGCCGTGCCTCTCGCATCCATCGCCACTGAGGACGCCGTCGCCGAAGTGTTGGCGCTGCTCGGCGCCATTGCCGCGCTTGGACCAGAGGCCCGCGCCGCCGACCTGCCTCAGGTTCGGGCGGGGCGTCAGTCTTACAGCGCCGCGTTTCTTCCAGCCAAGCGCGCGCATCCGATCGGCAGGCATCCTCTCAGAGATGGTGCCTTCGCGCTCGGGCTCGGGCTTGCGTTCGGCCATTCGCAAGCCAGCGCTCTCAGCGACCTTGCCCGCACCGCCAAGGAGAACGGCGCGGACTGGGCAAGGCCGGCGCCGGATCGCGCGCTTCTCTTCGGCCCGCTCGGGC
>JBFWTF010000042.1:0-14562 GCA_050247995.1 Methyloceanibacter sp. | reverse complement strand
CGAGGCCATCTGTCCCGCCCAGGCCATCACCATCGAGGCGGGGCCGCGGCGCGACGACGGCACCCGCCGCACCACCCGTTACGACATCGACATGGTGAAATGCATCTATTGCGGCTTCTGCCAGGAGGCCTGTCCCGTCGATGCGATTGTGGAGGGGCCGAATTTCGAATTCGCCACCGAGACGCGGGAGGAGCTTTACTACGACAAGGCGCGGCTCCTGGCGAACGGCGATCAATGGGAGCGCGAGATCGCCAAGAACATCGAGCTGGACGCGCCGTACCGGTGAGGGAAGACCGACTGATGCAATCGATACCGAACCTCACCGCTCGCCCGGCGCGAGAGGCTCCGGCAGCGCTGCGGCGCATCGGCGCGCATGAGGACCATCGATGCTGAGCGCCTTCTTCTTCTATCTGTTCGCGGCCGTCTGCGTCGGCGCCGGCTTCATGGTCATCGCGGCCAAGAACCCGGTCCACGCGGTTCTGTTCCTGATCCTCGCCTTCTTCAACGCCGCCGGCCTCTTCGTGCTGCTCGGGGCCGAGTTCCTGGCGATGATCCTGGTCGTGGTCTATGTCGGCGCGGTCATGGTGCTGTTCCTGTTCGTGGTGATGATGCTCGACGTCGATTTCGCCGAGCTCAGGGCCGGCTTCATCAAATATCTGCCGATCGGCGCCACCGTCGGCCTTCTGCTCCTGGTCGAGCTGATCCTGGTCCTCGGCACCTGGGTCACGGCGCCGGAGATCGTGGCGCAGGCGCCGACGCCGCCCGCCGCCGACATCGGCAACACCGAGGCGCTCGGGCTCATCCTCTATACGCGCTATGTTTACCTGTTCGAGGCAGCCGGCCTCATCCTCCTGGTCGCCATGATCGGCGCCATCGTGCTCACGCTCCATCACAAGCGTGACGTGAAGCGCCAGAATATCGGCCGCCAGGTGCAACGCACCCGCGCCGAGTCGGTCGAGCTCGTCGAGGTCGAAACGGGGAGGGGCCTCACGTGACCATCGGTCTCTCCCACTATCTCACCGTCGCCGCCATCCTGTTCACGCTCGGCATCTTCGGCATCTTCCTCAACCGCAAGAACGTCATCGTCATTCTGATGTCGATCGAGCTGATGCTGCTCGCCGTGAACTTGAACTTCGTCGCCTTCTCGGCCTTTCACGCCGACCTCGTCGGGCAAATCTTCGCCATGATCGTGCTCACGGTGGCTGCGGCCGAGGCCGCCATCGGGCTCGCCATCGTCGTCGTCTATTTCCGCAATCGCGGCACCATCGACGTCGCCGAAATCGACCTCCTCAAAGGGTGAGCCGCGACACCGATGTATCAGGCGATCCTCTTCCTTCCCCTTGCCGGCGCGCTTTTCGCCGGGCTGCTCGGCCCGGTCGCCGGCGCGCGCGCATCGGAGGTCGTGACCACTGCGCTCCTCCTGATCGCCGCGCTCCTGTCCTGGGTCGCCTTCTACGATGTCGCCCTTCAGGGTCACGAACAGCGCATCGAGCTCGCCCGCTTCATCGTCTCCGGCGACCTCAAGGCGATCTGGTCGCTTCGGATCGACACGCTGACGGCGGTGATGCTCGTGGTCGTGACCACCGTCTCCGGCCTCGTGCATCTCTATTCCATCGGCTACATGGCGGAGGACGACAGCCGGCCGCGCTTCTTCGCCTATCTCTCGCTCTTCACCTTCGCCATGCTCGCGCTGGTCACGGCCGACGATTTCGTCCAGCTCTTCTTCGGCTGGGAAGGGGTGGGGCTCGCCTCCTACCTCCTGATCGGATTCTGGTATCACAAGCCCGCGGCGAACGCGGCCGCCATCAAGGCCTTCATCGTCAACCGCGTCGGCGATTTCGGCTTCGCACTCGGCATTTTCGCCGTCTTCACCCTGTTCCAGTCCGTCCAATACGACGCGGTGTTCGCCTCGGCGCCCGACCATGCCGGCGAGACGATGCAGTTCCTGTGGATGCGCGTCGATGCGCTGACTTTGATCTGCCTGCTCCTGTTCATGGGGGCGATGGGCAAGTCGGCGCAGTTCCTGCTGCACACCTGGCTGCCCGACGCGATGGAGGGCCCGACCCCGGTCTCGGCCTTGATCCATGCCGCCACCATGGTGACGGCCGGCGTGTTCATGGTGGCGCGGCTTTCGCCGCTGTTCGAGCTGGCACCGATCGCGCTCAACGTCGTCGCCGTCGTCGGCGCCACCACCGCCTTCTTCGCCGCCACCGTCGGTCTCGTGCAGAACGACATCAAGCGCGTGGTGGCCTACTCGACCTGCTCGCAGCTCGGCTACATGTTCGCGGCCGAAGGCGTCGGCGCCTATGGCGCGGGCATGTTCCATCTCTTCACCCATGCCTCCTTCAAGGCGCTCCTGTTCCTGGGCGCGGGCGCCGTCATCCATGCGCTTCATCACGAGCAGGATCTCCGCCGCATGGGCGCGCTGCGCAAAGTCCTGCCCTACACCTGGGCGATGATGCTGGTCGGCACGCTCTCGCTCACGGGCTTTCCGCTCACCGCCGGCTTCTTCTCCAAGGACGCCATCATCGAGGCGACCTATGCCGCGCATAGCTGGGCCGGCAACTACGCCTTCGTCCTCACGCTCATCGCCGCGGTGCTGACCTCGTTCTATTCCTGGCGGCTGATGTTCCTTGCCTTCGAGGGGAAGCCGCGCGAGCCGAAGGACGTGCTCGAGCACGCCCACGAGCCGCCTCTCACCATGGGCATCCCGCTCGCGCTGCTCGCTTTCGGCGCGTTGGTCGCGGGCGCGCTCTTCGCCCATCTCTTCATCGGGACGGGCCAAGCCGAGTTCTGGCGCGGCTCCCTCGTCGCGCGCGAGGGCGCCCATCATGAGGTTCCGCTCTGGGTGCTGGCGGCGCCGACGGTCGCCATGGCGGCCGGCCTGGCCGTAGCCTGGTATTTCTACATCCGGAACCCGCTCGTGCCCTTCGGCCTCGCCAAGCGCTTCCGCGGCGCCCACCAGTTCCTGCTCAATGCCTGGTATTTCGATGCGCTCTACGACGCGCTGTTCGTGCGGCCGGCGCAACGGCTCGGCCGCTTTCTGTGGAAGACCGGCGACGGCACCATCATCGACGGCATCGGTCCCGACGGCATCGCCGCCCGCGTCATCGACATCGCCAACCGCGCCATCAGGCTTCAGACCGGCTACATCTATCACTACGCCTTCGTCATGCTGATCGGCGTGGCGCTGCTCATCACCTATTTCCTGTTCGCGGCGGGAGGGGTGAAGCCGTGAGCTACGCCTGGCCCATCCTCTCCACCATCACCTTCTTGCCGCTGTTCGGCGCGCTCCTCATCGGCGTCTTGCGCGGCGCCGACGAAAGCGCCTTCCGCAACGCGCGCTTCATCGCCCTGTGGACCACGCTCATCACTTTCGCGCTGTCGCTGATCCTCTTGCGCGATTTCGATCCGCTCAACGTCCAGTTTCAGTTCGTCGAACTGAGGCCCTGGCTCGGGCCGATCAGCTTTCACATGGGGGTTGACGGCATCTCGCTCCCCTTCGTGCTGCTCACGACCTTCCTCATGCCGCTCTGCATCCTGGCGAGCTGGGTCGCGATCACCGAGCGCGTGAAGGAATACATGATCGCCTTCCTCGTGCTCGAGACGCTGATGCTCGGTGTCTTCACCTCGCTCGACCTGGTTCTGTTCTATCTCTTCTTCGAGGGCGGGCTGATCCCGATGTTCCTCATCATCGGGATCTGGGGCGGACAGCGCCGCGTCTATGCCAGCTTCAAGTTCTTCCTCTACACGCTCGCCGGCTCGCTGCTGATGCTGCTCGCCATCATGGCGATCTATTGGGAGGCAGGCACCACCGACATTCCGGTTCTGCTGACGCACGGCTTCCCGCCGGAAATGCAGAAATGGCTGTGGTTCGCCTTCCTCGCCTCCTTCGCCGTGAAGCTGCCGATGTGGCCGGTGCACACCTGGCTTCCCGACGCGCATGTGGAAGCGCCGACGGCGGGTTCCGTCATCCTCGCCGGCATCCTCTTGAAGATGGGCGGCTACGGCTTCCTGCGCTTCTCCATCCCGATGTTTCCGCTCGCCTCCGCCGAGTTTGCCCCGCTTATCTTCGCGCTCTCCGTCGTCGCCATCATCTACACCTCGCTCGTGGCGCTGGCGCAGGAAGACGTGAAGAAGCTGATCGCCTATTCCTCCGTCGCCCATATGGGTTTCGTCACCATCGGCGTGTTCACGCTGACGATGCAGGGGCTCCAGGGCGGCATCTTCCAGATGCTGTCGCATGGCATCGTCTCGGGCGCGCTCTTCCTCTGTGTCGGCGTCATCTACGACCGCTTGCACACGCGCGAGATCGCCGCCTTCGGCGGGCTTGCCGACCGCATGCCGCTCTACGCCTTCTGCTTCATGGTTTTCACGCTCGCCAATGTCGGGCTGCCCGGCACGAGCGGCTTCGTCGGCGAGTTCTTGAGCTTGACCGGCGCCTTCCGCGTCAACACCTGGGTCGCGTTCCTCGCCACGACCGGCATCATCCTGTCGGCGGCCTACGCGCTCTGGCTCTATCGCCGCATCATCTTCGGCAAGCTCGAGAAGGCGAGCCTGAAAGCCATCACTGACCTCACCTGGCGCGAGGTCGCGGTGATGACGCCGCTCGTCGTGCTCACGATCCTGTTCGGCTTCTACCCGGCGCCGGTGCTCGATATCTCCGCCGCCTCGGTCGAAGCCCTGATCAAGGGCTACAACGCCAGCCTTGCCGCGGCCGAGCAGGCGCGGCTCGCTTTGGTGCCATAAGGAGCGCCTCCCCCTTGTCCCCTCTCGAAGACATCGCGGTGATGCTCCCGGAAATCGCCCTGGCGACCGGCGCCATGGCGCTTCTCATGTTCGGCGTCTTCACGCGCAAAGCGCGGGGCGAGCTCATCCTGTGGCTGGCCGTGCTGCTCCTCGCGATCGCGGGCCTTCTCGTTGCGTCGAGCACCGGCACGGCGACGGTCTTCAGCAACAGCTTCATCGTCGATCCCTTCGCCAGGATGCTGAAGCTTCTCACCCTCGTTGGCGCGGCCGCGGCGCTGCTGATGTCCATCGACTACTGGCGCGAGGCGGGGGGACTGAAATTCGAATATCCGGTCCTCGTTCTTTTCGCCGCGACCGGCATGATGGCGATGATCTCGGCCAACGACCTGATCGCGCTTTACGTCGGTCTCGAGTTGCAGAGCCTCGCCCTCTACGTTGTGGCCGCCTTCAAGCGCGACTCGGCGCGCTCGGCCGAAGCCGGCCTCAAATATTTCGTCCTCGGCGCGCTCTCCTCGGGCATGCTGCTCTACGGCGCATCGCTGGTTTACGGCTTCACCGGCTCGACCAACTTCGCGGTCATCGCCGCGGCGGTCCAACCCTCGGGCGTCAATCTCGGGCTGATCTTCGGGCTCGTGTTCCTGATGGCGGGCTTCGCCTTCAAGATCTCGGCCGTGCCGTTCCATATGTGGACGCCCGACGTCTACGAGGGCGCGCCGACGCCGGTCACGGCCTTCTTCGCCGCCGCGCCCAAGCTCGCCGCCATGGCGCTCACCGTGCGCGTGCTCATCACCGCGTTCCCCGCGGTGACGGTCGAATGGCGGCAGATCGTCGTATTCCTCGCCATCGCCTCGATGGCGCTCGGCTCATTCGCCGCCATCGGCCAGACCAACATCAAGCGCCTGATGGCCTATAGCTCGATCGGGCATATGGGCTACGCGCTGGTCGGCCTCGCCGCGGGCACCGCCGAGGGCGTCGCCGGCGTCGTGTTCTACCTTGCGATCTACCTCCCCATGACGCTCGGCGCCTTCGCCTGCATCCTCGCCATGCGCCGGGGCGGCCGCATGATCGAAAGCATCGACGCTTTGTCCGGTCTCTCCCGCACCAATCCGGCGATGGCCTTCCTCCTGGCGATGCTGCTGTTTTCGCTGGCGGGGATTCCGCCCCTTGCAGGTTTCTTCGCCAAGTTCTACGTGTTCCTCGCCGCCATCCATGCCGGCCTTTACGCGCTTGCGGTGATCGGCGTGCTCTTGAGCGTGGTGGGGGCCTATTACTATCTCCGCATCGTCAAGATCATGTATTTCGATGCTCCCGCCGAACGTTTCGAACCGATGCCGGCGACGCTTGCCGCCGTGCTCGGGCTGAGCGGGATCTTTGTCCTGGTCTATTCCGTTTATCCTTCACCCTTGGTCGAGGCCTCGGGCTACGCAGCTAAGTCACTGTTCTAATGGCGTCTTTCGCATCATCTCTGCCGAAATTGCCGAGCGGCTACCGGCTGCTCAGGATGGAAACGGTCGACTCGACCAATGCCGAGGCGCGGCGGCGCGCCAAGGCGGGCGAACCCGGACCGCTCTGGATTTGGTCGGCGCGGCAATCGCAGGGCCGCGGCCGCGGCGGGCGCGAATGGATCTCGCGGCCAGGCAATCTGTTCGCGAGCCTCCTCATCGGCGTGAACGCGACGCCGCGTGTCGCGAGCCAGCTTGCGCTTCTCGCCGGCATCGTCGCCTACGACACGATCGCCAAGCTGATCGCCTATGAGGGAAGGTCGGAGCTCCTGCTCAAATGGCCGAACGACGTCCTGCTCGCCGGCGAGAAGCTTGCGGGCGTGCTTCTCGAAAATGTCGGGAGCACGGTCGAGAACCGCTCGGTCGTGGTGATCGGCACCGGCATCAATCTCGCCAGCCATCCCGAGGATCTGCCCCAGCCGGCGATCAGCCTCGGCGCCTACGACATCAAGGTGACGCCCGCCGAGGCGCTCGAAGTGCTGGCCGAGACGACGCATAACTGGCTCGCGCGCTGGGGCGAGGGGGCGACCTTCCCGACCATCCGCCGCGCCTGGCTCGATCGCGCCGGCCCCGCGGGGCGGCCGTTGCGCGTCAAGGTCCATGGCGAAGAGACCGAGGGCGTCTATGGCGGTCTCGATGCCGACGGCGCGCTTCGCCTGATGACGCCCGATGGCGAGTATCGCATCGCCGCCGGCGACGTCTTCTTCTTGAGCCGCTAGGTATCGCCCGCCTGAATGTCGCGCAACTCGCACGCACCGAAAACCGACTTCGTCTTCCTGCCGCTCGGCGGCGTGGGCGAGATCGGCATGAACCTCTACCTCTACGGCTACGGCCGCGAGGGCGCGCGCGAATGGCTCATCGTCGATATGGGCATCACCTTCGCCAGCGAAGCCGAGCCCGGCATCGATGTGATCCTCCCCGACATTCGTTTCATCGAGGAAGAGCGGCACAATATCGCCGGGCTTCTCCTCACCCACGCGCATGAGGATCATTTCGGCGCCGTGGCCGATCTGTGGCCTGCGCTCGCCGGAATTCCGGTTTACGCCACCCCCTTCACCGCCGAGATGCTGAAATCGAAGCTCGCCGAGACCGGCCTCGTCAACGGCTTCCCCTTGCAGGTCATCCCCATGGGCGATCGCCGCAAGATCGGCCCATTCGATGTCGAGCTTGTCAGCATGTCGCACTCGATCCCCGAGCCGTCCGCCGTGGTGATCCGGACGCCGCTCGGTGCCGCGCTCCACACCGGCGACTGGAAGCTCGACGACAACCCGCTCACCAGCGCTCCGACCGACCGCGCGAGGCTCAAGGCGCTCGGCGACGACGGCATCGCCGCGCTCATCTGCGATTCCACCAATGCCATCCGCGACGGGATGTCGCCCTCCGAGGCCGATGTGGCGGTGGTGCTGGCGCGGCTGATTCGCGAGGCGCCGAACCGGGTCGGCGTCACCACCTTCGCCTCGAACGTCGCCCGTCTCGGCTCCGTCGCCAAGGCGGCCCGCGCCGCGAACCGCGAGCTCGTCGTGGTCGGACGGGCGCTTCTCCGCGTCATCGAGGCGGCGCAGGCGACCGGCTATCTCGACCCCCATCTTCGTTTCCACGACGAGACCGTTTTCGCCAAGCTGCCGCGGCGCAAGGTCGTGGCCTTGTGCACGGGAAGCCAGGGCGAGCCGCGCGCCGCGCTCGCCCGCATCGCCCAAGGCGAGCACCCCAACGTCGCCTTCGAGGAAGGCGACCAGGTGATCTTTTCCTCGCGCACCATCCCCGGCAATGAAAAGGCCGTCGCGCGCGTGCAGAACGGCTTGTCGGATTTGGGCGTGGAGGTCGTCACCGATCAGGATGCGCCAGTCCACGTCTCGGGCCATCCCCGCCGCGGCGAGCTCGAGCAGCTCTATGCCTGGGTCAAGCCCGGCATCGCCATTCCCATGCACGGCGAGGGACGGCATCTCGAAGCTCATGCGCGGCTCGCCGAAAGCCTCGGCGTCGAGCAGGTGGTGCGGGCGCGCAACGGCACCATGGTACGGCTCCTGCCGGGGCCAGCCGAAATCATCGACGACGTTCCCGTCGGGCGGCTCTACCGCGACGGCTCCATCCTCACCCGCGCCGATGACGGCCAGGTGCGCCAGCGCCGCAAGCTGAGCTTCGCCGGGTCCGTCGCGGTGGCGCTGGTCCTGTCGGCAAAAGGCGAGCTTCTGGCCGAGCCGGAGGTCGCGCTGACCGGCCTTCCCGCCGCCGACGCGCAAGGAACCGCCTTCGCCGAGATCGTCCGCGACGCCGTCACCGGCACGATCGACAGCATCCCGCGCCCGAAGCGCAAAGATCGGGCGCTCGTCGGCGATGCCGTTCGCCGCAGCGTCCGCGCCGCCGTCAACCAGGCCTGGGGCAAGAAGCCCATGTGCTCCGTCCTCGTGACGGTGCTATAGACGGAGCGCGGACCAAGACGCCCCCGAACGGAGAGTTGAGATCATGATCGGCCGCCTGAACCACGTCGCCATCGCCGTGCCGGACCTCGCGGCGGCAACGCGAATCTATCGCGACACGCTCGGCGCGCGCGTGTCCGAGGCGGTGGATCAGCCCGAGCACGGCGTCACCACCGTGTTCATCGAGCTCCCCAACACCAAGATCGAGCTTCTCGGCGTGCTCGGCGAGGCCTCGCCGATCGCGGGCTTCCTCGAGCGCAACCCCAATGGCGGCATCCATCATCTCTGCTACGAGGTCCCCGACATCATCGCCGCGCGCGACCGCTTGGTGGCGCAAGGCGCGCGCGTGCTAGGGCAGGGCGACCCCAAGATCGGCGCGCACGGCAAGCCGGTGCTGTTCCTGCATCCCAAGGATTTTTGCGGGACGCTGGTCGAGCTCGAGGAGGCCTAGGCGATGACGCTCGCGTTTGCCCTCGCGATCTATTTCATCGTCTGGTGGATCGTGCTGTTCGCCATGCTGCCGATCGGCGTCCGCACCTCGGAGGAGGCGGGCGAGAAGGCCTCGCCGGGCACGGCCGAAAGCGCGCCGCACATGCCGAATTTGCTGCCGAAAATGGTCGCGACGACCGTCGTCTCAACCATCATCTTCGCCGCGCTCTACGCCATCATCGTGCATCACGTGATCACGCTCGACGACATTCCGTTCTTTCCGCGCTACGAGAAGGTGCAGTAGCCGGGAGCGTCACGGCCAAAAAAAAGCAAGGCCGGCTGGCCTTGCTTGAGTAACTCACTCCTTATCTCCTAGCCATCAAGGCTCGCTCGTCGTGGCGACAATCAAGATTTGCTGGCTAGAAGCGGCTGCACCCATGCGTGAAGCAAGATTGGTGCGCCTGGAGCTACTTCCTCCCAAGACTTGGACCTTGTCCAATCTCAACGCTCGACTTCGAGATCCGACAGATCCCGAACTCTCCTGGCGTTGTGCGCGGCACCGTACTCTAGCTCCGCCAAATTGTCACCACGATTGTGACACGGACGCTGTATCTGTGTCAGAACGCTGCGAAGGATTTGCGCATGAGCCTAAGCTCAAGAAACTCTGAGAACTTTTTTGGAGTGCCGGTTTACCGTCACGTCTACGGGAAGGCGCGGGGGCGCGCGGTCTCTACTTCCCGTTGCGCTGACAAATCGGCACCCGCCCGCCGCCATCGCCACGGTGCGGCGGAAATCCGCCGCTGTCTTCCCAGGATTGCTTATGCGCGCGAAAGTAAGCTATTAGCCGCGACGGGGCCGGCGGGGAGGGGCACCCCCTCCACGTAAGGCAGGGTTGCTTCCACCCCGGGCGGCGCCGCGGCGCGACCCGCCTCAACCGCCAAAATTAAGGTGCCCATGCGCCTCAGCCGGTATTTCCTCCCGCTTCTCCGCGACGATCCGAAGGAAGCCGAGATCATCTCGCACCGGCTCATGCTCCGGGCGGGCCTCATCCGCCAGGCGAGCGCCGGCATCTATTCGTGGCTGCCCTTGGGCTTTCGTGTTCTCAAGAAGATCGAGCAGATCGTGCGCGAGGAGCAGGACCGCGCCGGCGCGATCGAGCTTCTGATGCCGACCATCCAGCCGGCCGAGCTCTGGCAGGAGAGCGGCCGCTACGAGGTTTACGGCAAGGAGATGCTCCGCATCACCGATCGCCACGAGCGTGCGATGCTCTACGGCCCCACCAACGAGGAGCTCATCACCGCGATCTTCCGCGACGCGGTGAAGTCCTACAAAGACCTGCCGCGCATCCTCTATCACATCCAATGGAAGTTCCGCGACGAGATCAGGCCGCGCTTCGGCGTGATGCGGGGACGCGAGTTCCTGATGAAGGATTCCTATTCCTTCGATCTCACCGTCGAGGACTCGCGCAGATCCTACAACAAGATGTTCGTCTCCTATTTGCGGACCTTCGCCCGCATGGGGCTCCGATCGGTGCCGATGGTGGCCGAGACCGGGCCGATCGGCGGCAACCTGAGCCACGAATTCATCATTCTCGCCGAGACCGGCGAGAGCGAGGTCTTCTGCCATCGCGACCTCGTGCAGCTCGACCCTCCGGGCGCCGATATCGACTATGACGGCGATCTGTCGGGAACGGTTACGGCCTTCACCGGCAAATATGCCGCGACCTCCGAGAAGCACGACGCCGAGCGCTTCGCCCGCGAAGTCCCGGACAAGGATCGCCTCACCGCGCGCGGCATCGGGGTCGGGCACATCTTCTTCTTCGGCACCAAATATTCGGAGGCGATGGGCTGCAAGGTGCAAGGGCCCGGCGGCGAGCTCGTCACGGTGCAGATGGGTTCCTACGGGATCGGCGTGTCGCGGCTCGTCGGCGCCATCATCGAGGCGTCGCACGACGACGCCGGCATCATCTGGCCGCAAGCCGTGGCGCCGTTCGATATCGGCCTCATCAACGTCAAGGCGGGCGACACGGCGACCGATGCCGCCTGCGAGGACCTTTACCGGAAGCTCGAAGCGGCGGGCTTGAGCGTGCTTTATGACGATCGCGACGACCGGGCCGGGGCCAAATTCGCCGCCATGGACTTGATCGGTCTGCCCTGGCAGGTCATCGTCGGACCGAAGGGCGTGGCCTCGGGCGAAGTGGAGCTGAAGGAACGCGCGACCGGCGCGCGCCATAGTCTCACCTTCGAATCCGCCTTAAATCGCCTCGTCCAATCCGCGAGCGGAAAGAGCTAGGGAACCGCATGAGCGCAGAAACCGGGACGCGCGCCTTCTCCCCCTTCGAGTGGATGGTGGCCTTGCGTTACCTGCGGGCCCGCCGCAAGGAGGGCTTCATCTCGGTCATCGCCGGCTTCTCCTTCATCGGCATCATGCTCGGCGTCGCCACGCTGATTATCGTGATGGCGGTGATGAACGGCTTCCGCCAGGAACTGTTCAGCAAGATGCTCGGACTGAACGGCCATGTCGTCGTGCACAGCCTCGCGAACTTCACCGACTACGACGACGTGGCAAGCCGGGTCCGCGCCGTGCCCGGGGTCAAATTCGCGCTTCCCCTCGTCGAAGGACAGGTGATGATCTCGACGCCATCGACCTCGAGCGGGGCCCTGGTGCGGGGCCTGCGCGAGACCGATCTGAAGCAGCTCAAGGCCGTCGCCGACAATGTCCGCTTCGGCACGCTCGACGGCCTCGACAAGGTTCCCGGCGTCGCGCTCGGCACACGGCTCGCCAACGAGCTCAACGTCAAGGTGGGCGACCAGGTCTCGCTGCTCACCCCGCGCGGGGCCGCGACCGCCCTCGGCACCGCGCCCCGGATCAAGCGCTATCCGGTCGCGGCGATCTTCGAGATCGGCATGTCGGAATACGATTCGAGCATTCTCTTCATGCCGCTCAACGAGGCCCAGCTCTATTTCAACCAGCCCAACATGGTGACCGTGCTCGAAGTCGTGCTCGAGTCCCCCGACGACGTCGCCAAGCTCGCGCCGGAGATCATCGGCGCCGGCGGCTCCAGCATCTACGTCACCGATTGGCGCCAGCGCAACGCGACCTTCTTCACCGCGCTTCAGGTCGAGCGCAACGTGATGTTCCTCATCCTCACCCTCATCGTGCTCGTCGCCGCGCTCAATATCATCTCCGGCCTGATCATGCTGGTGAAGGACAAGGGCCGCGACATCGCCATTCTGCGCACCATGGGCGCGACCCGCGCCGCCGTGATGCGCATCTTCTTCATCACCGGCGCCAGCATCGGCATCGTCGGCACGCTTGCGGGACTTCTGCTCGGCGTGCTGGTCTGCGCCAATATCGAGCGCTTGCGCGAGTTCATCGGCTGGCTGACCGATACCGAACTGTTCGCACCCGAACTCTACTACTTGACCCAGTTGCCGGCGGATATGGACACGGGCGAAACGATATCGGTCGTCATCATGGCGCTCGTCCTGTCGATCATCGCCACGCTCTATCCCTCGTGGCGTGCTTCGCGTCTCGATCCGGTCGAAGCGCTGCGTTACGAGTAGGGGACCGACATGGACAGCAAGATGTCACCCGTGCTTCGTCTCGAGCGGCTTGAACGCGCCTATACCCAGGGCAATCGCCGCATCGACGTCTTGAAGGGCGCATCGGCCTCGTTCTCGCCCGGGGAAACCGTGGCGCTGCTCGGGCCCTCGGGCGCGGGCAAATCGACTCTGCTCCATATCGCCGGCCTGCTCGAACGCCCCGACTCGGGGCAGGTCCTCATCAACGGGATCGATTGCGGCCAGCTCTCCGACAACGAGCAGACCCGCATGCGGCGCATGGAGGTCGGCTTCGTCTATCAGTTCCATCATCTCTTGCCCGAGTTCTCGGCGCTCGAAAACGTGGTGCTGCCGCAGCTCATTCTCGGCGTCGGCCGCGACGAGGCCGAGGCGCGGGCGAAGGATCTGCTCGGCTCGCTCGGTCTCGCCGAGCGCTGGGATCACCGCCCGGCGCAGCTCTCGGGCGGCGAGCAGCAGCGCGTGGCCATTGCCCGCGCCGTCGCCAACGGTCCCAAGGTGCTCCTCGCCGACGAACCGACCGGCAATCTCGATCCCCCCACCGCCGAGCGCGTGTTCGAGCAGCTCCTGAAGCTGGTGCGCCAGTCGGGCGTGGCCGCGGTCGTGGCCACCCACAATCTCGACCTTGCCGCGCGCATGGATCGCACGCTCCGCCTCATGGACGGGCGGCTGATCGAGGAAGACGTCGTGGTGGCGACGGCGGAAATTGCGCGCCTCTAGCGCGCTTTGTCTTGATTAGAACAAAATAAGAACATAGTCTGAAGCGGTCCCCCCAAGCGCGCGGGAAAGCGGGGATAAGGCAAGGCCGTCCCGCGCCGACCCTTCGGCTGGAGCGGCGAATCCTCCAGGCTGGGGCGGCAGGCGGCTGGAACGGGGACGGTGAGGCATGGCGAGCGAGACGAAGCCCTTCGTGCACTTGCGGGTGCACTCGGCCTATTCGCTGCTCGAGGGCGCGCTCACGGTCGAAAAACTTGCCGCGCTTGCGCGCGCCGACGGCGCCCCCGCGCTTGCCCTGACCGACACCAACAATCTTTTCGGCGCCCTCGAATTCTCCGCCGCCCTTGCCAAGGCGGGCGTGCAGCCGATCATCGGCGTGACGCTCTCGCTTGCCTTCGCGCCTCCACCTGTAAGCCCGCGTCCGGGCGTCGATCAGCAAAGGCCGCGGTCGGAGGGGCGCATCGCGCTCCTTGCCAAGGACGCCCAAGGCTATGCCAATCTCATGCACCTCTCGACCGCGGCCCATTTCACCGCGAGCGAAACCGGCGAGGCGGTCACGGCGATCGCCGACCTTGCCGCGCGCGCCGAAGGTCTCATCGTGCTGAGCGGCGGCCCCGAGGGGCCGATCGATCAAAGCCTCGCCGACGGCAACACCGAGCTTGCCCGCGCCCGCACCGAGGAGCTCAAGCGCATTTTCGGCGACCGCTTCTATATTGAGCTCCAGCGCCACGGCCTCGCGCAGGAGCGCACGGCCGAGCCGCTTCTGCTCGATCTCGCTTACGATCTCGACATCCCCATCGTCGCGACCAACGAGCCTTATTTCGCCAGCGCCGACGATTTCGAGGCGCACGATGCGCTGCTCTGCATCGCCGCCGGCAGCTATGTCGCCGTGGACGAGCGCCGCCGCTTGAGCCCCGAGCATTACTTCAAGACGGGCGAGGCGATGCGAGAGCTCTTCGCCGATCTGCCCGAGGCGCTCGACAACACCATCGAAATCGCGCGCCGCTGCGCCTACCGGCCGCTCGAGCGCCAGCCGATCCTGCCGCCGTTTTTGACCGGGGAAGCGGCGCCGGAGCAGCGCACCCTGACCGAAGCGGCCGAGCTCAGGCGCCAGGCCGAACACGGTGTGAGGGACCGGATCGCCCAGCATGGCGTGGCGCCGGGCGT
>JBFWTF010000041.1:0-14686 GCA_050247995.1 Methyloceanibacter sp. | reverse complement strand
CCGGCGATGCTCGCGACCGTTGGCTTCGGATGCGCCATGCTGCTCGCGCCCGATCTCGCCAAGGCCACAGACCTGACCCCGATCAGCCCGGCGCCCCCGCCGGTTGTCACCGAGCTGCCGCCGACCTGGCAGGGCTTCTATTTCGGCGGCAATCTCGGCGCAGCTTTCGACGCCAACGATCTCAGCATCAAGGATCTGAGCGCGGACCAGGATCTCAGCCTGAGATTCTCGAACGGCACCGAATTCATCGGCGGCGTGCATGGCGGCTATAACTGGCAATCGGGCGGTCTTCTGCTCGGCGTCGAAGGCGATATCGCCTTCGCCGACAATATCGATTACCTGGCGAGCGTCCGCGGCCGCGCCGGTTGGGCAACCCCGAACTGGCTCTTCTACGGCACCGCGGGCGTGGCCTTCATCGACACCAATACCAGTTTCGCCGTGACCTCCCCCGGTGACGGCCGGTTCGGATTCAGTGTCGGCAACACCGATACCGGTTTCGTCGGCGGCGGCGGCATCGAATACAAGCTCGCCGAAAATCTCAGCCTCGGCGTCGAAGGCCTCTACTACAATTTCGGCAGCGACACGCGGAACCTCGTCACCGGCGCCAACGAGCCCTTCGTCCTCAAGGACGATCTCGACTTCGCGGTCGTGCGTGGGCGGCTGACCTACCATTTCAACGGATTCTGACCTGCCGCCCAAGGCGGTCAGGGAACGAGCACGGCGGCGCCCGTCAGCTCGCCGCGGCGCAGGCGCTGAAGCGCCTCGTTCGCGTCAGCGAGGGGGATGGGGCTGACATGCGTCTTGACCGGGACTTGCGGCGCGAGCGCGAGGAACTCGCGCGCGTCCTCGCGGGTGAGATTGGCGACGGAGCGCACGACGCGCTCCTCCCACAGACATTCGTAAGGAAAGCTCGGGATGTCGCTCATATGGATGCCGCCGCAGACGACGACCCCGCCTTTGCGCAGTGCTTTGAGCGCTTCCGGCACGAGAGCGCCGACGGGGGCGAAGATGATGGCAGCATCGAGCGCTTGCGGCGGCTTCTCGCCGGAACTTCCCGCCCAGACCGCGCCAAGCGAGCGGGCGAAATCTTGCGCCTGGCGGTCGCCTCGCCGCGTGAAGGCGTAGACTTCGCGGCCTTGCGATCTTGCCACTTGCGCCACGATATGGGCCGCGGCGCCGAAGCCGTAAATGCCGAGCCGCGACACCTCGGCGGCGGGCGGGGCGAGGCTGAGCTTGAGCGAGCGATAGCCGATCAGCCCGGCACAAAGGAGCGGCGCCGCTTCGGCGTCGCCGTAAGCTTCAGGCAGCCTGAAGACATAGCGCGCGTCGGCGGCGCAAAAGCCGGCGTAACCGCCGTCGATCTGATAGCCGGTGAAGCGCGGGTTATCGCAGAGGTTCTCCCGCCCCTCGCGGCAGTAGCGGCAGGTGCCGTCGGTCCCGCCGAGCCAGGGCACGCCGACGCGGTCGCCGAGCGAAAAGCCCGTCGCGTTTTCGCCGAGCGCGGCGATGCGGCCCACGATCTCGTGGCCGAGGACGAGGGGGAGCTTGGGATGCGGCAGCTCGCCGTCGAAGATGTGGAGATCGGTGCGGCACACACCGCAGGCCGCGACCTCGATCAGGACCTGGTGAGGCCCCGGCTTCGGCACCGCCAGTTCGGCGCGTCTGAGCGGCGTTCCGGGCGCGTCGAGAACCATCGCCGGCATGAGGTTCGGAGGCATCACAATTACCGCGCGCGGTATTTGCTGGCGTAATGCTTGCTAAGAAGCTTGCGCGTCTGCTCCGTCAGGCGCTTGTTGCCGGAGGCTTTCGCCTTCGACGCCTCCTTCCGCGGCTTCCGTCTCTCCTGGTCGGAACTCTTTTTCATCTCGGTCGGCCGGCTTACTCGATGCTCCGGCGGATTTCCGCAAGCAGCGCCGACCGGCTCGCTTGCGGGCTCAATTCGAAGCGGTAGTAGCCGACCATGTCCCTGATCCGCGCGTATTCTTCCGGCGTGAAGGAGATCGCGCAGGCGCCTTCGGTATCGCAGACGGACTCGGGCGTGTGAGAGAGCGCGCCGGCCCAGTGTCCGAGCTGGTGCACCGCCGCCATGCCGGGCACGAAGGGCGAGGGACCGTTCGTACGGGGCGGCTCGGGGAGGCTCGCGTGATGGATGACGATGCCGTCGCGCGCGGGCGTGGACGCCCGCGACCAGGGTAAGGTCGCGTAGCCCGACAGCGCGCCGCCCGGCTCGGCCGTATAGATATTGAGCGTGCGCGCGGTGTCGGCGCCGAGCTCCGTCTTCATCTCGATCTCGGCCTGGCTTCCCGGCGCGTGGGTGAACCAGGCCTCGTTCTCGTGCAGCCTCGCATCGGCCATGGTGAAGACAAGCCCCGCGGGCGCGTAGAGGCGATTGAGGAGGACGAGCTGCGCTTTCAGCCGGCGATGCGGCAGATAGCCTTGCGCGCCGACATGAATGATGTGGAAGCGGACGGGGATCACCGTCTTCACGCGAAACGTCACGCCATGCGCTCTCAGCGTCTCGAGCACGCGCGTCGTCTGGATGTCCTCGCTCGGGGTGTTGGGCGGCGTGCCGCAGCGATAGCGCGGCGCGGGCTCGGCGCGCGCGAAAGCGCGCGGGACGGCCCCAGCCGCCAAGGCGCAGGCGGAACAGAAGACGAATTCGCGCCGATTCACCAGCACGCTCCTTGGACGATCGGCAAGACAGCCAAGCTTAGAATGTGCGCGGGGATTGCGCCACGCCGTTGAAGGGGGCAGCGCTACTACTCGATACTGCTCAGGATCGCATCCTGAACGGCCTTGTCGGGCGCGCCGAACCACCTTTTATCGTTGCCGGTCAGGAGCAGTGCCCAGGCTTTGGCCCCGCCCGCCGAGAACAACACGAAGAGCTGGTTGTCGCTGCATGCGTTCGGCTTGCAGGTGAAGGCGAGCGTGTAGACTTGGCCGTTGGCCTCGACCGGAATCGCGGGCGTCGGCGGTCCGTCCAAACTCTTGGCGTAGTCGTCCACCCATTGCGGCGGGGACTCGCTTGCGAACATGGCGAGCCAGGCGGCGCGATTGGCCGGCTGCTTCATCAGATCGGCGAGGACAGGCGCTGGCGGCGGATCAGCCGCCCAAGCCCCCATGCCGCTTGCGGCAAGCAGAAGGGCGATGAGAACGATTCGCAAGGCTCAACTCCATCGGCCGGCGGATGCGGGGGAGCCCCGCGTCCGGCAATGAGCGATGAAGTTATAGCGAAAAGATGACGCTAGTGCCGCAGGAGCGGCCAGCCTTGAGGGCCCGGCGCCGTCGGCGAGAGCGACACCGGCGCCTCGACGCCTTGCTCGTAAGTCCCGGAGAGACGGGCGGAGAGAGAGCCGGTGAGGTAGCGCTCGGGCACGGGCGATGAGGCGGCCCACAGCGCGGCGAAGGCAAGCTGGCCGAGCCGGGCCTTGTCCGCCGAATCCTCCTCGAACAAGGTCAGGACATTGCGCCTGTCGGCGTCGCGGCGCATGGCGTCGCCCGACCAGCTCATGGTGGCGCCATAGATGACCTGTTCGTGCGCTTCGAGAAGGCGCGGATTGCGCGCCCAGCGGATCAGGTCCGAAGCGTAAAGCTGCGGGGCAAGCTCGGAGAGCGTGGCGAAGAGCTGGCGCAATTCGTCCTCGGGATCGAGGCGCGCCACGATCACCTTGGCGCCGACGCCCACGCGCTGTAGCGCGCCTTTGAGTCCGATCAGAGCCTTGGCGGGGTCGGAGGCAGGCGAGCGCAGGACCATGGTGAGGCTCGAGCCCGCTTCGGCCTGCTCGAGCGAGCGCGCCATGATCTGGATATGCCGGCGGAGCTCGACTTCCCTCAAGTCCCCCGTAGGCGTCCGTTCGGACACGACGCTCATGTTCCCCCCGTTCATGGATTTCGCCCGGCGCAGGACGCTAGGGCGCCCGGATTCGCTCCGCCGAGAATGGCAGGAACAGGGTTAAGGAAGGTTTGAAGGGGGTGCCGCGACAGGCAATGCGGGATGGCCGGAAAAGCCGGGGCGCCGCAACGGGCGGCCGGATCAAGGAGACTGAGGTGAGGCTCGGAGCTGGGGCCCGGGCCGTGCGCCAAACGGAGCATTACGCGTTACTCAAAAACGGACGAGCACTGAACGCTCCCCCGAGCCTGCGGGTTCCTTTGCCCCCGTAAGCCAGCCCCGGGAACGATCTGGCCCCTGAATTGTGTCCCTGTTGCGACGGGCGCGGCCGTTGTCCGGACTCTTCTCCCTCAACTTCGGGTTGACGTCACGATACTATCCCGTTTTGGTCCCCGGTCTTGCCGGCCGTCGAAGGGAAGAGGAGGGTGCATGGCGTTCTATCTCGTTTCGGCCGTCCCCAAGCAGGAACCTGATGGAGGACCTTTCGGCCCGGCTTGCGCGCGCCGAATTCAGCGGTCTCCATCCGTTCGGTCCGACGCTGTCCCGCTCCCTCAAAGCTGCCCGCCTCAGACGCGACGGAGCCGCCATCTGGGAGGAGGAGGACTATTGCCAGCCGCCCTTGGCCGAAGAACGGGCGGCGGTGCTCGATCGCTACTTCTTCGATCTTCGCGTCGAGGAGGTCAACGAGGGCGAAGGCTGGGAGAGGATCGAGGCTTTGCCGCGCCTCTTCCCCGAGTTCGAGGAGTGACGAAAGCCATTTGGCGGCGGCGCAAAGGACGATTACATACGCCTCCATGACGGAAACCCCCACCAAGGTCCGCGTCCTCGACGCGCTGAAGCGGATCAAGTCCCCCGGCTCGGATGCCGACATCGTGGCCGAGGGGCTGGTCTCCGAGATCGTCATCACCAAGGGCAAGGTCTATTTCGCCATCTCGGTCGATCCGGCGCGCGCGGGCGAACTGGAGACGATGCGGAAGGAAGCCGAGCGGGCGGTCGCAGGCGTGCCCGGCGTCACCGCGGTGACGGTAACGCTGACGGCCGATCGCGCGCCCGCCGGCGGCAACGGCGGAAGCGAGGCCCGGCCGCAACACTCGCCCTTCGCGCGGCCCGGGGCGGCGCGCGACGCCCGCCAGCGCCCCGGCGGCGTGCCCGGCGTCGCCAAGATCATCGCCGTCGCCTCCGGAAAAGGCGGCGTCGGCAAGTCGACGGTCGCGGTCAATCTTGCGCTCGCGCTCAAAGAGCGCGGTTTGCGCGTCGGTATCCTCGATGCCGATATTTACGGCCCGTCCCTGCCGCGCCTGCTCGGGCTCAAAGGTCAGCCGCAACAAGTGGGCGACAAGCTTGCGCCGCTCGAAGCTTACGGCGTGAAGGCGATGTCGATGGGCCTCCTCGTCGACGAGGAGACGCCGATGATCTGGCGCGGCCCGATGGTGATGTCGGCGCTGTCGCAGATGCTGAAGGACGTGGCCTGGGCCGAGCTCGACGTGCTGGTGGTGGACATGCCGCCCGGCACGGGCGACGCGCAGCTCACCATGGCGCAGCAGGTGCCGCTCGCGGGCGCGGTGATCGTCTCGACGCCGCAGGACCTCGCGCTGATCGATGCGCGCAAAGGGCTCAACATGTTCCGCAAGGTCAACGTGCCGGTGCTGGGCATCGTCGAGAATATGAGCAGCTTCGTCTGCCCGCATTGCGGCGAGCGCTCGGATATTTTCGGCCATGGCGGCGCGCGAAGCGAAGCCGAGCGGCTCGGCGTGCCCTTCCTCGGCGAAGTGCCGCTGTTGCCTTCGATCCGCGAGACCTCGGATGCGGGGCGCCCCGTGGTGGCGACCGCGCCTGCCTCGCCCGCGGCGGGGGCCTTCCGCGACATCGCCGCGCGCGCCGTCGCCGCGCTGGAAGAAGGCAAAGGCCAGTCGCGGCCCGCGCCGGCGATCGTGATGGAGAGCTGAAGGCTTGCCTCGCCCGCGCCGACTCAGATAAGGCGATTCAGACGTCGGCCGCGTGCAACCTGCAACCTTTCGCTCTTGCCCAACCGTGACTAAGAGACGAAGCGACGTGCCGGTGTTTCTGCTTTACGCCGGCATCCTCCATGCCATCGGCCTCGCCTTGCTGCTGCCGATGCTGATCACCTTGCCGGGTCCGGCCGGGGACCCCGTGCCTCAGCCCGTTATCTCCGCGCCGGAAATCGCGCCGGTCGATGTCATCGTCCTGCCGCCGCCGCAGCCTCTGACCGACGCGGGGCCGGAGCATACTTCGGCACTGCCGCCGGCGTCCGGCGGCGAGCCGGCGCGCCCGCAAGCAGAACCCGCGACCGAGCCGGCCGAGGCTCAGTCCTCGCCGGTGGAACCGCTGAAGGTCGAGACGCCGCTGAAGGTGGAGGCTGAGGCGCCCGAGCCTGAGGACGCCGCGGCAGCGGCCGAGGCTGCGCCCCAACCCACGCCCGACGCTGCGCCTCAACCCGCGCCGGCGACCGAGGCGATCGAGGTGCCCGAAGCAAAACCGTCCGCGAGCGAGGACGAAGCGGCCGAAAAGCCCGATCAAGACTCGCCGAAAGCGGCGTCGCCAGCCAAGGAGAGCGCGAACGCAAAGGACGCCCGGCTCGCGCCGCGCCCGGCAAAGTCGCCAGCGAAAACGACGGCCGCCCACAACCGCGCGGCCAAGGGCGCGGTGACCCGGACGGCGAGCCGCACCGTGAAGAGCCAGGCCAAGTTTCAGCCTTTTAACGGGGCGCTCGGCGCGTGGTTCAGCCCGCCCGCCGCCAAGCGGAAATAGCCCGAGCGCCTCAATGGCCCGCGAGCCTAGACGGCGCCATGCCGTCCGGCAGCGATCGGCGTCACGTTGCCGCTGAGCTCCATGAGGCTCGTGTCGGCCGGGCCGGGATAGCCGTAGAGGAAGCCCTGCACCTGCTGGCAACCGAACTCGCGGAGCATTTTCGCCTGATCTTCGGTCTCAACCCCTTCGGCGGTAATGACCACGTCGAGCGACGTGCCGAGTGCGATGATCGTCTTGACGATCGCGCGCATGGCCGGGTCGCGCGTCATGTTGCGGACGAACTGCCGGTCGATCTTGATCTTGGAAAAGGGAAAGCGCGCGAGATAGCTCAGGCTCGAATAGCCGGTGCCGAAATCGTCCATGGCGATGTTGACGCCGATCTGGCGGAGGCGGCTGAGCTTCGCCAACACCTCCTCGGTATCGTTGAAGAGGAGATTCTCGGAGATTTCAAGCTCGAGGCGTTCGGGCGGCAGGCCCGATTGCTACAGCACGTCGGCAACCAAGGCGGCGACGTCGCCCTCGCGAAACTGGGCGGGCGACAGATTGACCGAGACGAAGAGCGGCTCGGGCCATTTGACCGCGTCGCTACAGGCGCGGCGCAGGATCCATTCGCCGAGTGGGACAATCAACCCCGTCTCCTCGGCCACGGCAATGAAATGCGCCGGTGCGATCTTGCCGTGCACCGGATGATGCCAGCGAATCAGCGCCTCGGAACCGCATTGACGCTCGGTGGCGAGATCGAATTGCGGTTGATAGACGACCTCGAACTCGCCGCGGCCAAGCGCCAGACGCAGCTCGTGTTCGACCATGCGACGGCGCTGTAGCGCCTTGTTCATCCCCGCCTCGTAGAAGCACATGCGCTGGCCGCCGTCGCTCTTGGCGCGCGCCAAGGCCATATCGGCATGGCGCAGCACGGTGGCGGCGTTGTCGCCATCGGCCGGTGCGAGCGCAACGCCGATGCTGGTCTTCACGATCAGCTCCTTGCCGGCGACGATGAACGGCCTTCGCAGCAGCTCCATCAGGCGATTGATGAAGCTCATGACCGCGCCAAGATTGGCGATATTGGCCAGGGCAATGGTGAACTCGTCGCCGCCCGTTCGCGCAACTAGATCGTCCTCCCCCAGCGCCGTCTGGATGCGCGCACCGATGTCGCGCAGCACCTGATCGCCGCCGCTATGATCGACGGCGTCGTTGATCTCCTTGAAATTGTCGATGTCGAGGCAGAGGACGGCGATGCTGGCGCAGTCGCGATGGAGGCGCGCCATGACCTTTGCGAGCTCGTCGCTGAAGACTTTGCGATTGGCGAGGCCGGTGAGCGCGTCGTGCCGTTTGAGATAGCGGAGTTGAGCCTCGGCTTCGCGTCCCTCGCGTCCCCGCATCCAGCCAAGAAGCGCGAGCACGGCAATTCCCCCGGCGAGAAGCAGCAGCGTGACGGCGGTGATCCATCCGGAATGTCTGGCGAGGACTTTGGCCTGTTCGCTTTGGTCGAGATAGACGACGAGCACACCTTGAGGCTCGCCATCGAGCGCAAGCGGAAGGGTAAGAGCGGCGAAATTCGTGGGCGGGGTGTCGGTCGAACCCTCATAGAGCGTGACCTTGGCCTCCTCCTGCGCGGGGCTGGTCAGCAGCGAGGCAAGGTGCTGTTCGAGCGGGGCGCCCGTGAGGCCGCTCGTGTAAACCAATGCGCCGTTGCGATCGTAAAGTTCGTAGCGGAGCACGCGGTCGCCGTAACCGGTCTTGGCGAGAATGTCGGCGAAGGTCGGCGTGAGGGACGGCGCGCGAATCGCGTCCGACAGCAGGCCGGGCTCTTGCACCATTTGGGCCTTGAGGCGGACGGCAGCCTGGGACGCTTCGCGTTCGAGCTCGATTTGGCTGAGCTTGCCGGGTACGGCCAGAGCGATCGCGGCGATGATAGCGCCCAGCGCGAGAACCCCCGCCCAATACCAGTGCTTCTTGAGCGACGCGATGGACGACATGAACCTGTCCGCGATGCGGCCGACCGGCGCCCAATGTGGGCGTCGACAGTTAAGAACCGGGTAAGCTCTTTACTTAACAAAGCCTGCCGGCCGACCGGCCATTTTCGGTGAAGTTGACACGAAATGGCGGGAATGCGCGAGCTGGCGCCGCCCGCATTAACCCCCGGTTACCGACATCGGCCGGGTAAGGTGCGGCCGATCCTTCCGGCCGATGACGAAGTCGTGGCCCTTCGGCTTGCGGGCGATGGCGGCGTCGATCGCGGCATGGAGGAGGGCATCATCGGAGCTGGCGCGAAGCGGCGTCCTGAGATCGGCCGCATCCTCCTGGCCGAGACACATATAGAGTGTGCCGGTGCAGGTGACGCGCACGCGATTGCACGCCTCGCAGAAATTGTGGGTCATCGGCGTGATGAAGCCGAGCCGTCCTCCGGTCTCGCGCACCCTGACATAGCGGGCCGGACCGCCTGAGCGGTAGGGGTCTTCGTCGAGGGTAAAGTGCTGTTCGAGCCGGGCCCGCACCAGGGAGAGCGGCAGATATTGCGCGGTGCGGTCGGCGCCGATCTCGCCCAGGGGCATCGTCTCGATCAAGGTGAGGTCGAAGCCCCTGCCATGGGCCCAGCGCATGACCTCCTCGATCTCGTCCTCGTTCACCTCGCGGAGCGCGACCATGTTGATCTTGACCTTGAGGCCGGCGCGCTCGGCGGCGTCGATGCCGCGCAGCACCTGGGCGAGATCGCCGCGGCGCGTGATGGCGCGGAACTTCGCGGCATCGAGGCTGTCGAGCGACACGTTGATGCGGGCGATGCCGCAGGCCGCGAGCGCTTCGGCGTGAAGGGCGAGCTGACTGCCGTTGGTGGTGAGCGTCAGTTCGTCGAGGCCTTCGCCGAGATGGCGCGAGAGCGAGCGGACCAGCCACATGATATTGCGCCGGACGAGCGGCTCGCCGCCGGTCAATCTCACTTTGCGCACGCCCTTGGCGATGAAGGCGCCCGTCAGCCGGTCGATCTCCTCGAGCGTCATCAGGTCCTCGCGCGGGAGGAAGGTCATGGTTTCGGCCATGCAATAGAAGCAGCGGAAATCGCAGCGGTCGGTGACCGAAACCCGCAAATAGGTAATGCTTCGGCCGAAGGGGTCGATCAGGGGGCTCATGCCTCCTCGCTCTCGTCACGCTGGATTTGGGCCTTGCCTTTGCGGCTATAGGCCTTGGCGCTTCGCACCACGCGCTTGCGGTAAAGCGGGCTCGCAAGGGAAGCGGCCGGGGCGCTCCGGCGCTTCAGGGTCCGCTTTGCCTTCATCTTCTGGCCCGTTCGCTTTTTCGGTCTGGCGCGGCGCTTCCCGGAGGGGACCGGCATGGATTTCGTCTCTAATATAGGCATATAGGCGCTTCGGCTTTGTCATAACATGGGATCGCGCGCCATAGGAGACCAGGCATGGATGAGCACCGATTTAATATGTCGCTGCGCAAATATCTGAAGGAGGTGGGAGTCACCTCCCAGCAGGCCATCGAGCAGGTGGTCCGCGAGGAAGGCCTCGGCGGCAAGGGCAAGCTCAAGATGAAGATGGTGCTCACGGCCGAGGGCACCAAGCTCAACCACGTCGTCGAAGGCACGATCGACCTCGGCTAGGCGGAAAGGCAAGCGATGGCCGAACCCTGGCCGACCGAGCTCAGGCTCGACAAGGAGCGGCGCGTTCTCACCGTAACCTTCGACGACGGCAAGAGCTTCGCGCTGCCGGCCGAGTTCCTGCGCGTGCTGTCGCCGAGCGCCGAGGTGCAGGGCCACAGCCCCGAGCAGCGCGTCACGGTGGCAGGCAAGAAATCGGTCGCCATCGCCCGGCTCGAGCCGGTCGGGAACTACGCCGTGCGCATCGTGTTCGACGACGGCCACGATACCGGGCTCTATGTCTGGGCGTACTTGCGCGAACTCGGCGAGAACCGCCACGCGCGCTGGCAGGGCTATCTCAACGATCTCGCCGCCAAGGGGCTTACCCGCTAGGCTTCGACTTCGCTTCCCTCGCGAGGAGCGCGCGCTTGCGCTCGACGCCGCCGCGATAGCCGGAGAGCGATCCATCGCTTGCCACGACGCGATGGCAGGGGATGGCCACGGCGATCCGGTTCGAGGCGCAAGCGCGGGCCACGGCGCGGGCGGATCCCGGCGCGCCGATCGCCTTGGCAATTTCCGCGTAGCTTGCCGTGGCGCCGAGAGGAATGCGGCGGAGTGCGTCCCAGACACGATGCTGAAACGCGGTGCCGCGAATATCCAAGGGAAGGTCGGGATCTTCACGTGGATCCTCGACCAAGGCGATGACCTTGGCCATGAGCTGCCGGTAGTCCTTATCGCCCTCGGCCAGATGCGCGCGCGGGAATTGACGGGCGAGGTCGCGGCGGAGCGTTTCGGCGTTGTCGCCGAACAGGACGGCACAGACGCCCTCCGCGCTCGCGGCGACGAGAATGGCGCCGAGCGAGCACTGGCCGATGGCGAAGGCGATGGTCGCGTCCGGCGCGCCTTGGCGAAACTGCGTTGGTGTCATGCCGAGTGCCTCCGAGGATGTGGCATAGAACCGGCTGCTCGAGTTGAAGCCCGCGCCGTATATCGCGGCGGTAATGGTGGCGCTTTGGCCAAGCTCTCCGCGCAGGCGCTTGCGGCGATGGGCGGCGGCATAGGCTTTCGGCGTGATGCCGAGCGTCGCCTTGAAGACGCGGTGGAAGTGATGAGGGCTCAAGTCAACCGCGGCGGCGAGCGTGCCGAGGCTAGGCGGCTGGTCGGCCGCCTCGATCAGCCGGCAAGCCGCGCTGACCCTGGCCGCGCGCTCTTGCGCGGGGGAGGTCTCCTTCGGCTTGCAGCGCTTGCAGGGGCGGAAGCCCGCCCGCTCCGCCGCTTCGGCGGTCGCATGGAAGCTGACATGCCCGCGCTTGGGCCGCCGCGCGGCGCAAGTGGGGCGGCAATAAATGCCCGTGCTCGCCACGGAATAGAAGAAGCGGCCGTCGAAGGACGGGTCGCGGGCGAGGATTGCAGCCCAGAAGGCCTCGTCGCGGCCCGAGGCATCGGGCGCGGCTCTCCGGCGCAACGGGGCGGAAGACATGGGCTTGGTCCCTCTCATGGACGCTCCATGGCGAGCCTTAACCGAAAGAGGCCTGGCGGGCATCCCGATCCTTGCGGTCAAACCCCTTCCGAAAACGCACCGCGCGATCATATATCAGGAGAAGCGGCAACGGGCGCCGTGCTGCCCTCTTGTCACGGCGGCGACATCAACCCCATCAAAACGTCGCAAAAACGTGATAATCGGGGCGCAGTGATTGACGGACAAGGCGTTTCAAACGATTCGCCGCAAGGATAGGCAAACGGCGTTGAGCGATCGCGCAGAGTCTGGCTTCGTTGCCTCCGGCGCCCTTGGGCGGATCGGGCAGGCCGTCATGCGGCCGTTCCGCGAGATCGCGGCGCGCCTCTCGAACGCGCTCTGGCTGATCGTGGCGGTCGGGGTCATCATGGCCTCGCTCGTCCTCATCGGCGGCCTGTCCAAGACTTTTGCCCTGATCGGCTTTCTCAGCTTCGTCGCCTCGGCCATGCTCCTGCCCCGGCACGAGGCCGATCACGCGCTGCCGGCAACGCTCCAAACGAGCCCCCCGGCCAAGCCATCGGTCGCGGCCATGCGCGCGCTCGCCGAATCGTTGCCCGATCCCGTCATTCTGCTCGGGCCCGGCGGGCACGTCCTCTTCTGCAATGCCCAAGCGCGCTCGCTCTTCGCCTCGTTACGCGAGGGAAGCCACATCTCATCGGTGATCAGGACGCCGGAAGTCCTCGACGCGGTCGCCGCCGCGCCGGGGCGCGCCCGCGCCGTTACCGTCAATTATGCCGAGCGCGTTCCGGTTGGGCGCCGCATGGCGGTGACGGTTGCGCCTTTGAGCCGAGGGGCGGAGGAGGCCGGCGCCGCCAATATTCTCGTTCTCTTGCGCGACCTCACCGAGATCGAACGCATCAACCAGATGCGCGCCGATTTCATCGCCAATGCGAGCCACGAGTTGCGGACCCCCCTGGCGTCGCTCCGCGGCTTCATCGAGACGCTGCAAGGAAGCGCCAAAGGCGATCCCGCCGCGCGCGACCGCTTCCTGCCGATCATGGCGGAGCAGGCCCAGCGCATGACCCGCCTCATCGATGCGCTTCTGTCGCTGAGCAGGGTCGAGATGAACGCGCATGTTCCGCCGTCCGATCTCGTCGATCTCAACGACGTGATCGGCAGCGCCAGGGACACGCTCGAGCCGCTCGCGCGCGAGATGGGCTTCAAGTTCGAGGTGGGGCGGTTTCCCCGTCCGGCGATCGTGCGCGGCGACCGCGACGAACTCATGCAAGTGATTCAGAACCTTGTGCACAACGCCTTCAAATATGGGGACAAGGGCGGCACGGTCAGGATCGAGGCCAAGCACATCCCCGCGCTCGGCCGTCAGGCCGGGCGCTTCACGATCGCGGTCATCGACAATGGGCCGGGGATCGCGCCCGAGCATCTGCCGCGCCTGACCGAACGCTTCTACCGGGTCAATGTCGCGGCGAGCCGGGAGAAGGGCGGAACCGGGCTCGGGCTCGCCATCGTCAAGCACATCCTCAATCGCCATCGCGGCGAACTCGCCATCGCCTCGAAGCCCGGCAAGGGCTCGACCTTCACGGTGATGCTGGCCGAGGCCCGTGCCAGCAAGCCCGAACGGGGCGCCGCCACCGGCTGAGCGGCGGCTGTCAGGCACTTGCAGGGCAAGCCGAGCCCCCTGCCGAAGTGACCGGGCGAATTGGTTAATGGGCGCTGGGGGTGTGATCGCGCCATTCCGATTATCCACACGGCCCCAAAAAATAATCTCTTTATAATCAAAGAATTAGACTGTCATAAAGTCGAATCATGGGTGTCATAAAACAATGACCGATGGTGACTAGCGTGGCCCGCGAGCTGGCGGCGGTAGCGATCGTGCCGGCGAAGGCTTCATCCAAATGAAGGGAGAGCATTGTGAACAGGATTTGTATCGTGGCGTCGACGCTCGCCGTCGCCGCCGTCTGCGCAACCAGCCCCGCGCTGGCGCGTGACCAACTCAAGATCGTCGGCTCCTCGACGGTGTTTCCCTATACCCAGGCCATGGCCGAGGACTTCAACAAGAAGACCGGCAAGAAGGCGCCGGTCGTGGAGTCGACCGGAACGGGCGGCGGCATGAAAATCTTTTGCCAGGGCGTCGGCGAGGCCAATCCCGACATCACCGGCGCGTCCCGCGGTATGAAGAAGTCCGAGTGGGAGCTCTGCACCAAGAACGGGGTGGAGGACATCACCGAGGTTCAGATCGGCTTCGACGGCCTGTCGATCGCCCAATCCAAGAGCGGCAAGCCCCTCGATCTGACCAAGGAGCAGCTGTTCCTGGCGCTCGCGTCGGAAGTTCCCGACGGCGACAAGCTTGTGGCCAACCCCTACAAGAAGTGGAACGAAGTCGACAAGTCGCTGCCCGACATGCCGATCACCGTTTATGGACCGCCGCCGACCTCAGGCACGCGCGACGCTTTCGTCGAGCTGGCCATGCATGAGGGCTGCAAGTCGCTCGAGTACTTCAAGAAGAAGAAGGGCGAGCTCGACAAGGACGGGTTCGAGAAGCTCATCAAGGAAAAGTGCACGCCGATGCGTCAGGACGGACCGTTCATCGAGGCCGGCGAGAACGACAATCTCATCGTGCAGCGGATCGAAGCCGACCCGAACGCTCTCGGCATCTTCGGCTATTCGTTCTTGTTCGAGAACCAGGACAAGATCCAAGGCGTGAAGATCGGCGGTATCGTGCCGGACTTCGCCACCATCGCCGACCACAGCTACGGTCTGTCGCGGCCGCTCTTCATCTATATCAAAAACGCTCATCGCAAGGTCATCCCCGGCATGAACGAGTTCCTTGCCGAGTATGTCTCTAACGAATCGATGGGACCCGACGGTTATCTGCATGAGCGGGGCTTGGTCGTGCTGCCGGATGACATGCTGAAGGAAATGCAGGACCGCGCTACGAAGGCGGAGAAAATGGCTGCGCCGACGTCCTAAGATTGGC
>JBFWTF010000040.1:0-14704 GCA_050247995.1 Methyloceanibacter sp. | reverse complement strand
GGCTCTTTCGCCGCTAGCGCGTCGGCGCCCTCGGGTGCGATCACCGTGACCTCGCCCTTCTTGATGACGAGCGCAAGCTCGCCGCGCTTCAGAGCCAGCGCATCGTCGCCGAACAGTTTCCGGCGCCAGCCGCGCAAGACCGGCGCGTCGGCGACGCCGTCGCAGCGCGCGATCTCTTCGAGTTCGTCGCTGGTGGCGATGAGTTTCGGCGCGACGCCGTGGCTCCCCGCCCGCGCTTTCAGCAAGACCCGCAGCAGATCGACCACGGCCTGCGCTTCGGGCGGCATCGGCTCGCCCCGCTCGATCGGCGGGATCGTGCTCGGATCGCGTTTGAGCCCGCGTTCGACCGCTTCGAGCACGGCGCGGCCGCGCATGGAACGGGCAAAGCCGTTATGCAGCGTCCGCAGCGAACCGAGTTCCTCGACCGTGCGCGGCGTCTGGCTGGCGATGTCGTAGAGCGCCTCGTCCTTGACGATGCGGGCGCGGGGCACGTCCTGGGTCTGCGCCTCGCGTTCGCGCCAAGCGGCAAGCTCCATCAGCACGGCGAGCGCCTTCGGCGTCTTGATGCGCATCTTGAGCCGCTTCCAGGCGTGTTCGGGGTGAAGCTCGTAGGTGGCCGGGTCGGTGAGCACGGCCATCTCCTCGTTGAGCCAGCTTGCCCGTTCCGACTTGTCGAGCTGCGCCTTGAGCTTGGGGTAGAGATCGCGGAGAAAAGTCACGTCGCCGAGCGCGTAAGTGAGCTGGCGCTCCGAGAGCGGGCGGCGGCTCCAATCGGTGAAGCGCGAGGTCTTGTCGAGGTTGCGGTTCAAGAGCCGCTTCACCAGCATGGCGTAGCTCACCGCCTCGCCGAAGCCGCAGACCATGGCCGCGACCTGGGTATCGAAGATCGGGTGGGGGATCACTCGTGCCAAATGGTGTATGATTTCAATATCTTGGCGCGCAGAGTGGAACACCTTCAGCACGCTTTCCGAGACCATCAGCTTGAAGAAAGGCGCAAGATCGAGGCCGGGCGCGAGGCTGTCGATCAGGAGCTCGGTTTCGCCCGCCGCGATTTGGATCAGGCACAGCCTCGGCCAGAACGTCTGCTCGCGCATGAATTCGGTGTCGATGGCGATAAAGGGTGCGCTTTCCAGCCGGGCGCAGGCTTCGGCGAGGTCTTCGGTTGTGCTGATGAGGTTCATGGTGGGCCGGTATAGCCCATGCCTGAGCGCGAGGCCAAGGGCGCGAAGGAGCAAAATTCGGCGTCAAACCGCCGCTCATGTCTCCCGGCCCGGCGCGCCCGCTTGCCTTGACAACAACGCCTGCCCATGCGCTGTTCCGCGGCGTTTTCCATTCCTCGCGGGGCTGGGCCCGCTCCTTATCCGGTGATGCATCCCTATCGCAGTCATAATTGCGGCGCGCTGCGCAAGGAAGATGTCGGCACGACGGTCCGCCTTTCGGGCTGGGTCCACCGCGTGCGCGATCACGGCGGTCTTCTCTTCATCGACCTCCGCGACCATTACGGCCTGACCCAGGCCGTCGCCGATCCGCATTCGCCGGCCTTCGCGCTGGCGGAGAAATTGAAGCCCGAATGGGTGGTCAAGATCGAGGGCGAGGTCGTCGCCCGCACGCCCGACACGGTGAACGCCAATCTCCCGACCGGCGAAGTCGAGGTCAGGATCAAGAACCTCGAAGTGCTGTCTGAGGCGAAGGAGCTGCCGCTGCCGGTGTTCGGCGAGCCGGACTATCCCGAGGAGACGCGGCTCAAATATCGCTTCCTCGATCTCAGGCGCGAAACCCTTCACGCCAATATCATGAAGCGGCAGGCGATCATCTGGTCGCTGCGCCATCGCATGCGCGAGGCGGGCTTCTTCGAGTTCCAGACGCCGATCCTCACCGCATCCTCGCCGGAAGGCGCGCGCGACTATCTGGTGCCGAGCCGGGTCCACCCCGGCAAGTTCTACGCGCTGCCGCAGGCGCCGCAGCAGTTCAAGCAGCTCATCATGATCGCGGGATTCGACCGCTATTTCCAGATCGCGCCTTGCTTCCGCGACGAGGACGCCCGCGCCGACCGCTCGCCCGGCGAGTTCTACCAGCTCGATCTCGAAATGAGCTTCGTCACCCAGGAGGACGTGTTCGACACGGTCGAGCCGATCCTGCGCGGCCTGTTCGAGGAGTTCGGCGGCGGCAAGCCCGTCACCGAGAAATTCCCGCGCATCCCTTACGCCGAGGCGATGCGGAAGTACGGCACCGACAAGCCCGACCTGCGCAACCCGATCGAGATGCAGGACGTGACCGAGCATTTCCGCGGCTCGGGCTTCAAGGTGTTCGCCGGCATGCTCGACATGGACGTGAACACGCGCATCTGGGCGATCCCGGCCAAGGGCGGCGGCAGCCGCGCCGTGTGCGACCGCATGAATTCCTGGGCGCAAGAGGAAGGCCAGCCCGGCCTCGGCTACATCTTCTTCCGCGAGGGCGAAGGGGCGGGGCCGGTCGCCAAGAATATCGGCGCGGAGCGAACCGCTGCGATCAGGACCCAGCTCGGCCTCGCCGACGGCGACGCCGTGTTCTTCGTGGCGGGCTTGCCGAACGAGTTCGCCGATTTCGCCGCCCGCGCGCGCGTCAAGATCGGCAACGAGCTCGGACTCACGGCCAAGGATCAGTTCAAGTTCTGCTGGGTCGTCGACTTCCCCATGTATGAATGGAACGAGGACGAGGGGCGCATCGACTTCTCGCACAATCCGTTCTCGATGCCGCAAGGCGGCCTCGAGGCGCTCGAAACCAAGGACCCGCTCGACATCCTCGCCTACCAGTACGACGTCGTTTGCAACGGCGTCGAACTGTCCTCTGGCGCGATCCGGAACCACATGCCCGAGATCATGGAGAAGGCCTTCGCCATCGCCGGCTATCCGAAGGAAGAGCTCGAGCTGCGCTTCGGCGGCATGCTGCGCGCGCTCCAATACGGCGCGCCGCCCCACGGCGGCATCGCGCCCGGTATCGACCGCATGGTGATGCTGCTGTGCGGCGAGGAGAATCTGCGCCAGGTCGTCATGTTCCCGATGAACCAGCAGGCCGAGGATCTGCTCATGGGCGCGCCGTCGGAGGTTTCGCCTAAGCAACTGAAAGAGTTGCACATTCGGCCGATCCCGCCGGTCAAGAGTTAAGCCCAAGCTAACCCTCGGTCGCCGCCTCGCTGTTGCCTAAAGGGCGAGTCATTCCTTAGTGTTGGCGGCAGTCGCTGACGCAAAATGATAAGGTCCTAACAGCGACGGGAGGGGCCGGTATGCACAACAACAACAACTTCAACTTCCTCATACGCTTGATCGCGCTTGGCGCGCTCGCCGGGCTTTGCCTGGGAGCGCCCGGCGCCGGGGCGGCCACGCTCAACACCGGCGACTTCACCGCCGCGTGCAGCGAGGACCCCAGCGTTACCGACGATCCGAGCTTCGACGACGGGAAGGTCACGCCCAAGGCATTTTGCGAATGCGTGGCGACGGCGCTCGAGAAGAACAACCTCAGCCAGAAAGACGTCGACATGCTGACCAAGATGCACAACGAGGATATCAGCGACGCCGACGCCGAGGCTTATCCCACTCTTGAAGACCTGATGAATGCGAACGAGGACTTCGAGGACGGTTGCCGCGAGGCCCTTGGGCTGCCGACCGACATCGGCACCGACATGGAAGAAGAGGAGCAGCTCGAAGGCGAGATGGCGCCGGACGGGGAGGAGGACGCCCCGGCGGACGACGAGGCTCCGGCGGACGATGACGGGTCGCCGCCCGAATAGGGGCGCTGAGACCGGCCGGAACCCGCATGAACCTTCTCCCGCGGTGGAACCGCAAGGCGCGTAGACCTCTTTTTTAAGGGGGCGAGCGAAGGAGTGGGCTCATGACACTCGGCGAGCGGGTGTTCCTTTATTGCGAACGCGGCACCAACGAGGCGCTGTTCGCCGAGCCGGTCAATGCGCTCAGCAACGGCGCGTTCCTGCTGGCGGCGCTCGCCGGGTTCTTCATGGTGCTGCGCCAGGAGGAGGAGGACAGGAACGCGGACCAGTTCCTGCTGCCCGCACTCCTTCTCTTCATCGGCCTCGGCAGCCTCGCCTTCCACCTCTATGCGACCCGCGCCGCCGAGCTCGCCGACGTCGTGCCGATCGGCGTCTTCATGCTGGTCTATCTCGGCTTGGCGCTCAATCGCTTCCTCGGCGTCCCGCCGGGGTGGACCATTTTCCTCGTGATCGGCTTCACCGCGATCATGGCGATCACCATGCAGGTCAAGTGCGGTGAGGACTTCATCGCCTTTCCCGGCGCCGATATCGAGGGCGTGAAGCCCTGCCTCAACGGCAGCCTGTTCTATTTGCCCGCCCTTGCCGCGCTGATCGTCGTCGGTCTCTTGCTGTCCGAGCGGGGACACAGAGCCGCGCCATGGCTGCTCTGGGCCGCCGCCATCCTCGCCGTCTCCGTCACGCTCCGCACGCTCGATCTTGCCCTCTGCGACAAGATCGTGATCGACGGACGAAAAATCGGCACGCATGCCGCCTGGCACGTGATGAACGCGCTCGCTCTGTTCCTTCTGCTCCGGGCAAGCCTCGAAGGCGGGCCGGCCGTATCGGTCAAGCCTCATGCCGAGACGCCGGTCGAGTTCCTGCGCCCCGAGGAGGTCGCTGTGGCAAGGCGCTCCACGGAGGAAGCCGCGTTAACGGAGACGACGGATCCCGACGAGGGCGAGACGGCTGGCGAGAAGCCGAAGACGTTCTTCCCGGCCTAAGGTCTGGGGAAGCGTTGCGCGCCTTGCGCTGAGGGCGCTCGCACCACAGCTTCAAGCGAAGAGCAGACGTTCCCCCGGGCTTCGATTTCTGGCACCGTCGCTTTCGAGCGTTTCTCCGGCGTTCGCGGACGTGGTGGAACTGGTAGACACACAGGACTTAAAATCCTGAGGGGGAAACCCCGTCCGGGTTCGACTCCCGGCGTCCGCACCATTTTTTTTTTTTGGCAGCTCGGTCCCGGAGGGGCATTGAACGCGGCGGCGCCCCGCCGCACCGAATGCCCGGGACGGAATTGCGCGGCCGTTGCCGGTCAATCTCGACGCGCGAACCGAGAGCGGGGTCCTGAAGTTAACATCCTTGTCACGCCTTGCTGCCACGCTAAGGCGCCGTCATAGAGACCGCTACCAAGAAGGGAGACGACGTGAGACTGATCGCCTTGATTATCCTGCTGGCTGGCAACCTCCTCGCAGCTCAGGTGCTGGCTGAAGACGTTGTCCCCCAGCCTCTCACGCGGGCCGATTGCGACAAGGCCGGCATGGCCTGGAATGACAATGCCAATGTCTGCGCGACAGAGGCTCAAGCCGCCGAGGCAACGCCCGAGGCTCAAGATGATCAAGCGGCGGACACCGCAGCCCAACCGCTTACCAGAGCGGATTGCGACAAGGCCGGCATGGCCTGGAATGACAATGCCAATGTCTGCGGGACAGAGGCTCAAGCCGCCGAGGCAACGCCCGAGGCTCAAGACGATCAAGCGGCGGACACCGCAGCCCAACCGCTTACCAGAGCGGATTGCGACAAGGCCGGCATGGCCTGGAATGACAATGCCAATGTCTGCGGGTCAGAGTCCCAAGCCGCCGAGGCGGCGGCCGAGACGCAAGACGCAACGAGCGAGAGCGTGTTGGGAGAGGCATCCACGGTCCTCATCAACATCGACAAAGCCAGCCAGCAAATGACCGTTTCGCTGGATGGGGTCGAACAATATGCGTGGCCTGTTTCGACCGGTCTCCGCGGTTACTCAACGCCATCGGGGAGCTACACCGCCAGGTCGATGAACAAGATCTGGTACAGCAAGCAGTGGGACAATGCGCCCATGCCCCACGCCGTCTTCTTCACCAAGGACGGCCACGCCATCCATGGCACCCTCGAAGTGAAGCGCCTCGGCAAACCTGCCTCGCATGGCTGTGTACGGCTCTCACCCCAGAATGCAGCCACGCTCTACGCGCTGGTCGAGGAAAGCGGCTTGGAGAACACGAAAGTGGTCTTGACCGGCAGCACTCCGGGCGGTGAAGCAAAATTTCCAGACGCAGCCGGGGCTCAATCCTCCCGTTTGCAAGATGACGATGCTTCTCGGCGGCGAAAACGAGGCGGATTTCTCAGGCGTCTGTTCGGGAGTCGCTAGATCAGGTCTCGTCGGGCCGCATCTGACGTGTTTTGGAGACGGGCGGGTGGAGCTTCGGATCCGCTTCACTATAGGCGGCCAAGAGGGCGACAGCGACTGAGACTTGGCTCTCAACCGTGGGACTCGACTTGCGGCGCGCTATTTTCGCTATCTGAAGCGGACGTCAACGCAGCGGTCGCCGTCCCAAAAGCGAAACTCCCCGCAACTCAAGGGGCGAACCGGCGCGGGCGGGGCGGGAGGCCGATAGTAGCGGCGCCAGTCCTCGCCATAGCGGCGATAGTAGTGACGCCACTCGTCGCGATTGGGGGCGACTTCGACGCTCCAGCTCGAGACGCGGCGGGCGGCCTCGACGTGTGGCACGTCTGCAAACAGGGTCACCGCCGACGCCAGAGCTGCGATCCACGCGAACCTCATCTCGACTCTCCTTGATTTTGCCCTACCAGGGGATGCGCAGCTTGGGCTTGCGCAGATGCTTCTGTAGGCTGCCGCCCGGACCGACCTTGGGCTTCAGGCCTTTCGGCTTGATGAGGTCGGGGAGGCGGTCCTTGCCGCCAAGGCCCGGGATGTTGAAGTGGCGGAGCTCGCGCTCGAGTTGTTTCAGGCCTTGCCGCGTCACCGTCCGCGTCAGCGCGCGTTGGATCGTGTCGGCCGACCACAGGCTTGGGCGGATCGGCGCAACGAGCCGCGAGCGGATCACGGTGCCGAAGCCCGGCTTGTTGAGGGTGACGGTGCCCGCCTCGTTCCTCACATTGACCTCGCCGGCAAGCAGCAGGACGCTGTATTCGCCGTTAACGGGGCCGCCCCAGAATTCGGTGCCGCGCACGCCGACCTGCGCGACCGGCGTCTCGACCGTGATGGTCTTGCCGGAGAGCTCCTTCATCTTGCCGGTGGCGAAGCGGAAGGCCCCTTGCGTCGTCGTCAAGAGGACGTCGCCGACGCCTTGATCGGGGTCGTAGACGTAGCGGTCGATCACGATTCGTGCGCCCTCGCTCAGCGTCAGCACGGTGTCGTCGCGAAAGGTCACTTGCAGATGGCCGTCGGCGCCGGTCGTGAGCTCGTCGGCCATGTGCACGGGCGCACCCTCGGCAGCGGCCGCGCTCGCGCCGCCCGAGACGATTTCCGCTGTGCCGTCGAGATCGGTGATCGAGCCCACGGCCGTGTCGTCGGCGGCGTTCGCGAGGCCGAGCGAGGCCACGAGCATGAGGATGGCTGGAAAAAGCGAGCCCCGCCTCAGGATCGGCCGCAGAAAAGAGACTGGCGCTGTGGCGTGCACGGGGACCCTGCCGAGGTGAGGCGCGCGAACCTGACCTTGCGGCGCAAAATTGTCAATTCGGCGTCACGCAATCCCTTCATGTCATCGTCCGCAACGGCGGACGATCCAGCAACCCGTGCCGGCCATCTTTTCGCGGCGCAGTCGGTTACTGGATGCCCGCCTGCGCGGGCATCCAGTTATGCAGCGCCTTTTTTTTGAGGGGCCGGGTGGTGAAGTCCGGTCGACAAGAGACCGTCCGTCTCATAGGCTGACCGGGGTCAGACATATCGGATCGGCCTCCGGGAGGGCTCAAGGGCATGAACGAGCAGCCTAAGCGCACGCAATTCTTCGGGGGATGTCCGCATGACTGCCCCGACACCTGCGCCATGATCTATGAGGTCGCCGACGGGCGGCTGGTCGAGGTCAGGGGCAACAAGGAGCACCCGATGACGCGCGGGGGGCTGTGCGTCAAGCTCAAGGACTATCACGACCACCACTACAATCCCGATCGCGTGCTCTATCCGCTGCGCCGCGTCGGGCCGAAGGGCTCGCGCCAGTTCGCCCGCATCTCCTGGGATGAGGCCATCGCCGAGATCGCCAAACGGTGGAAGGACATCATCGCGCGCTACGGCAGTCAGGCGATCATGCCCTATTCCTATCTCGGCAATGAAGGTCTGGTGCAGGGGCTCACGGCGGGCGATGCCTTCTTCAATCGCCTCGGCTCGACCGTCAACGAGAAGACGTTCTGTGCCTCGGGCTCATCGACCGCGTGGCTGCTCACGGTCGGGCCGACCGGCGGGGTCGATCCCGAGAGTTTCGTCCATTCCCGCTATATCGTCATCTGGGCCTGCAACTCGATCTCGACCAACCTGCATCACTGGCCGTTCGTGCTCGAAGCGCAGAAGCGCGGCGCCAAGGTCGTGGTGATCGATTCCTACCGCTCGCGCACGGCGAAGCAAGCCGATTGGCACATCATGCCGAAGCCGGGCACCGACGGCGCGCTCGCCATGGGCATCATCGCCGCGATGATCAAGAACGGCCATGTCGATCGCGACTGGGTCGAGAAGCACACCGTCGGTTTCGCCGAGCTCGCCGAGCGCGCGGCCGAGTTCACGCCGGACTATGTCGAGCAGGTGACGGGCGTGCCGGCGCAGGACGTCGCCACCTTCGCGCGCGAGTTCGCCACCATCCAGCCTTCCGTCATCCGCCTCGGCGTCGCGCTCGAGCGCCATGCCGGCGGCGGCCAGACCATCCGCGCCGTTTGCGCCATCCCGGCCCTCGCGGGCTCATGGCGCCATGTCGGGGGCGGCCTGTTGCAGATGCCGCTATGGGAGTTCCCGATCGATTGGGCGCGGGTGTCGCGCCCCGACTTCATCCGTCCCGGCTCGCGCGTCGTGAACAACCTTCAGTTGGGCCGCGCGCTCGTCGGCGACATGAAGCTCGACCCGCCGATCATGGGTCTCTACGTCTACAACACCAACCCGGTGAGCCAGGCGCCCGAGACCAACACGATCGTCAAGGGCCTGAGCCGCGAAGACCTCTTCTTCGTCACCGCCGAGCATTTCGTCACCGATACGGCGGCCTATGCCGACATCGTGCTCCCCGCCACCATGGCCGGCGAGCACGACGACATGATGTTCTCGTGGGGCCATTTCTATCTCACGCTCAACGAGCAGGCGATTAAGCCGCGCGGCGAGGCGAAGTCGAACGCCGAGATCTTCCGGCTGCTCGCCGCCGCGTTCGGTTTCGACGATCCGCAATTCAAGATGAGCGACATGGAGCTTGCCGAGCATTACGTGAAATGGGACGCGCCGCAGATGGCCGGCATCGACATGGATTATTTCCGCAAGCACGGCTATTTCCATCTCGCCGTGGGCACGCCCGACGACCGGCTGCCGCATGCCGACGGCAATTTCCCCACGCCTTCGGGCAAGGTGGAATTCCTGGTCAAGGACGCCAAGAACTTCGTCGCGCCGCCCTTCCGCATGATGTACGAGGCGATGCAATCGGGTGAGGATGTCGATCCGCTTCCGGGCTACGTGCCGCCGCGGGAAAGCGCGGCCACCAATCCGCGCCTCGCCGAGCGTTATCCGCTCAACGTCATCTCGCCCAAGAGTCACGGCTTCCTCAATTCCTGCTACGCCAACGAGCCGCACAAGATCAAAGGGCAGGGCGAGCAATTCGTCATGATCAGCCCCAAGGACGCGGCCGCGCGCAGCATCCGCGAGGGCGATCCGGTACGGGTCTTCAACGATCGCGGCGATTTCGAGGGCCTTGCCCGCGTCACCGACGACGTGCGCGAGGGCGTGGTCGTGGCGACGCTCGGCTATTGGCGGAGCCTCAACCGCTCCGACGGCTCGGTGAATTCGATCTCGTCGGCAGAGTTCTGCGGGCTGGGGCGGGCGCCGACCTTCTCGGACAATCTGGTCCAGGTCGTCCGCGTCAATTGAGGCCAGAGCCCGCGTAGGCGTAAATGGCACCCCTCGGCGCCGTTCGTGGGGCGGTCGCGACAATTGGGCGCTCGGCTAACGCCACGCGAGGCGGACGCCTATATAGTTTCCAGGTACGACCCCGAGGCCCCGCGGGCAACGCCAACGCAAAACACGCAAAAGAGCTGAATATTGCGACCGCGATTTCCGACAGAACCGATCGACAGGTTCGTAACGCCGTTCCATCGCTTCATCCATACCGAGGCGGCGGGCGGCGCGGTGCTGCTCGCGGCGGCGATCGTCGCGCTGATCGCCGCCAACTCGGCCTACGGTCCGGCATTTGAATCCTTCTGGTCCACGCCGATCGGCTTGCGCTTCGGCGATATCGTTTGGGAACGCTCGCTCCGCCACTGGATCAACGACGGGTTGGTGACGCTCTTCTTCTTCGTCGTCGGACTCGAGATCAAGCGCGAAGTCGTGATGGGCGAGTTGAGCAAGAAGGGCGCCGTCGCCTTGCCGTTCGCCGCGGCGCTCGGCGGCATGCTCGTGCCGGCGCTCATCTATCTGTCGATCGCGCCTCAAGCCCCGTCCGGCTGGGGCGTCGTCGTCGCCACCGACATCGCCTTCGTCGTCGGTTGCATGGCGCTCCTCGGCAAGCGCATCCCCGACAGCCTCAAGGTGTTCCTGCTCGCGCTCGCCATCATCGACGATATCGGCGCCATTCTCGTGATCGGGGTCGGCTATAGCCACGGCTTCTATCTCGTGCCCTTCCTTCTGGCGCTTGTTGGCGTTGGCGTGACCGCGCTCATGCAGTGGCTCGGCGTGCGACCGGTTGCGGCCTATTGGGCCGTCGGCATCCTGACCTGGGCGGCGCTGCACGAGTCGGGAATTCACCCGACCATTGCCGGCGTTGCGCTCGGCTTGCTCACGCCGGTGCGGCCTTGGGTGGACGAGACACGGCTCGATCACTTTCTGAATTGGGCGCGCGAGACGATGGGCCCGGAACAAGGGCAGCCGGGTCAGGAGCCCGTGGCCGTCCGCCGCGCGGTCGCGCGCGCGGCGCGCGAAAGTATTTCGCCGCAGCAGCGTCTGGAAAACAGCGTCCATCCCTGGTCGGCCTTCGTCGTCCTGCCGCTTTTCGCGCTGGCGAATGCCGGCGTGGCGATCGGGCCGGTCAATCAGCTCGATGCGATCACCCTGGGGACCATTGCCGGCCTCGCCATCGGCAAGCCCGCCGGCATCTTCGCCTTCGCTTGGCTTGCCGTCATGATCGGAATTGCGCGCAAGCCCGCCGATGTCGGCTGGCCACAGATGATCGGCGCCGGCCTGCTGGCCGGTATCGGCTTCACCATGGCGCTGTTCATCGCCAACCTGGCCTTCGAGGGCGGCGAGCTCGAATCGGCGAAATTCGGCATCCTCGTCGCATCGCTCCTCGCCGGCGTTGCCGGCTTGGCCGTGCTCGTGGCCGCGACGGCGGGATCGGGCGGCGCCGCGGCCCCAGGGCAGGATCCGGCTCCGGGCGAGGCGATGGAGGCGGCCGGCAAGGCCCGCCGCCCCTCAGGCGGGAAACGTTCCGATGGCAAGAGAGGCTAAGCCATCCCATGGCATAGTTTCGCCCCCCAACCCGTTCACAGGAGAACAGCAATGAGCAAAGACGCCAGAGAGCGCCGCAAGGCGCCGCTTCAGACGCCGACCGATCTCGGCGACAATGCCCGCCGCGATATCGCCGGCGCCCTCAATGCGCTGCTTGCCGACGTGTTCGCGCTCTACCTCAAGACCAAGAATTTCCATTGGCATGTGAGCGGGCCGCATTTCCGCGACTACCATCTCCTGTTCGACGAGCAGGCCGGCCAGATCTTCGCCATGACCGACGAGATCGCCGAGCGGGTGCGTAAAGTCGGCGGCATCACCTTGCATTCGATCGGCAACATCGCGCGGCTTCAGCGCATCCCCGACAACGACGCCGACTTCGTCGATCCGCTCGACATGCTGGCCGAGCTTAGATCGGACAATCAGGCGCTGATCGCATCCATGCGCGAGGCGCACGAGCTGTGCGAAGCGGAGAAGGACGTGGCGACGACGAGCATGATCGAAGTCTGGATCGACCAGGCCGAGCGGCGCGTCTGGTTCCTCTACGAGGCGGCCCGGCGCGGCGATGCGACGGGCCATTAAGGCGCGGCCTCAAGCGCGGTAGAGCCAGTCGAAACGGCCAAGCGCCGTCTCCTCGCGCCGCCGCGCCAGGATGAGATTGCGCGCCGCGGCCAAGGGGCTGCCGAGATGGTAGAGAACGCCGAAGCGGCGCGAGGCGCGGCGAACCTGCGCGGCGCGCGGCCGGCGCAATTTCTCATAGCGCCGGAAGGCCGCCGTGGGGTCGTCCGGCATTGACGCAAGCGCGGCGGCAAGAGCTGACGCATCCTCGATGGCGAGAGCCGCGCCTTGCGCGAGAAAGGGCAAGACCGGATGGGCCGCGTCGCCGAGCAGCGTGACGGGCCCCACGCTCCAACGCCTGATCCCGACGAGGCGATAGAGCGACCAGCCCCGCCAGGTTTCAGCCCGTTCGAGCAGGGCTTTCGCCTCGCCGGCCCAAGGCGCGAAGTTCGCGCGCACATTCGCGGCGTTGCCCGGCTGGTTCCAGCCCCGATCGCCGCTCCCCCCCGTCGTGACCGCGACAATGTTGAGGTCGGCGCCGCCGCCGACCGGATAGTGCACGAGATGCGCGCCTGGGCCGATCCAGAGCCCGACCACCTTCTCGGTGAAGCGGGCGGGAAGGATCGCGCGCGGGACCTGGGCGCGCCATGCCGTGGCGCCGGTGAAGCGCAAGCCCGCTCCGGGGTTGATGAGAGGGCGCAGCGCCGACCAGATTCCGTCGGCGCCGATCAGGCACGCGGCTCTCGCTTCGCTGCCGTCGCTGGCGCGCGCGACGACGCCATCGCCGCCTTGCGCGTCGATCGCGTGGAGCTCGAAACCGTTTCGTAAAGTGGCAAGGGTCTCCCTTGCGAGCGCCGCGCGCAGGCCCGCGTGAAGATCGGCGCGGCGCAAGGTGAGGTAGGGCGCGCCGTAGCGCTCCTCGGCCGCCCGCCCGAGGGGCATCGTGGTGAGCTTGCGGCCGGTCACGCCGTCATGAATGACGATCGCGTCCGGCTTGAAGGCATGGCGCTCGATCCCATCGAGCGCCCCGAGCGCGGCAAGCACGCGCGTGGCGTTGGGACCGAGCTGGATACCGGCGCCGGTCTCCTCGGCGAAATGCGAGCGTTCGAGGATCTCGCTGGCGATCCCGGCCCGCGCGAGCGCAAGGCCTGCGGTCAATCCGCCGATGCCGCCGCCGGCGATGAGTGCCTGTCCGGGCATGGTTGAGCCGGCTCTAGGCCGCGGGCGCCCCCGGCGGGGCTGTCGCCACGAAGACGCAAGCGGGCGGATCGCTCTCGGTCGCTTTCAGCGCGCGGTCGTGCTGGTAAACGGTCGAACAATAGGGGCAGATGATCTCGGCCTCGCCGCCCATGTCGAGGTAGACATGGGGATGATCGAAGGGCGGCGTTGCCCCCATGCATTGAAATTCCTTGACGCCAATCTTGATCCGGCCGACGCCCTTGTCGTTCACGAGATGAGGCACGAGAGATTGCGCCATGAGTGCTGCTCGTCTTTTCGTCGCTTGAGTTGGCGGTGAGCATAGTGACAGAAGGGCCAAAACGGTAGGTCAAAGAATGCTGAGTTTCGACTCCGGCGGCGTGAGGATCGCCTATGTGGATGAGGGCAGGGGGGACCCGATCCTGCTCATTCACGGCTTCGCCTCCAATGTCGCGACAAATTGGCGCGACGCGCATTGGCTCCGCGCGCTGACCGGGGCCGGGCGCCGCGTCATCGCTTACGACAATCGCGGGCACGGCTCGAGCGAGAAGCTTTACGACCCGGCCCGCTACGGCGCGCCAACCATGGCCGAGGACGCGGCGTCCCTGCTCGACCATCTCGACATCGGCCGCGCCGATATCCTGGGTTATTCCATGGGCGCGCGTATCGCCACTTTCCTCGCGCTGGCACATCCTCAGCGGGTGCGAAGCCTGATCCTGGCCGGGGCTGGCATCAATCTCGTGCGCGGGATGGTCGGGACCGGCCCCATCGCGCGCGCGCTCGAGGCGCCCCGGACCGAGGACGTGCCCAACGACACGGCGCGAAGCTTCAGAATCTTCGCCGAGAGGGCCGGAGGCGATCTCGCCGCGCTCGCCGCCTGCATGCGGGGCCCGCGGGAGAAGATCGGGGCCGAAGACCTCGCCCGGATCGCCGTGCCGACCCTCATCGCCACGGGGAGCGAGGACGTGATCGCGGGCTCGGGCGAGGAGCTCCGGCGCCTGATCCCGGGGGCGCAACTCCTTGACATCGAAGGGCGAGACCATATGAAGGCGGTAGGCGACCAGCGCTTCAAGCAAGGTGTGCTCGACTTTTTAACCAGGCGGCCTTAGTTCAGTGCTAGTTCCGTGTTTTCGGTGAGCCCGGCACTTTCGCAGGGCAGGTGAGGTTCCCATGTCAAAACCCTTGGCGGCCAAAGAACGGCACATCAAGAGCTACGACCCGGTCTGGAGCCAGGTGCGGCGCGAGGCCGAGGAGATCAGCGCGGCCGAGCCCGCTCTCGGCGGCTTCATCTACGCCACGGTTCTGGACCATGACCGGCTCGAAGACGCCGTATGCCACCGGCTCGCGCGCCGGCTCCAGCATTCGACCCTCGACACCGGCCTTCTGCACAAATTGTTCAACGAGGTGATCGAGAGCGAGCCGGCTCTGGGCGATTCGTTTCGCGCCGACATCATGGCCGTCACCAAACGCGATCCGGCCTCGGGGCGCCTGATCGAGCCGCTGCTCTATTTCAAGGGCTTCCACGCGCTCGAGACCTA